>NZ_CAJMYZ010000011.1:0-289435 GCF_905220155.1 Paraburkholderia sp. J7 | reverse complement strand
TGGCCGGGGTCTGGGCAGCGGCGAGAACTACACGAAGGTGCTGGAGCCGCTCGCTGACAAGCTCAACGCCGCACTCGGCGCCTCGCGTGCTGCAGTTGACGCTGGCTATGTGCCGAACGACTACCAGGTCGGCCAGACCGGCAAGATCGTCGCGCCGCAACTGTACGTGGCAGTGGGCATCTCGGGTGCGATCCAGCATTTGGCTGGCATGAAAGACTCGAAGGTCATCGTCGCGATCAACAAGGACGAAGAAGCACCGATCTTCAGCGTGGCCGACTACGGCCTCGTGGGCGACCTGTTCACGGTCGTGCCGGAACTCGTGAAGGAACTCGGCTGAAGCTGGCCGGTGTATCTCGCGACGAGCGCTGCGATCATGATTGACCGCGCGGCGTGAGACGAAGCAACAAAGGGGCGCTGCGGCGCCCCTTTGTCATTAGCGGAACCGCACTCTGGAAAAGGGGAGGAGACTGATATGTACCAGGCGCCAACGAGCGACATGCTGTTCGTCATGAAGGAACTGGCCGGCCTCGAAGAGATCGCGAAGCTGCCGGGTGGCGAAGACGCCACGCCCGAAACCGTCGAAGCGGTGCTGCACGAAGCGGCCAAACTATGCAGCGAAGTGCTCGAGCCGCTGAACGCCGAAGGCGACCGCAATCCGAGCCGCTGGGAAAGCGGCAATGTGCATGCCGCGCCCGGTTTCAAAGCGGCATTCCGGCAGTACGTGGAAGGCGGCTGGCAGGGCGTGCAACATCCTCAGGAATACGAAGGACAGGGCTTGCCGAAACTCGTCGGCACACCGTGCGTGGAAATGCTCAACGCGGCGAATCTCTCGTTTGCGCTGTGTCCGCTGCTCACCGACGGCGCTATCGAAGCACTCCTCACCGCCGGCAGCGAAGCGCAAAAGCAGCGCTTCGTGCCGAAGCTCATCTCGGGCGACTGGACCGGCACGATGAACCTCACCGAGCCGCAGGCGGGCTCGGATCTCGCGGCCGTGCGCACGCGCGCCGAGCCGCAAGGCGACGGTACGTTCAAGCTGTTCGGCACGAAGATCTTCATCACGTGGGGCGAGCACGACATGGCGGAGAACATCATCCATCTCGTGCTCGCGCGCACACCCACTGCGCCTGAAGGCGTGAAGGGCATTTCGCTTTTTATCGTGCCGAAGTTTCTCGTCAACGAAGACGGAACGCTCGGTGCGCGCAACGACGTGCACTGTGTGTCGATCGAGCACAAGCTTGGCATCAAGGCGAGCCCGACCGCCGTGCTGCAGTTCGGCGATCATGGCGGCGCGATCGGCCAGCTGATCGGCGAAGAGAATCGCGGCCTCGAATACATGTTCATCATGATGAACGCGGCGCGTTTCGCCGTGGGCATGCAGGGCGTGGCTGTCTCCGATCGCGCGTACCAGAAAGCGCTCGCCTATGCGAAGGAGCGCGTGCAGAGCCGCCCGGTGGATGGTTCTGCGAAAGCAGCGGTGAGCATCATCCATCACCCGGATGTGCGCCGTATGCTTGCGACGATGCGCGCCCTCACCGAAGCCGCGCGTGCGCTCGCTTACGTGGCGGCGGGCGAGAGCGATCGCGCGCATGGCGATCCCGATGAGGCGGCCCGCGCGCGGCATCAGGCGCGCTACGAATACCTCGTGCCGATCGTGAAGGGCTGGAGCACCGAACTCGCGCTGGAAGTGACGAGCCTTGGCGTGCAGGTGCATGGCGGCATGGGCTTCATCGAGGAAACGGGCGCGGCGCAGTTCTACCGCGACGCGCGCATTCTGCCGATCTACGAGGGCACGACGGCGATTCAGGCGAACGATCTGATCGGGCGCAAGACGCTGCGCGACGGCGGCGCGGCGGCAAAGGCGTTGCTTGCCGATATCGCGCAGACCGTCGACGCGCTAGCAGCGCAACAAGGCGCGGCGTTCGAGTCGATGCACAAGCATCTTGCACTCGGTCGCGAGGCGCTGGCCTCGGCCGTGGACTTCGTGCTCGCGAAGGCGAAGAGCGATCCGAACGCGGTGTTCGTGGGTAGCGTGCCGTATCTGAAGCTGGCGGGTATTGTGCTGGGCGGCTGGCAGATGGCGCGCGCCATGCTCGCCTCGCAGCGCCTCATGCAGGACGACCCGAAGTTCCATGGCGCGAAGATCGCCACGGCGCAGTTCTTCGCTCAACACGTCTTGCCGCAGGCAGTGGCGCTCGAAGCGGCGATCGTCAGCGCGAACGGCAGCGAGGGCGTGCTGGCGCTGGCGGAAGATCAGTTCTGATATCGCACGCCAATCGAGGCGAGAAATGAAACACGGCGCCCCAGAGGCGCCGTGTTCGTTCATGCTGAAAGTGTTGCTTCAGGCATAGGCCGGGCGATGCGAGCCCTGCGTGTCGCCGAGATAGCGGTGAACCGAAAGATCGTCGGCGCGGATCGCGGGTTGCTTGCCCGAGATCAGGTCGGCGAGCAGTTGGCCCGAACCGCACGACATGGTCCAGCCGAGCGTGCCGTGGCCCGTGTTCAGGAACAGGTTCGAGATCGGCGTGCGGCCGACGACCGGCGTGCCGTCCGGCGTCATCGGGCGCAGGCCGGTCCAGAAGGTGGCCTTCGTCGTGTCGCCGCCGCCCGGGAACAGGTCGTTCACGCACATTTCGAGCGTTTCGCGACGGGCTTGCTTGAGCGACTTGTCGAAGCCGACGATCTCGGCCATGCCGCCCACGCGGATGCGATCGTCAAAACGCGTGATCGCGATCTTGTAGGTTTCGTCGAGCACGGTCGAGACCGGCGCGGCGTCGGCGTTGACGATCGGCGCCGTGATCGAATAGCCCTTGAGCGGATAGACCGGGATCTTCACGATGTCCGCGAGCATCTTCGTCGAGAAGGAGCCGAGCGCGACCACGAACGAATCCGCGCGCACCAGTTCGCTGCCGCATTGCACGCCCGCAATGCGGTCGCCCTGCAGGACGAGGTTGTCGATCGGCGTGTTGTAGCGGAATTTCACGCCCAGTTGTTCGGCCATCGCGGCAAGGCGCGTGGTGAACATCTGGCAGTCGCCGGTTTCGTCGCCGGGCAGACGCAGGCCACCCGTGAGCTTGCCCGACACCGCGGCGAGCGCGGGTTCGGCGCGGCCCAGTTCGTCGGCGGTGAGCAGTTCATACGGAACGTTCGCGTCCTTCAGCACGGCGATGTCCTTCGCCGCGCCTTCGAACTGCTGCTGCGTACGGAACACCTGGAGCGTGCCGCCCGTGCGGCCTTCATATTGAATGCCCGTGTCGGCGCGCAGCGCCTGCAGGCAGTCGCGGCTGTATTCGGCGAGGCGCACCATGCGGCCTTTGTTGAGCGCGTAGCGTTCGGCCGTGCAGTTCTGCAGCATCTGCCACATCCACTGCAGCTGGAATTTGGTGCCGTCCAGACGAATGGCGAGTGGCGCGTGCTTCTCGAACATCCACTTGATCGCCTTGAGCGGCACGCCAGGCGCGGCCCACGGCGCAGCGTAACCCGGCGAGATCTGGCCGGCGTTCGCAAAACTGGTCTCGAGCGCGGGACCGGCTTCGCGGTCGATCACCGTGACTTCGTGGCCCGCGCGGGCGAGATACCAGGCGCTGGCCACACCGACCACACCACTGCCCAACACGACGACTCGCATAGCTGCTCCGTATAGATTCGTTGGGGCTACGCCGTGTTGCCGGGACCCCGGAAGCGGCGTTATGGCACCGATAGGGTGGAAGGCATGAAAATTCGGGTGTAGCCAGTATTTGTAGCTATGCTATTGTTGTATGCCTAGGTTTTGTTATCGTATTTTTCAGATTTTCGGGAAGAAATCATGAGAACGCAGCGCCAACCGGTCCGCGCGCTCGACCGGCTCGATCACCGCATCCTGAAACTGCTCCAGGAAGACGGCCGCATGGCCATGAAGGACCTCGCGGAGCAGGTCGGGCTTTCGGTGACGCCGTGCATCGAGCGGGTGAAGCGCATGGAGCGCGACGGGGTCATCACGGGCTATTTCGCGCGCGTGAATCCCGCGGTGCTGGGCGCGGCGCTGCTCGTGTTCGTGGAGATCACGCTCGACCACAAGAGCGGCAATATGTTCGACCAGTTCCGCCGCGAAGTGCAGAAGATTCCCGAAGTGCTGGAGTGCCATCTCGTCTCGGGCGACTTCGACTATCTGATCAAGGCGCGCATCGGCGAGATGGCCGACTATCGCAAGCTGCTGGGTGACATCCTCTTGCAACTGCCCGGCGCGGTGCAGTCGAAAAGCTACGTGGTGATGGAAGAGATCAAGGAGACGCTGACTATCGCCGTGGGGGAGTGAGCGGCTGTCAGCGCCCTGTTTTTAGGACTCGACAACGCGGCTCAGTACTGTATATTTGTACAGTACTGAGCCGCGTTTTTTCATGTCTTGTTCACTTTAGCCGTGACCGATTCCCGCCACCCCGATCCCGATACCTGGTATCCCGTTGCGCCGCCCATGGCACGCAAGGGGCGCGGTGCGGTTACGAACCTGCAAGGGCGCTATGAAGTGGACCAACGCGAAGCGTTCGACGATGGTTGGCAGCAGGCGGGCGAAGGCGAAGAGGGCCGAGGGGACCAGGCCGACCACAACAGTGAGCCGAAGCTGCGCACCGAAGTCTTCGAAGAGCGTGCGAAAAGTATCCTCACGCGCAACCAGTCGCCGGACATTCCGTTCAACGTCTCGCTCAATCCTTATCGTGGTTGCGAGCACGGTTGCATCTATTGCTTCGCGCGGCCCACGCATAGCTATCTCGGTCTTTCGCCGGGGCTCGATTTCGAAAGCCGTATCTATGCGAAGGTGAACGCCGCAGAACTGCTCGCGCGGGAGATCGCGAAGCCTTCGTACGAGCCCGAGCCCATTGCGCTCGGCGTGAACACCGACGCCTGGCAGCCGGTGGAGCGCGACATGCGCATCACGCGGCGCGTGGTCGAGGTACTGGCCGAGCGTCAGCATCCGTTCGCGGCCATCACGAAGTCCTCGCTGATCGAGCGCGATCTCGATCTGCTCGCGCCGATGGCCGCGCGCAAGCAGTTCATGGCGGCGATCACGATCACCACGCTCGACGCCGATATCGCCCGCTCGCTCGAACCGCGTGCGGCGACCCCTGCGCGTCGCCTGCGCACCATTCGCACGCTAGCCGAAGCCGGTGTGCCGGTGGGCGTGAGCATCGCGCCTGTCATTCCGTTCGTGACCGAGCCCGACATGGAACGTGTGCTCGAAGCCTGCGCCGAGGCCGGCGCAACGAGCGCGAGCTATATCGTGCTGCGTTTGCCATGGGAGGTCGCGCCGCTCTTCCAGGATTGGCTGGCGGCGCATTTCCCCCAGCGCGCCGAGCGCGTGATGAGCCGTGTGCGCGACATGCGCGGCGGCAAGGACTACGAGTCGGCGTTCTCGCAGCGCATGAAGGGCACGGGGCTTTGGGCCGACCTGCTCAAGCAGCGCTTTCACAATGCCGTGCGGCGCCTCGGGCTCAATGAGCGGCGTCACGGCATTCTCGATATGTCGGCGTTCGTGCAGTCGAAGACCGTGCGTGAGAAGCCTCAACTCGACTTGTTCTGAGTGGGCTCGCGGCGTTATTGCGAGATGGCCTTTGCGGCCTCGACCTGCGACTCGAAATAGGTCTGGAAAGAGAGCGCGAGTCCCGTCATCAGCAGGAATGCGCCAATCAGCAGCGAAAAAATCACGACGAAGATGACCGTCCAGCCCGAGCGGCTTGTGCGGCCTTGCTCCACGAACGCGGCGTTGAACTGCGCGTCCCATTTGGCGTCGGGGCGCAGCCCATACACGATTGCCGCCAGAAACGCCGAAATGACGGAAACTGCGCCGATCACGGCGAGGCCCCAGCCGGGAATCGAGGCGCGTTCGGTTGCGACGAGCAGCATCACGCCCGGAATGCCGATTAGCGTGCCGAACAGATGCGCCCAGCCCCACACGTCGCGCGAACCATACAGATAGAAGCGATGTGCGCCGAGGCTGCCAAACAGGAACGCGAGGGCGGCGGTGAGGGTCTTGGAGCGAAAGCGTGCGGGGTTGTTTTCGTTGGGCATGGGCTCGGGCATAACGTGAACGTTTGGCCGTCATGGGCGCATCACGTCATCGCACACGGGCCGCCGGGCATTGTATGCCGCGCGCCTCGCTTGCAGCACAAGCGCACGCTTATGCCCGGCACCATGCCATCAGCGTTAGCGTGGCGCGCGCGTCACGGTTTGGTGTACGTCACGCGATAGATCGCGCCCGCGTAGTCGTCGCTGATCAGGAGCGAGCCGTCGGGCAGCGGCAGCACGTCGGCGGGGCGGCCCCATTGGGTCTCGTCGGCGTTGAGCCAGCCCTGCGCGAACACATCCTGACGTGCGTTCGTGCCGTCGGGGTTGGCGCTCACGCGCACCACGCGGTAACCGACCTTCTTGCTGCGGTTCCACGAACCGTGCTCGGCGATGAACAGGCTGTTCTTGTAATCGGCCGGGAACATCGAGGCGGTGTAGAAGCGCATGCCGAGCGACGCCACATGCGCGCCGAGTTTCGCGACCGGGGGCGTGAAGCCGCTGCAAGGATGGCCCGCGCCGAACTCGGGGTCGGCGACGTTGCCGCCGTGGCAATACGGAAAGCCGAAGTCCTCGCCGGTGTGCGCGAGGCGGTTGAGCTTGTCGTCGGGGATGTCGTCGCCGAGCATGTCGCGGCCGTTGTCGGTGAACCAGAGTTCGTGCGTCTGCGGATGCCACGCGAAGCCGACCGTGTTGCGCACGCCGCGCGCAATGGTCTCGTAGTGCGAGCCGTCGGGGTCCATGCGGCCGATCATCGCGAAATGCACGCGCTGCGGGTCGCTTGCCGGCAGGCAGACGTTGCACGGCGCGCCTTGCGGCACGTACAGCTTGCCGTCGGGGCCGAAGGCGATGAACTTCCAGCCGTGGTGGCGCTCGGTGGGCAGTGAATCCGTGACGACTACGGCCTTGGGCGGATCGTCGAGATGACGGTCGATGTCGTCCAGCCGCACAATCGACGAAACCGCCGAGACGTACAATGCGCCGTTGCGCCAGGCCACGCCCACCGGCATCATCAGCCCGGATGCCACGATATGGCGCTTCGCCGCTTTGCCGTCCTTGAGTTCGAGCGCGTACACGTCGCCGCTCATGCTCCCTACATATAGGAAGGTGCCGTTGCCCGAGAGTGTCATTTCGCGCGCGCCGGGAACGTCCTCGGAGAGCACCGCTATGTGGAAGCCAGGAGGGAGCTTGATGCGCTCGATGGGAAGCGCCCCGTGAGCGAGCGGTGCCGCGAGCAGGGCGGCGGCAAGGCCGAGCCACACCAGTGCGAAGCGTCTGGCCGACGCTCGGGGTGCCCGAAAAAGGGAGCTGTCACGCACGCCGGCGCCGCAAGTGCGACGCAGCCATTGCACGAGTCGTCTGAAAGTCGCCACAATTCGCTCCAGGGCCCGCCCGCCGTGGCCACGAGCGGCAGTTTGACCGCCGCGTCTTGCCGCTTTCCCGGCGCCAGCGCGCAATTTCCCGTTAAGTGTTTGTTATGCCTCCGGTTTCGGGCTATAATCGCATGTTTCAGTAGTCCCGAACCCCGGTTTTCAAGGATTTTAGTATGGTCATCATCCGTCTGGCACGCGGCGGCTCGAAGAAGCGCCCGTTCTACAACATCGTCGCAACCGATTCGCGCAACCGTCGCGACGGCCGTTTCATCGAGCGCGTGGGCTTCTACAACCCGGTCGCTACCAAGGGTGAAACGCTGCGTATCGCTCAAGATCGCGTGACGTACTGGAAGGAAAACGGCGCGCAAATGTCGCCGGCAGTCGAGCGCCTCGTGAAGGAAGCGCAAAAGACCGCCGCCGCTGCGCCGGCTGCTTAAGTTTTTAAGCGTCTTTCAGTCTGTTGTCCGTGTTTTACCCGCGTACGCGCTCCATGAGCGTGTGCGATATCAAGCTGGTCGCAAGGGGTGCCGATGTCCGTGCATGACGCTAAATCTGCCGTAAAGGCGAACGACGCGTCGGAAAGCGGGGCGCCCGACGTTGCAACAGGTGCTGCGACCAGCGGCGCTGGCAAAGCTGCGGCCCGCAGCGCGCCTTCGTTTGGTGCGTTCGTGCGCAAGCCTGCGCGCGAGAGTGCCGCGAAAGCTGCGCCTGCAACCGAAGGCCTGCGCGCCGAAACCGAAGCGAGCTGGCCGGACGACGCCGTTGAAGTCGGCGCCGTGATCGACGCCTATGGCCTTAGGGGCTGGCTGAAGATCGCGCCACACGCGCAGGACGGCCGCGCGCTGCTTTCCGCTAAACGCTGGTGGCTTCTCAAGGGCCGCGAGGGTCAGGGGCATCGCGAGCGTCATTCCGCGGTGCGCGTGAGCGCCAAGGTTCATGGTGACAGCGTCGTCGGCGAGCTTTCGGGCCTGGCCGACCGCGACGCCGCGCTGCTGTTGCGCGGCGCGCGCGTGTACGTGAGCCGGGCCGAATTCCCGGCGCCCGCAGCCGATGAATATTACTGGGTCGACCTGATCGGCCTCGACGTCGCCAACGAGGCGGGTGTCGAGCTCGGCAAGGTTGCCGACCTGATCGACAATGGCGCGCAATCGGTGTTGCGTGTCACGTACCCGTCTACGGACAAGGATGGCAAGCCGGTCACCGGCGAGCGCCTGATCCCGTTTGTGGGCGTGTTCGTGAAAACGGTGGACCTGGCGGCGAAGCGTATCGTCGTCGACTGGGAAGCCGATTACTAAGCAACACGGCAATACCGCGCGCCGTGATTCAATTTCGCTGAACGGAGAGAGCGATGCAGTTCGATGTCGTCACGCTCTTTCCCGAGATGTTCCGCGCGCTGACCGACTGGGGTATTACCAGCCGGGCGGCGAAGCAGCAGCGTTACACGTTGCGCACGTGGAATCCGCGTGATTTCACGACCGACAACTATCGCACGATCGACGATCGCCCCTACGGCGGCGGCCCCGGTATGGTCATGCTGGCCAAGCCGCTCGAAGCGGCGATCGATGCGGCGAAGGCCGCGCAGGCGCAAGCCGGCGTGAGCGCTCCGCGTGTGCTGCTGATGTCGCCGCAAGGCAAGCCGCTCACGCACGAACGCGTCATGCAGTTCGCGCAGGAGCCGGGTCTCGTGATGTTGTGCGGCCGCTACGAAGCGATCGACCAGCGTCTCGTCGACCGCTGCGTGGACGAAGAAGTGAGCCTCGGCGACTTCGTGCTCTCGGGGGGCGAATTGCCCGCGATGGCCTTGATGGACGCCGTGGTGCGCAACCTGCCGGGCGTGCTCGGCGATGCGCTTTCGGCGGTGCAGGACAGCTTCGTCGACGGTTTGCTCGACTGTCCGCATTACACGCGCCCCGAGGAATACGACGGCGTGCGCGTGCCCGATGTGCTGCTTGGCGGCCATCACGCGGAAATCGAGTTGTGGAGGCGCCGCGAGGCGTTGCGCAACACGTGGAACAAGCGGCCCGATCTGATCGCGCGGGCCAGAAAGAACAAGATGTTGAGCCGTGCCGACGAGGCGTGGCTCGCTAGTCTCGCGAAGGGCTCGAACGAAGCGTAAGGCTTCGGGCGTGCGCGACAAGGGGCGCAAAAGGCGGTGCCGCTTCATGCGTGAACGGCGCCAGTTGTGAATCCATCCTCTATCGGGGCCGTAGTTGCAGGTCATCCTGCACAGGTACGAACGCCGACAAGATGGCATACGGAGTCATTCCATGAATCTGATTGAAAAACTCGAGCAGGAAGAAATCCAGCGCGTGCTGGGCGAGAAGACCATCCCCGAATTCGCCCCCGGCGACACGGTGATCGTCAACGTGAACGTGGTTGAAGGTAACCGCAAGCGCGTTCAGGCATACGAAGGCGTCGTGATCGCGAAGCGTAACCGCGGCCTGAACTCGTCGTTCATCGTGCGCAAGATCTCGTCGGGCGAAGGCGTCGAGCGTACGTTCCAGACGTACTCGCCGCTGCTGGCCAGCATCGTGGTGAAGCGCCGCGGCGACGTGCGTCGCGCGAAGCTGTACTACCTGCGCAACCTGTCGGGCAAGAAGGCACGTATCAAGGAAAAGCTGGTGTCGAAAGACCGCGCAGCTGCTCCGGCCGATCAGGCGTAAAAGCTGTAAGAAAGAAGCACCCTTCGGGGTGCTTTTTTCTTTTTGGCCGCAAAATAATCTCGTGTACGTGTAATCCGGGACCGCCGTTGATCCGCCCAGTATTTGAACCCGAAAACCTGCCGATCGAATCGACGGGCGCGAGCCTTCCGCAAGTCGCCGCGGAGCGCCTGACCGCCGCTGGTTTGCGCGCGCGCTTCGAGCAGCGTCTGCCGTGGGACCCTGAACCGCAGGAAGCCCGTCTCGCCGAGGTGCGCGATCCGCGCGAGGCCGCCGTGCTCGTGCCCATCGCCATGCGCGCGGGCGGCCTGACCGTGCTGCTCACGCAGCGCGCCGACAATCTCAGCAATCACGCGGGGCAGGTGAGCTTTCCCGGCGGCAGCCGCGAGCCTTCCGACCCCACGCCCATCGCCGCCGCGCTGCGCGAGGCGCAAGAGGAAGTGAATCTCGACCCCGCGCGCGTCGAGGTGCTCGGCGCTTTGCCCGAATATCTTACTGGCACGGGCTTCAGGGTCACGCCCGTGGTCGGCCTCGTGCACGAGCCGTTCAGCCTTGCCGCCGATTCGCTCGAAGTGGCGAGCATCTTCGAGGTGCCGCTCAGCTTTCTCATGAACCCGGTGCATCACCAGGTGCGCGTGTTCCGTTGGGAGGGGGGCGAGCGGCGCTTTTACGCGATGCCTTATCCCGACCGCAATGCACCGGACCGCAATGCGCCGGAATCCGCTGTCGCGTCGGGCGTCGGGTCCTCGCACTTTATCTGGGGGGCCACGGCGGGCATGCTGCGCAACTTCTACCGCTTCCTGCTCGCGTAGCACGTCTGGCGGCGCGCGCAAGCGCCGCCGCGCACTGTTGCGAGATTGCCGCCCGATTGGCCGGCGATGGTCAGGCACATCTGGCCCTGTGATATCGTTGCAACACTTTCTAAAACCCTTTCGCAACTCGATCTGCACGGCGCGTCGCATGACCTTCTTTTCCGTATTGCTGGCCCTCGTCATCGAACAGGTGCGGGCGCTGTCGCCCAATAATCCAGTCATGGCGCTCGTGCGCCTCAATGCGGAGTGGGCCGCTCACGGCTTCGACGCCGGCAAGCAGAAGCACGGCCTCATCGCCTGGCTCGTGGTCGTGCTGCCGTGGACGCTCGCCACGGCGCTCGTCTACTACGTGCTGTACCACATCAGCTTCGTGCTGGCCTTCCTGTGGAACGTGGTGGTCGTGTATTTCACGCTCGGCTTTCGCCAGTTCAGCCACTATTTCACCGACATCCATCTCGCGCTGAACAACGACGATGTGCCGCGCGCGCGCGAAATTCTCCACGAATGGACCGGCCTCGACGCGGTGGACATGCCCGTGAGCGAGATCGTGCGTCACACGCTCATCCATGCGGTGATCGCCTCGCATCGGCACGTGTTCGGCGTGTTCTTCTGGTTCCTCGTGCCGATCGGGCCCGCGGGCGCCGTGCTGTACCGCATTGCCGAATACCTCGCGCGCGAGTGGGCGCGTCCGGCCGAAGACCGCACCGAGGCGTTCTCGAACTTCGCGCAGCACGTGTTCTTCGTGATCGACTGGGTGCCGGCGCGGCTCACGTCGCTGGGCTTTGCGATCGTCGGCAACTTCGAGGACGCGATCTACGCCTGGCGCAATCACACGAACCAGTGGCCCGATACCAACGAAGGCGTGCTGCTCGCGACCGGCAGCGGGGCGCTCGGCGCTCGCCTCTCGGGTCCGCTCGCGGAGCAGTCCAGCGTCGATGCGCTCGCGCAGCCGGGCGAGGGCGGTCCGTACACGGTGGGCGACGACTGCACGCCGCGCACGCTGCAATCGGCGGTGGGCCTCGTGTGGCGCGCCGTGATCCTGTGGATGATCCTGCTCCTCATGCTGACGATCGCCGTCTGGCTCTGAGCGCCGGATCGCCAGCCACGAACATGCAAATGGGCCGCTAAAAGCGGCCCATTTGCATATGCGACGGTGCTTGCGTCACTCGTCGCGCACGTCGCGGTCGCGCCCGCAATTCCAGCACACGGTGAATTGCGCCTCGAGCACCTCGCCGCAGCGCGCGCAGCGCCATGTGGGCGAGCCTGGCGGCGGTCCGCTCACCGCCTCGTCGATCAAACGCCGGGCGAGCTTCTCGTCGCGTTCGTCCACGAGCCACAGCTCGGGTGCGCACTGCTCAGCGGGAATCTCGCCCATCGCGCCGCTCAGGTAGCGGTTGTGCAGCTCGCAGGGCACGCCCGCCGTCGCCAGGATGTTCATCCAATGCTGGGCGATCAGCAGATTCGGCGCGCGTACGAGCTTGAGCATAGGCGCAGGGGCAGGCGGCGCGTCAGCGCACGACCTGGCTGATCTCGTGCATGAGTTGCGCGTAGAGCGCCTGGCGCTCCGGCGCGATGCGACCATCGTCGACAGCTTCCAGAATCGCGCAGCCCGGCTCGTGCAGGTGATGGCAGTTGTAGAAGCGGCAGTGCGCGAGCAGCGGCCGGAATTCGGGAAACGCGCGCTCCAGCTTGCCTTCGGTTAGGTGATAGAGGCCGAATTCCTGGAAGCCCGGCGAGTCGATCAGCGCGCCACCCTCGGGCAAGCTGTAAAGCCGCGTGAACGTCGTGGTGTGGCGCCCGCTGTTGAGCGCCGTCGAAATCTCGCGCGTGGCGGCTTCGGCATCGGGAATCAGCAGGTTCACGAGCGTCGACTTGCCCATGCCCGACTGGCCGAGCAGGATCGTCTGATGGCCGTGCAGGTGCTCGGCGAGCACCGCGCGCGCCTCCTCGGGGCGCCCCTTCACCGAAACCTCGAGCACCGTATAGCCCAGCGCGCGATAGCGTTCGAGCCGCTCGCGCGCGAGCGGCAGCGCGGCCTGGACGTCGATCTTGTTGAGGACGATGAGTGGCTTGAGGTCGTTGGCCTCGGCGGCCACGAGCGCGCGGCCGAGCAGGTCTTCGCTGAAGTGCGGCTCGGTGGCGAGCACGATCAGCAACTGGTCGAGGTTTGCCGCGAAGAGCTTCGACTTGAACTGGTCGGAACGGTAGAGCAGGTTGCGCCGCTCGCCGATCGCGACGATCACGCCCTGATCGGCGGAAGTCGATTGATAGTCGACGCGGTCGCCGACCGCCACTTCGCTCTTCTTGCCGCGCGGGAAGCATTGCAGATGTGCGCCGCCGCCGTCGGGCGCGACGAGATAATGGCGCCCGTGGGCGGCGATCACCACGCCGTGCAGCGTGGCGCCTGCGGCTTTAGCATTGCCGGCGGCTTTCGTTGCGCGCCGGTTCATGCGTGCGCTAGCAGTCGGTCGATCCGCTGCGAAGCCGGCGGATGCGAGTAGTAGAACGCGGTATAGAGCGGGTCGGGCGTGAGCGTCGACGCGTTGTCCTCGTAGAGCTTCACGAGCGCGTTGACGAGATGCTGCGCGTCGGTTTGCGTGGCGGCAAAGGCGTCGGCCTCGAACTCATGCTTGCGCGACGAGAGGCTGCCAAGCGGCGTGACGAAGAACAGGAACACCGGCACGGCGAGGAAGAACAGCACGAGCGCAAGCCCTTCGTTGCCGCCGAGCAGCGACGGCCGCACACCGAGGCCTTCATAGAACCACACGCGCTGCGAGAGCCAGCCGAGCAGGGCGAGCAGCGCGAGGCTGATCGCGAACGTGACGACCATGCGCTTGATCACGTGACGGCGCTTGAAGTGGCCGAGTTCGTGCGCGAGCACGGCCTCGATCTCGCTGCCGGAGAGGCGCGCGAGCAGCGTGTCGAAGAACACGATGCGCTTGGCTGCGCCAAAGCCCGTGAAATAGGCGTTGCCGTGTGCGGAGCGGCGGCTGCCGTCCATCACGAACAGGCCCTTGGCCGCGAAGCCGCAGCGCTGCATGAGCGCTTCGATGCGCGAGCGCAGGGCTTCATCGCGCAGCGGTTCGAACTTGTTGAAAAGCGGCGCGATGAAGGTGGGGTAGAGCACCAGCACGAGCATCTGGAAGGCGACCCAGACGGCCCACGTCCAGAGCCACCAGAGGCTGCCCGCCTGCTTCATGAGCCAGAGCACGACGAAGAGCAGCGGAATGCCGAACGCGGCGCCGATCAGCAGCCCCTTGATGCGGTCCATGATGAAAATGCGCTTGGTCATGCGGTTAAAGCCGAAGCGCTCCTCGACCACGAATTGGCGGTAGTAGTCGAGCGGCAGTTCGACCACGCCGGAAATGGCGAGCACGGCGCCGATCAGGGCGATCTGGCCCACATAGTCGCGCCCGATCGCGTCCGAAATGCCGAGGTCGAGCGCCTGCACGCCGCCGAGCAGCGTGAGCGCGATCAGCACCACGGCGCCGAGCACGATCTCGATCATGCCAAGGCGCGTGCGCGCAACCGTGTAATCGGCGGCGCGCTGGTGCGCGGCGAGCGGGATGGTCGCGGTGAACTGCGCGGGAACCGCGCCGCGGTGCGCGGCCACGAAACGGATCTGGCGCGACGCGAGCCAGAGCTTGGTCGCGACCATGGCGAGCACGGCCACGACGAAGAGCACGCTGAAGTACAGCGCAGGGGAGGGGGACAGATTAGGCATCCAGGAAGTCCGTGGTATCTATGCGACAATTATATGTTCTCGCCGGCCGGGCATCGCATCCTGTCGATGCCGCGCACGCGCCGCGCTTCCAACGCTCTCCGGGTTGCCTTTCATGACTGAGATTACCGCTGCCGGCGCGCCGCTCATCGAGCGCACCGACATGAACCTGATCTGGCTCGATATGGAAATGACGGGGCTCGATCCGGACAACGACCGCATCATCGAGATCGCCGTGGTGGTGACGAACTCGACGCTCGACAAGCTCGTGGAAGGTCCCGTGCTGGCCATCCATCAGCCGGAGTCGGTGCTCGACCGCATGGATGAATGGAACCGCAACACGCACGGCCGCTCGGGCCTCACCGAGCGCGTGCGGGCGTCGACGGTCACGGAAGAAAGCGCGACCGAGCAGATCATGGCGTTTCTTTCGCAGTACGTGCCGCCGGGCAAGTCGCCGATGTGCGGCAACTCGATTTGTCAGGACCGCCGCTTCATGGCGCGCTGGATGCCCACGCTCGAGCGCTTCTTCCACTACCGCAACCTCGACGTGAGCACGCTCAAGGAGCTGTGCCGCCGCTGGCAGCCAACCATCTACAAGGGTTTCCAGAAGCGCGCGATGCACACGGCGCTCGCCGACATCCACGAGTCGATCGACGAGCTCAAGTACTACCGCGAGCACTTCCTCGTTCCGGCGCCGGGCATCGTGCCGGATAACGCAACGGGCGAAGCCGGTCCGGCGCTTTGATCTGAGCCGACACGGCAACGCCGCGGCGGCGGGTTCGTCCCGTCGTCGCCGCGTTCTGTCCCGCGCTGTGTCATGACGCAGCAAGAAGTTTGAGTCTTACGCGCGCGGCGCTCGCTGCGCGTTCTTTGGCCGGAACGCCGCCACGACGTTCGGATCGGTTTCGATATACGGGCCGCCAATCAGGTCGATGCAATACGGCACCGCAGCAAAAATACCCGGCACCTTGACGGCGCCCTGATCGTCGCGCAGGCCTTCCAGCGTTTCCTTGATCGACTTCGGCTGCCCCGGCAGGTTGATGATCAGCGCCGCATGGTCGTCGTTTTCGCGGATCACGGCGACCTGGCGCGACAGAATGGCCGTCGGCACGAAATTCAGGCTGATCTGGCGCATTTGCTCACCAAAGCCCGGCATCTCCTTGGTCGCGACCGCAAGCGTCGCCTCGGGCGTCACATCGCGGCGCGCGGGGCCGGTGCCGCCCGTGGTCAGCACGAGGTCGCAGCCCAGACCGTCCACGAGCGCCGTGAGCGTGGCGGAGATCGTCGCCGCGTCGTCGTGAATCAGGCGGGTTTCCGCGCGCCACGGCGTTTTCAGCACGCTGCCGAGCCACTCCATCAGCGACGGAATGCCCTTGTCCTCATACACGCCGCTCGTCGCGCGGTCGCTGACCGACACGAGGCCGATCACGAGTTCGTCAGGGTGGCTGCGCTCAGGCTTCGTCATCTTCGCGGTCCTCGTCGGCGCGCTCGTCGTCGTGGTCGTCCGCCTCGCCGGCGCCTTGCGCGCTCACGTCCTTGATCCACTGGAACAACTCGCGGAAGGACTTCGGGGGCCGGCTCTGCTCCTGCTCGCGGCGCGCGTTGCGGATCAGCGTGCGGCCCTCCTGCGGGTCGGCGGCTGGGTACTGGCGGATGAATTCGGTGAGCGCGGCGTCGTCGGCGAGCAGTTTGTCGCGCGTGCGCTCGATCCAGTGCAGGCGCGCCGTCGCGGCCCTGTTCACGCCGCGGTGCTCATCGAGCTTCGTGCGCAGCGCGGCGACTTCGGCTTCGGTCAGGCCGCGCATCATGCGGCCTACATACTGAAGCTGGCGGCGTTTGCCTTCGTGGTCGGTGATGCGGCGGCACTCGTGGACGGCGTCCGCGAGGTCTTCGGTCATCGGCATGCGCTTGAGCGCGTCTTTGGGCAGCTCCACGAGGGCCTGGCCCAGTTCCTGGAGCGCTTCCATGTCGCGCTTGAGCTGCGATTTGCTCGGGCGATCGTAGCCGTTGTCGTCCGGGTCGGCGACAGCGTCGTTCATCGGTTGAATGCGGGTTTTGCGTTTCATGGGGCGTATTGTAGCGTGCGCGGGCGTGCGGCCTGGGCTTGAAGGCGCCGCCGGCGGCCCGATATCGGTGTGAGGGTTCATGCGCAGCGCGAGGCGGCGAAAGCGCCTGTGATGCGTGTTCACATACCTTGCTATGATCGCGTGATGCGCTTTGCGAACGCATCGCGTTCCGAAGCACCGGTCGCACTCGAAGCGACACCAGCGAAACACGACATCAGCGGGCCGCATCGGCCCAGAACCGGACCGTAACGACAATGGCAGCAGACATCGAAGCCCGGCAACGCTTTTTCCCGCACACCCAGGACGAACTGAAGGAGATCGCGTCCGACATCCTCCGGCACGCCAATGCGCTCGGCGCAAGCGACGCCGCGACCGAGATCTCCGAAGGCGACGGCTTGTCCGTCTCGGTGCGCCGCGGCGAGGTCGAGACGATCGAGCACAACCGCGACAAGATGGTCGGCGTGACCGTCTATATCGGCAACAAGCGCGGCAACGCGAGCACCTCCGACTTTTCGCCGCAGGCCCTCAAGGACACGGTCGCGGCCGCGTACAACATCGCGCGCTTCACCGCCGATGACGACTGCGCGGGCCTCGCAGAGCGCGAGCTGCTCGAAACCGCGCCGCGCGACCTCGACCTTTACCACCCGTGGAATCTCTCGGCCGACGAGGCCGTGGAAATCGCGCGCCGCGCCGAAGATGCCGCTTTCGCCGTCGATCCGCGCGTGAAGAACTCCGAAGGCGCGAGCGTGTCGGCGCAGCATTCGCAGTTCGTGCTCGCCACCTCGGGCGGCTTCATGCACGGCTATCCGTACTCGCGCCACTACATTTCGTGCGCGCCCATCGCAGGCGCCGGCCGCAACATGCAGCGCGACGACTGGTACACCTCGCGGCGCAGCGCGGCCGAGCTGGCCGCGCCCGAAGCCGTCGGGCGCTATGCGGCCGAACGTGCGCTCTCGCGCCTGAACGCGCGCAGCCTCGACACGCGCAAGGTGCCGGTGCTGTTCGAGGCCCCGCTCGCCGCGGGCCTGCTCGGCGCGTTCGTGCAGGCCGTGAGCGGCGGCGCGCTGTATCGCAAGACGTCGTTCCTCGTCGACAGCCTCGGCAAGCCCGTATTCGCGCCGCACATCCAGATCGTCGAGGACCCGCATGTGCCGCGTGCGGCCGGCAGCGCGCCGTTCGACGAAGAGGGCGTGCGCACGCAGCGGCGCGAAGTCGTCAAGGACGGCATCGTGCAGGGCTATTTCCTGTCGTCGTATTCGGCGCGCAAGCTCGGCATGCAGACCACGGGCAACGCCGGCGGCTCGCACAACCTGCATCTGCAAAGCTCGCTCACGAAGCCGGAGGACGACTTCGAAGCGATGCTCAAGAAGCTCGGCACGGGCCTCTTGCTGACCGAGCTGATGGGGCAGGGCGTGAACTTCGTGACGGGCGACTATTCGCGCGGGGCGTCGGGCTTCTGGGTGGAGAACGGCAAGATCCAGTACCCGGTCGAGGAAATCACGGTGGCTTCGACGCTGCAGGAGATGTTCCACCACATCGTCGCCGTGGGCGCGGATACGCTCGCGCGCGGCACGCGTCAAACCGGCTCGGTACTGATCGAGCGCATGACGGTGGCGGGGCAGTAAGCGGTATTTCCGCAGGCTCAATCAACAACGGCACGCCTTGGCGTGCCGTTGTGCTTTTGGGCGGCGGGTTGTGGGCGCGCGGTTGGGTAGCGTGGCGCGCCGAGGCAATCAATCGCGCCGCACGTAGCGCACGAACGCAAAGTCGAAGTCGTTCGGCGCATTCGCATGCAGCGTCTCGCGCGACGTTTCTTGCCACACGTCGGGGTCCGGTGCGGGAAAGGTGGCGTCGCCCTCGAAGTCCGCGGAGATTTCCGTCACCACGAGCTCATGCGCGAGGCCCAGTCCCTCGCCATAGAGCTGCGCGCCGCCGATCAGGAATGCCGTAGGCGCCTGATCCTGCGCCGCGAGCGCGAGCGCTTCGTCGAGGCTCGTGGCGGTATCGCAGCCGGGAAAGCGCTTGCCCGCGTCGCGCGTCACGACGATGTTGCGGCGGCCCGGCAAGGCGCGGCCGATCGATTCGTGCGTTTTGCGGCCCATGATGATGGGCGCGCCCATGGTGGTGCGCTTGAAGAACGCAAGGTCTTCCGGGAGCCGCCAGGGCAGCGCGTTGTCGCGGCCGATCACGCCGTTGCGTGCACGGGCGACGATGAGGGTGAGCGTCGTCATCGAAAGGGTAGAGGTGCGAGGTTGTAAGCTGTTCGCAGCGATTCTACCTGAGCGCGCCGGGCGGCCCGGCGCGCTCACTCGTGCCCTGTCTTGCCCTCTCGTGCCCCGGCGTCCGTTTCACTCCTGCACGTCGGGCGGCAATTCCGCCTGGTTCTCCGCTTCGCCGTCGAAGAGCGTTTTTTCGTCGCGCAGGCCGTGCGTACCCATTAGCCGGTAGAGCGTCACGCGCGAGATGCCGAGGTCGGCAGCGGCTTCCGTGAGCCGGTGCCGGTGCCGCAGCAGCGCCGCCTCGATCGCGCGCCGCTCCGCGGCTTCGCGCGCCTGCGCGAGCGTGACCGTCTGCTGCGCCGTGAAGTGGGCGAGATCGAGATCCTCCGCCGAGATCAGCTTGCTTTCGGCCATGACGATCGCGCGGCGCACGCGGTTGATCAGCTCGCGCACGTTGCCCGGCCAGTTGTAGTTGTACATCGCCTCGATGGCGTCGGGCGTGAAGCCGCGTATGCGGCGCGCGCTGTCCTGCTTGAACTTGTGCAGCACGTGGTGCGCGAGAATTTCGATGTCCTTGCCGCGTGCGCGCAGCGGCGGCTCGTCCACGCGCAGCACGCACAGGCGGTGAAAGAGGTCGGCGCGAAAGCGGCCGTCGCGCATCGCCGTTTCGAGATCGACGTGCGTCGCCGAAATGATGCGCAGGTCCACGGGAATCTGCTCGTGGCCGCCCAGCCGCTCGATCTTGCCTTCCTGCAGGAAGCGCAGCAGGCTTGCCTGGCTTTCCAGCGGCAAGTCGCCGATTTCGTCGAGAAAGAGCGTGCCGCCGTTGGCCGATTCGACGCGTCCGATCTTGCGCTGGTTCGCGCCCGTGAAGGCGCCGCGCTCATAGCCGAACAGTTCGGATTGCAGAAGATGATGCGGGATCGCGCCGCAGTTGATCGGCACGAACGTCGCCTTGCGCCGCGCGGAGCGCTCGTGGATCGCGAGCGCGGTGAGTTCCTTGCCCGTGCCCGATTCGCCCGAGATGAACACGGTGGCGTCGGTATTGGCGACCTTGCGGATCGTGCGAAAGAGCTGCTGCATCGCCTCGCAGGTCCCGACCATCTCGTCGTCGTCCTGGCTCGCGGCGGCGGCGCCCGGCGCGTCGAGATCGCACAGCGACACCATGCCGAACGCGTGGCCCACGAGGTAGTCGAGCGTGGCGTGCGAGACCGGCACGTGCACGTAGTCGAAGCAGTAGTGGCGGATCAGACGCCGCACTTCGGCGTCGGTCAAGCGCGAGTCGTCGGTGAGCGCGATCCATCCGACCTGCTGCAGCCGCAGGATCGTCTCGAGGCCCGCGAACTCGCGCGGCGCGAAGCCCGTGAGATCGACGATGCCGGCGTAGGCCGCCTCTGGCTTCACGAGGCGCGAGGCCTCATGCACCGTGCGCGCGGTCGCGATTTCCCAGCCGCGGCTCTTCAGGTAGGCGCTGAGCAGCGGGTCGGGCGTGCGCGCGACGTACAGCAAGGTGCGCTCGAGACCCGTCTCGGACTTCGCATCGCGCGCGTGGCCGGCGTCGGATGCAACGCCTGCAGGCGGCGGCCCGGTCACGGCAAGATGCTGACCGGCTCCCGCGAGCGGTGTCACAGTGGCGCCCAGATGTGAGGATTCGCGCACGATCGGCCTCATGACATCAGAAGGTATAAGGGAAACGCACGCCAACAACGAAGTTCGGTGCATCGGGCGTGAGCCCGACGGAAACCGCGCCGTTGATCGTCAAGTGCTTGTTGACCACGTGATTCAGGCCGAAGTTGAGCACCGAGGCGGTGGTCTCGCTGCCCGGCACGCCGGTCCAGCTGCCGCCGGGCGTCTTCGTCTTCGACTGCGGTTCGATGGCCATGGTGTACGAAATGCTCGCCGAATCCTTGTCCGAGAACGCGAGCGCAACGCCGCCGCCGAACTGGATGATGTCGCCAAGCTTTACTTCGGCGGGTTCGGTCTGGCCGATCACCGAGGAGATGTCGGCGAACGAGCGCGAGATGTTGTACGTGTACGAGAGGCTGCCGAACAGCACCACCGGGTCGTAGGTTTTCAGCACCGAGACACCTGCGGTCACGTTCCAGAATCCCGTGCCCGTGGGCAGTTTGCTGGGCGCGACGAGGTTGGTGTTGTCGGGCGTGATCTGCTGCACCTTGATGCCGAACGGCGAGGTGCCGGTCGCCGTCTTCACGCGCAGGCTGCCGACTACGTCCGGAACGCTGTTGGTCTCTTTCAGGAACTGGTAGTAGATCCCGAAGTTCACGTCGCCAATGGCGTTCGAATTGACCGATGCGTCCGTGAGCGTGCTCGCCGAGCCACCCGCGCCGCCCACGATGAAGGTGCTGTGGCGGTACACGTACGGCACGTCCACGTCCACGCTCATGCGGTCGGTGATGCCGTAGCGCGTGTCCAGGTCGGCCGTGATCTGGTGCGACTTGGTCTGCCCCAGATTGATGTTGCCGAGGAAGATCGCGTCGAGCGCGAGGAAGCCCGAGAGCTGCAGCTGGCGGCGATCGTAATAGCTGTCGCTGATACCCCAGTCCAATGTCAGCTTATGGTCGAAGAGCGGTGCGTGCTCGCGCTGCACGACTGCTTCTTCGGCTTGCGTGCGCGAGGGCTCGGCGTTCTTCTGGGTTTCGCCCACAGTCGGGCTGCCGTTGGGGTTCACGCCAACCGGCGCGCCCTGCTGCGGGCCGCTCGCGGCCGCGGTGCCGGTCGCGCCATTGGTCGCTCCGGCGTCGGGCGAGGGCGGGTTCACCGGCACGCCGGTTGCCGTGCCGGTGAGCGCACCGGGCGCAGTCGCGCCCGGCAGCGCCTGGGCGAGCGGCGGCAACGGCACAGGCAGGCCGTCGGCGCCGGGCTGCTCCGCCACCGTTGCGTCCGACGCGGCGTCGGGCGCGCCTGCGCCCGGCATGCCTCGGCCGCGTTGCGCCATTTCGAGGTTCGTCACCTGGCGCTCGAGTGACTGGATTTGCCGCTGCTGCTCGTCCACCACCCGCATGAGGGTGTTCAGCCGCTCTTCGATCGACTGGCTTTGAAGCGCCTGCGCGTGGGCGGACTGCGAGAGCGCGAACAGCAAAACCGCTGCTGGTATGGCGGCCAGCGTCGCGTGCGGCGCGGCCGTCCTTGACATCGTCTTCATTCTTCTTCCCCCGGGATCGAATGCGGGCGCCAACTGGAACCCCCTGGTCCCACGCCCGCGCACGTCGATGCTCCTCATTCAAAGTCCTGCTGCTCGCGCGGGTCCTTGCCCGCGTGGTGGTCTCCTTGCTGGTGCGCCTCGTTATGAGCCCTCGGTTAGTGGAGATTTCGCAGCGCCTGTAATACGCCGGACTGCCGGATCATTTGCGACGTCATCTGCTGCGTCTGCAGACTCAGTTGCAACTGGTTGGCGACCTGCTGGTTATTGCCTGCGACCTGGAGTAGCTGGGCGATCGCGCCGGCCTGTTGCGCGTTGCCCGGCATGACGTTCTGCGTGGCGATGCCCGCCGGCGTCTGCAGCGTCACATTGACGCCGTTACTGCCGAACGAGATGCCCGCCTTGATGCTGCCGCTCGCGTTCGAGGCGGACGCGCTCGACTGGTTGGCGCCTGGCAGGTTGGCGATCTGCGGCGCGTTGTTGTCGTAGGAGATGGTTGCGGCATTGGCGCCCGCATTGCCATTGCCGGCCACCTGGGTGATCTGCGAGACGCCGTTGACCGAAACGTTCTGGCCGCCGGTGGCCGTCGCGTTCGGGTTGGCGCCGCTGTTCGCGCCCGTGGTTCCGCCCTGCGCCGGGTCGATCACGGTTGCATATGTCTTGACCTGCGCGCTTACCTGGTTGGCCGCGTTCTGGGCGACCGCGAGTGCGCCTTGCGCGACTGCGGTCGCGCCGTTTGGCAATTGCCATTGAGAAAGCAGGTTCAGAACGAACCCGGAAATCATGTCGCTGCCGGCATATTTGCCGGTCTGATGCGCGAGCACGTCGTCGCCGACGGCCTCGCAGCGGATGCCTGGCGCCTGCGCGTCGGCGTTCGAGAGAAACGCCGGCACCGGCTGCGGCAAGCCGATGCCATCGGCCGCTAGCGCACCGCTCGAGAAAGCGCAGGCGAGCGCGGAGACAGCTGCCGCGATGCCACACTGTGAGAGGTTGCGTTTCATGATTCTTCGGACTTCAGAACATGACGGCCTTATCGAGGCCGTATTCGAAGAAGGGAGTCGCAGCCGTGCCATTGAGCAGTGCGTTTTCACGCAGCTTGAGCGCGAGCGACTCGTTGTTCTGCAACAGCGGAGAATCCTCCAGGAACGGTTTTCCGAGCACCGCGAAGACGAGGCCGTTCCATGTCTTGGCAAAGTCGTCTTCGGCGACGATACGGTTGCCGAGCGCGGGGTCCGCAATGAAGATGCGGCTGTTCTCGGCATGCTTGACGATCACGAAGTGCTCGTAGCCATCGATGTTCATGAGCACCAGCACGGGAATCTGCAGGTGGTAGAGCGCGTCGGTGTTGACGCGAAAACCGCGGCCGCGCAAGCCGATCGTCTCCACGAACTTCTTCATGTCGAGCATGGAGAAGCCGTTCTTGACGACCACCTCGGGTGTGGAGAACACCATCATCTGGCGGATCAACTCAGGTTCGGGGATGTCGATGCCGTAGCCGTACTTGAGCAGCGTGGCGAGTGCGGCAGCGCCGCAGCTGTAGTCATACTGCTGGCTGACGATGCTGCGATAGCGCAGGTCCCGCATCGAGTGGACCGGAAGCTTCACCGGCACGCCGATGAGGTGGGTCGCGTCGAGCGTCGACTGCTGTGCATGCACAGGCACAAGCGCCGCGCTGGCGGTAAGCGTCAGCGCGAGCACAAACATCCTTGACGCCGGGGTCGAGAGGGGCCCGGACATGGTGGTCTCCTGCCTTCTGGTTTGCGCGCCGGCTGCGGTGGGACAGCCGGCGCGCGTTGCTTGCTGCGTTACTGCCTGGGACGAGCCCAGTTCCTGCGGTACTGCCAGCCGTGCTTAGTGGCCGTTGTTCATCGCGGCGATTGCCATGCCGTTGTGCTGCAGGTTGCCGATGCCGCCGGCAATGTTCACGCCGATGTTGCCTTGTGCGCCGGTGAGCGTATTGGCGCCGAGGCTAGCCGTGCCCTGGAACTGGCCGGTTGCCGACATGTTGGCGTTCTGCACGTTGTTATCCGTCGCGACCATGGCAACCGTCGAGGCCGAACCCGGGCTTGCCGTCGTCACGGAGCCGGCGAGGCTGTTGTTCTGCGCGTTGCCGATACCGGATGCGACGTTCACGCCGACGTTGCCCGAGACGTTCGCAAGCGAGCCGTCACCGACCGACGCGTTCAGATTGAAGTTCTTCACGTTCGCGCGGCCACTGGAGCTTTGCGTGTTGAAGATCTGCGCGTTGCCGAAGACGTTGCCCATGTCGACGGAAGCGAGCGCGACATCGTTGCTTTGCGCGTTGTTGATGCCTTCCGCGATGTTCACGCCAAGGTTGCCCGTCACACCGGTTGCCGCGTCGCTGCCCGTGTTGGCGTCGAGCGTGCCGGCTTGTTGCGTGTTGATGTGCTGCGTGATGTAGCCGGTCGTATGCTCGTCGACGGTGTTGAGCGTGTCGCTCACGCTATAGCCCCAGCTCTTGGTCGAGCTCGATTGGTGCGACGACGAATGCTCATGCGAGTTCATGCTGGTGCTCGACTCGCTGTACGTATGGGCATACGTGTTGCTCGAGTTCTTCGTCTTGCTGCTCGAGCCGCTCACGCTGGCCGAGAGTGACGCGCTCGCCGTGCCGTCGGCATAAGCCGTGTTGGCAGTGGTAGAGCTGTTGCTCGTGTTCTTGTTGTTGTTCACATCCCACGTTGCGCCGACGTTCGTCGTGTCGCTGTTGTTATGCGAATTCGTCTTCGTGTGCGACGTGCTTTCCGAGCCGCTGAGGTTCAAGCTTGCCGAGCCATTGTGCGGGTTGCCGCTGTGCGACCACGACGCGTTGGCTGTCAGGCTGCCATTGCCGCTTTGCGACTTCGTCGACGTGTTGTTGCCTACGCTGCTGTAGCTCGTACCGAGCGCCGCGCTGCCCGTATCGCTAAAGCTGCTGGACGTCGTGTGGTCGTGCGTGCTGCCGTTGTCGGTCTTGACGTGATAGTCGGCGCTCGCGCTTGCGTCGAGCGACTTGCTGAAGGTCGAGCTGCTCGACGAGCTCTTTGTGGTCGATGCGTTGACATTATGCGTCTTCGACTGGCTGCTCGACGATGACGACATGCTCGACTCGCTCGAACTCGACGACTTCGTGAACGTGTTGCTGCCCGTGCCCATCACGCTGAAGTTCGTGTCGTTGAACGTCGTCGTCACCTTGCCGCTGTTATAGCTTTGTGCTTGCGGAATGAGCGTGCCGCCGCCGGTGGTCTGGTTGTTGTTGATGACGGCGCCGGCGGTGCTCGAAACCGAGACGCAGCCGAACAGCGCGACAAAGCCTTCGATGCCGACGTACTGGGTTACGCCTGTGGCGTTGAACAGATACGCCGAATTAGCCGCGTGAGCGGAACCTACCGCCGACGCGAGAACTGCCGCTGCTATGAGGGTGCGCTTCATGATTTCGCTCCGATACTGAGTGGTCAGTTAAAAAAGAGTGCCCGCCGGGGGACGGAGCACAAAACTGTTTGCCGTAGCGTTACCGGCGCCGGCTGTCTGGTTCACCTGCACGAGGCCCGTCGCATTCCTGAATGCCGCATTGTCGATGCGTACCTCACGAATGCCCCCTGCCTGGGCCATTTGCCCCCGACTGCCGTTTTGGGCAGCCGCCGCGGACAATTCACCGTCCGAGACCGCCACCACACCAATCGCACCACTGCTGATGAGCGCAGTGTTGCGCTGGACATTGCCCACGCCCGCCGACTGATTCACCATCATTGCGCCGTTCGTGTTTGCAAAAGCACCTGTACCTATCGTCGCGGTCGCGCCCTTGAGCCGCGCCGTGACGGTGGCGAGCTGGTCGTCGCCGTTCACGTTGATCGACACGTTGCCGGTCGTGATCGTCAACTGGTTGGCCTGGGCGTTGTCGACCCCCGCTGTTTCGTTCACGGTGAGCGCGCCCGTCGTCGAGGTGGCGGCGCCCGGGGCGATGCTTGCCGTCGCGCCGACGCTGACCTGGGCCTGCGCGGCGCCGGCAAAGGCGAGCGCGGCGGCGCAGACGAGCGCGCCGGGAAGCGCCGTGCGCAGCGTGTGCCACGTGCATGGCGTCTGGATCGAACGGCTCATTTCATGCCTCCCATGGCGCCCGAGAGTGGGGCGAGCGCGCCTGTGATCGTCGAGGAAATCGTGCCGCCGAGGCCGCCGCCTACGCCGGCGCTCGCGCCGGGGCCGGCCGCCACGTTCGCGCCGGTCGCGCTGCCCGTGAGAATGCGCGTGAGCGCCTGCACGCCGGCGGTTTGCGCGCTCAAGGCGCCGTTCGCGTTCACGCCACTCGAGCCGTGCGCGTTGGTGAGGTCCGTGTCGGTGACGAGCGTCGCGATCGCCGGGTCGAAGCTGTTCTTGGGAAAGGTCGTGGCGCGCACGAGCACGGGGTCCTGGCTCTTTGGCACGTTGTCGAAGGCGCTGCGCGGCGTGATGTCGCGTTCGACGATGATGTCGCCGGGATTCGTCACCTGCTGGGCGTACACGCCCGCTGTGACGCTCGCGGCCAGGGCGCCGCACAGGGCGGCGGCGGCCTGGATCGAGCGGCGGCTTGCGCCGCGCGTCGAGTTGCGTGCTGTCATTCTGGTCTCCTCCTGGCCGGAGTCGGCGCATGGGCGCCTTGTCCGGTCCATTTGTCCTGGCTTCGCGTTATTCACCGCGAACCGGACACCGCGCCGCAGGCGGCACGGGTGCTATCTCATCGTCACTTTCTCGTGTAGCTTGCGAGGTTGCCCTGCGCGTTCTGCGTGGCGTCCACGGGGATCGGCAGCGGTGCAGGCGGCGCGATTTCGTCCCAGAGCGTCACGTTGTTGTTTCCACGCATCAGTTGTGGCGTGGCCGCAACCATCACCATGCCGACGGCGCCGCCGCGCTGGCGCGAGAGCGTCTGATCGTCGAGTGAGCCGATGCCCGCGAAGGCGCCATCGTTGCCAGAGGCGACAGGGTCGGCCGGCGCCTGCGCGCTGGTGGCCGTGGCGCTGGTCGAGTCCGTGGCGGCGGCGTTTGTATCGTCGGCCGGCGCGCTTACGGCGAGCGTGGCGGGGACGAGTGCCGCAGGTGTTGCAGGAACGACATCCGGGGCGGCGTTCGTGACGCTGACAACCGTGTTTGGCGCGGCTGACGCATCGTCCGGCGCCTGTGCGCGAGCGGCGGGCGAGAGGACGAGGAGGGCGGCCGGTACGAGCATGGCGGCGCATGCGCTGCCGTAGCCGATGACACTGCGCCGGACCTGCTGGATGTTGAGTCGCATGGCGTATCTCCTGGTGCGAGACATTTAGCGAAACGTGTGCCATCGCCCGCAATCCATTGATACGCTTCGAACCGCACTATTTTCTGCAAACTTTGAATGGCGGATATTCGCCAAAATGTTTCAGCGCTGAAACGTGAGGCCGTTTAAACCCGTTTGGAATGCCATATGGTTTCAAAGGAGAACGTTTGCGCGCCAGACGCTTAACTATTCAGAGAATGGAAACATCCGTAATTATTTCTGCACTGACAAAATGCCAGGAAACAGGTGGAAACATTTCCATCAGTCCCTTATGCATTCCAATTGCATAAATTCTATCCAAGTGCCATGAGGCTATAGTAAGCTTCAGAAAAAGCCGTAATGCCTAAAAGAAAAAGCCCGCAACTGGGCAAGTTGACACACACGCCACAACTCGGGGATTCACTGTCAGCAAAAGCATGCGCGTTCACTGTTTTTTGCAGGTACGCGAAAGTCGCTTTTTGCTGCGTGTCTGTACATTCAGGTGCGTGCCGTCATTCCCAAACGATGGTGTTGGCAAGAGGATCTGAATAATGGAACCTGCAACGCGGCAATTGGTGTACGTGACGCGAAAACCGGTCGAAGCGTTGAACGAGCGGTTCCACGAGCGTGGCTGGCAGGTGGAGATCGTCGGCAACGCACGGGACGCGCGGCGGGCGCTTCGCGCAGGTATGCCCGCGGGGGGCTTGCTCGATCTATCAAGCGAATTTCATCTGCATGAAATCGGCTCATTCGAGCCGTGCCTCACGTTGCCCAACGTCGGCTGGGTGGCGGCGACGACGACCGGGCAACTGCAGGACGCAACGCTGCGCCGTCTGGTGCGCGATTACTGTTTCGATTACGTAACGGTCCCCTGGAACGGCGATCGCATCGTCGATTCCGTCGGCCACGCGTATGGCATGGTATCGCTCGGCGAAGTCGCCTCGAACGACACCACGGGCGGCAGCGAAGGCGAAATGGTCGGCTCGTGCGAGGCGATGCTGGCGCTGTTCCGCTCGATCCGCAAGGTCGCGCTGACCGACGCGCCGGTGTTCATTTCGGGCGAATCCGGTACGGGCAAGGAACTCACGGCGGTGGCGATCCACGAGCGCTCGTCGCGCCGTAGCGCGCCGTTCGTGCCGATCAACTGCGGCGCCATTCCCCCGCACCTGCTGCAGTCCGAGCTGTTCGGCTACGAGCGCGGTGCGTTCACGGGCGCGAGCCAGCGCAAGGTCGGGCGCGTCGAATCGGCCAATGGCGGCACGCTCTTTCTCGATGAAATCGGCGACCTGCCCATGGAAAGCCAGGCGAGCCTGCTGCGCTTCCTGCAGGAAGGCAAGATCGAGCGGCTGGGCGGCCATCAGTCGATTCCGGTGGACGTGCGCATCATCTCGGCCACCCACGTCGACATGCGCGCGGCAATGGTGGAAGGGCGCTTCCGCCAGGACTTGTATCACCGCCTGTGCGTGCTGCAGATCGACGAGCCGCCGCTGCGCGCGCGCGGCAAGGACATCGAACTGCTCGCGCGGCACATGCTCGAGCGCTTCAAGAAGGACGGCAGCCGGCGCCTGCGCGGCTTTTCGCCCGACGCCATCGCGGCGCTGCACAACTACAGCTGGCCCGGCAACGTGCGCGAGCTGATCAACCGCGTGCGGCGCGCCATCGTGATGTCGGAGGGCCGCGCGATCACGGCGCGCGATCTCGAACTGGGCGACTACGTCGAAGTGGTGCCGGTCTCGCTCGCCCAGGCGCGGGAAGCCGCCGAGCGTCAGGCCATCGAACTTGCGCTGCTGCGCCACCGCGGCCGTCTTGGCGACGCCGCCCAGGAGCTCGGCATCTCGCGCGTGACGCTGTACCGGCTCTTGTGTGCGCATGGCATGCGCCATATGGAAAGCGAGCCGCTCGCGCCGCATCCGGGCGGGCTGGCGTCGGGCGGTTGAGGCGCGGTGAGGTTGCTCGAGTTTGATTCAGGTTGCTTGAAGCGGCCGGCGCTTTCGTGCTCCGTGTGTTGAGCGCGCGCCGTCGCTTGTGGCGGGTCATTGTCATGGTGTTTCATCTCGCTGCGACTCGTTGCGCCGCGAGCTTTTCCCAGGGCTCTTCGTAGCCCGTCCTGCGGGCGTTTCGCCCTTGTCCCCGTTTCGTGACGGACTCGCGCTTTCGGCGCGGCCGACCCGGGACGCGCGCGCCGGGTAAAATCCTCCTTTTCCATCCTGAATCCGACCCGGGCGCTATGTGCCCGACGAGGGAACCGCGCATGAAACAGTATCTCGAGCTCGTCCGCTCGATTCTCGACACCGGCACCTGGCAGGAAAACCGCACCGGTATCCGCACGATCAGCCAGCCGGGCGCCATGCTGCGCTTCGACCTGCAGGACGGCTTCCCGGCGGTGACGACGAAGAAACTGGCGTTCAAGTCGGCGGTGGGCGAGCTGATCGGATTTTTGCGCGCCTCGCGCAGCGCTGCCGATTTCCGCGCGCTGGGCTGCAAGGTCTGGGACGCCAACGCGAACGAGAACGCCCAGTGGCTCGCCAATCCGTACCGCGAAGGCACGGACGACCTGGGCGACGTGTACGGCGTGCAATGGCGGCGCTGGCCAGCCTACAAGGTGCTCGACGCCCAAGCCGCCGCGCAGCTCGCCGACGCGCAATCGCGAGGTTACGCGCGCGTCGCAGAATTTACCGAGGATGGGCGAGCCAAGGTGCTGCTCTACAAGGCGGTCGACCAGCTGCGTCAGTGCCTCGACACGATCATGAACAACCCGACCGACCGTCGAATTTTGTTTCATGGCTGGAATCCGGCGGTGCTCGAAGAGATCGCGCTGCCGGCTTGCCACTTGCTGTATCAGTTCGTGCCGAACCCGACGAAGCGCGAAATCTCGTTGTGCCTGTATATCCGCAGCAACGACGTGGGCCTCGGCACGCCGTTCAACCTGACCGAAGGCGCGGTGCTGCTGCACCTCGTGGGCCGGCTGACGGGTTATACGCCGCGCTGGTTCACGTACTTCATCGGCGACGCGCACATTTACGAGAATCAACTCGATATGCTCAACGAGCAGTTGCGCCGGGAGCCGTATGCAAGCCCGCGTCTGGCCATTTCCGAGCGCGTGCCCGAGTACGCGAAGACGGGCGTCTATGAGCCGGAGTGGCTCGAAAAGGTCGAGCCGTCCGACTTCTCGCTCGTGGACTACCGCCATCATGAACCGCTCACTGCGCCGATGGCGGTGTGAGGCGCTTGCATTCACGGTAGGGGCGGGATGACAGCGCCATGAAAAAAGCCCGCGAACGGCGACGTTCGCGGGCTTTTTCGTTGCTGGCACGGCGATCAGCCGTGGTGGCGATCGTCGTGATTGTTGCCGCTTGCGCGCTCCTGCGGGTGAGGCGCGGGTTGCGGTTGCGGACGCGGTTGAGGCTGCGGCTGCGGGCGGGCTTCAGCGTGCTGCTGCTGCGGCTGGGGCTGCGGATGGAACTCCTGGCGCGGTTGGGGCTGCGGCTGCGGACGGGCTTCGGCGCGCGGCTGCGGCTGGGGCTGCGGATGGAACTCCTGGCGCGGCTGGGGCTGCGGTTGCGGACGAGCCTCCGCGTGCTGCTGCGGCTGGGGCTGCGGATGGAACTCCTGACGCGGCTGGGGCTGCGGCTGCGGACGAACCTCAGCGCGCTGTTGCGGCTGCGGCTGAGCTTGCGTCTGCGGATGGAACTCGGGGCGCGCCCCGGGCTGCGGCGCTTGCCGTGCCTCGGCTTGCGGCGCGCGTTGCGCCGCGGCGGGCTCGGGCATGCGTTGCTGCGGTTGCGCCTGCGGCTGGCCACGTGCCGCGTCACGTTGCTGTTGCATCGCGACGACGGGCGGTCTGCCTGCCTCGTTGCCGCCCGGCTGGCCACGCGTGGCCATCGGCGCGTGCGGCTGCGTCCATGCTGGCTGATGCGCTTCGCCGCGCGGCGCTGCGTTCATGGCGCCCGGACCCGGCTGGCCCGCTGCGGGCGCGCCGCCTTCCGGACGGCCGGCAAACTGCGGCGGGCGCGGCACACCGTGTTCTTGCGCGGCGGCGGGCGCCATGCCCGGCTGGCCATGCTCGGCGCCACGCTGCATGGCGTTAGCGGGCACGGCGCCCGCTTGAGGTGCGCCGCCAGGCATGCCTGGACGGCCAGCCTGGGCCTGCGGGGCAGCCGGCCTGCCGGCCGCGCCGAGCACCGGCGAATGCGGCGGCACGACGCGCACGTTCTGCGCGGGCCACGCGCCATGCGAAGCCGACGCGAACGGCGAGGAGGGCGCATGCGCCGGCGCCGAGACGCGCACCACAGGCGCACCCGCGCCCGGCACCGCGCCCCCGGTGTGGGCGAAGCGCTGCGCGAGGTTATCGTGGAACGCAGGCGGCGCGACCGGCGCGCGCGTGGCTACGACCTGGCGCTGGTTGAGCGCTGCGGGCGGCCGGTAGTTGGCGCGGCGCATGTTGGGTCCGAAACTGCCCTGCACTGGCGCGATGCCGGGCGTACCCGGGTTGATCCGCGCATTACGCCATTGCTGCGGATCGACATGCTGCGCGAAGCGCGAGACCGGCTGACCGTGGACGAAAGCCGTGGCCGGCACGGCGGTCACAGCGCCCGGCGCGCGATAGTTCACATAGGTGTTGTGAACGTTGATATTCGTGATGTTGACGTCGCGCCGGTAGTTGTTGACGACGACGGTCTGGTTCACACGCTGGTAGTAGTTCGGGCTCCAGCCGCCCCAGTGCGGATGCCACGGCTCGCCCGGCCCGAGCGCGAACCAAGCGACGCCCGCGGCCGCGACGCCGCCCACGGCGAGGTTGACGCCCCAGTCCGTGCCGCCGTCACCGCCGCCTACGAACGCGACCAGCGCTGGCGCATAGACGGGCGGTGCGCTCTCGACGACCGGGCCGGGCACCCAGGCCCACGAATCGTCGACGTACGCCCAGCGGCCGTAGTGGTATGGCGCGAAGCCCCAAGGCGCGTCGTCGACCCACGTCCAGCCCCACGGCGCCTGCCACACCCAGTGGCCGTCGTGATACGGCGCCCAGCCGGCGGGCACCGAGTTCGGCGTCCAGACTTCGCCGTACTGCGGATCGCTGCGCCACGTGCCGTTGTTGTCGAGGTCCTGGTAGCCCGGGACGTCTCGCGAGACATAGCGCGCCGAAACCGAGCGGTCTTCGGCGGCGTCGCGTGCGAGGGCCCACTGGTCGAAGGTGTCCGGCGGCGGCGCCTGGTCGCTTGCCACCTGCTGCAGGTCGGTGCCGGCAAAGCGGATCTGCTGACCGGCCGTCATCGGCATCTGACCGTTTTCGCCGTACACGGTCACGCTGCCGTTGCGCACGGTGACGGTCGTGCTGCTGCCGTCGGGCGCCACATCCACGCGGTAGTCGCCGGGGCTCGTCACGCCGAGCGCGAGGTTCGGCGTGTCGATTTCATACGAGGTGCCGGGAGGCATTTCGCGCACACGCGTCGAGAGCGTGCCTTGCGGCACTTTGAGCTGCGCCGTTTGATCGTCGAGGTTGAGCACGTCGAGGCTCGTCTGCGCGCCGAGGCGCACCGCCGTCGAGCCGATGTGCAGCTCCGAGCGCCCGTTGGCGTCGTTCCAGAGCTGGTCGCCGGTCGTGAGCGGGCGGTTGAGCTGCGCGTACGACCAGTCGCTCGCGCCGGCCGGCTCGGTGGTCACGGCGCCGGCCATGTAGTCGAGGCGCGCCACGCGGCTGGGCGGATCACCGCCCGTAGCAGTGGGGCTGGCCGCCGCATCGGGGGGCGCCACCTGCGCGAAAACCGCGCTCGTGCCGGCGAGGTTCAGCGCCGCGAGCGCGGCGAGTGCGAACAGCGTGCGGCGGGACGTGCGGCGAAACTGGGTGATCGTAGGTGTGCGCGTTCTCATCTTTGTTCTCCTGTCCATGGGATCGGGCGCTTTGGTGCTGTTGCGCCGATTGCCATCCCATGCAGGGCACTGTATCCGGCAGGCTTGTTTCCATGCTCGCGGATTTGTTAAGGCTTATGCAGCAGATGTAACAGAACGTGTGGCCGCGGGAGAAACGCGACCTTTTGCGCGCGAAATCCGCGATTTTGTTGGGTATTTGTCAGTTAATACGGCCCGCTCGCGAAGTGTGTTATGCACCGACGAGCGCATCGAATTCGTGCTGTCCTTTAGGCGTGATGCGCAGCACGCGCGGGCGGCTCGTGCGCTCGATCCAGCCGCTGTGCGTCCACGAATCGAGCAGCGCCGCGCCGAGTGCGCCGCCCAGGTGCGGCCTGCGCTCGCTCCAGTCGAGACAGGTACAGGCAAAGCGCCGCCGCCGTGCGCGCAGCGCGGCAACGTCCACGCCCCACGCCGCGAGACGCGCCGTGCCCTCCGGCGTGGCTTCGAGCGTGTCGCCGTCGCGCACCAGCAGGCCGCCGTCCACGAGGCGCTCGAACACTTGCACGGCGACTTCGCCGGCCATGTGGTCATAGCAGGTGCGCGCATGGCGCATCTCCAGGGGCACCGTGCGCGCGGGGCGGGGTGTCGGGCGCTGCGACGTGACGGCATTGGACACATGCGCGACGTTCATGAGCGCCTCGATCGCTGCCGCGATCTCGGGGGTAGCGATCCGGTAGTACCGGTGGCGGCCGCGCACGTCGAGCGCGAGCAGGCCGCCATCGGTCAGGCGCGCGAGGTGGCCGCTCGCCGCCGAAGGCGAGAGGCCCGCGATCATCGTGAGTTCGCCCGCGGGCCGCGCGCTGCCGTCCATGAGCGCCCATAGCATGGCGGCGCGGCCGGGATCGGCGAGCAGCGCGGCAACGCGTGCGAGACCCGGAAAGTGGCTCGATTCGTCGGTGGCGGGCAGGGTCATGGCGGCTCCTTCATGGTTGGCGATGGCGGCGGATTTCACCCACACCGTCACTTTAGCGAAATGGCGCATTCGACGTTTCACTCTGCGATGAAGTGTCGATTGCAGCCGCTCGATGAGTGCCGAGTCGCGCGCGGTGGTACGTACTGCGGCGCGCGGGAGCGCCGCGCTAGAATCGTTTATTCACGCTATCGGCTTGCCCTTTATGAAACGCTTCCTGGCTCTTTTCGCCGCCGCCGCGCTCGCCGCCTTGTGCGCCGCCTGTGCAGGCGGTTCCACGCCGCCGTCGAACAGCACGAGCGGCATCACGATGTACGGCACGATCGACGAAGGCGTCACGTTCCATAAGTGAGCGGCCACGCGTGATCCTGTCGTCACCGTCGACTGGCAGGATTTGACGTTACTTTGACCTGACTGCCAATCGCGCGCGTGCGATGATGAGGGCACTTCGTCAGCATCGAGTTCGCCGTCATGCCGTCTGAACCGACTTTCCCTGCCGCTGCACGCCACGTCGTATTTGCCGTCGCGCCCGAGCTTGTGCTGCTCGACGCCTGCGGACCCATCGAAGCATTCTGGCGCGCCGAGCTGGCGATGCGCACGGCCGGCGGCGCGAGCGGTAGTGCAAACGGCGCGCAGCCTTGCGCCTACCGCACGACGCTCGCCTCGGTCGCTGGCGGCGTGCTGCCGACCTTTGCGGGCATGCCCATCGTCACCGAGCGGCTCGACACGCTCGACCCCGCCACGATCGACACGCTGATCGTGCCCGGCGTCCCCATCGACGACACCACCGTGCTGCAACCCGAACTCGTCGCCTGGATCGCGGCGGCCGCGCCGCATGCACGCCGCGTCGCGTCGGTCTGCACGGGGGCGTTCTATCTCGCCGCGGCGGGGCTGCTCGACGGCCGCCGCGCCGCCACGCACTGGCGCAACGCGTCCCAGCTCGCGCGGCGCTTTCCCCGCGTGGAGGTCGATCCCGAGCCGATCTTTATCCGCGACGAGCGCGACGGCCGCGTGGTCTGGACCTCGGCGGGCGTGACGGCCGGCATCGATCTCGCGCTCGCGCTGATCGAGGAGGACTGCGGCCATGCGGTCGCGATGCAGGCGGCGCGCCGCCTCGTCGTGTTCATGAAGCGGCCCGGCGGCCAGGCGCAATTCAGCGAAGCGCTCGCGGCGCAAGCTACCGCCGGCGCGGAGTTCGACGCGCTGCACGGCTGGATGGCCGCCAACCTGCATGGCGAGCTGAGCGTCGAGCGTCTGGCCGAGGAGGCGCGCATGAGCCCGCGTACCTTTGCGCGCCGCTATGTCGACGCGGTGGGGCGCACGCCGGCGCGCACGGTTGCGGCGATGCGCGTGGAGGCCGCTGCGCACGCGCTCGCGCAGTCGCGCCGGCCGCTCAAGCGCATTGCGGCCGATTGCGGTTTCGGCACCGAGCAGAATCTGCGGCGCGCGTTCGAGCGATGCTATGGCGTGCTGCCGCTCGATTACCGGGCGCGATTCGCGGCGAGTTGAATCAATCGCGAATGGGGTTTCGCAAGCGGCTGCGACTGTCTGTCTTATTGCACTCGTATAATCGACGCCTCCATTCCCCACACTACGATACGGGCCGCCGTATGCGGTAATCGCCATGAGCCAAGCCGAGATGAAGACGCCTACCCAGCCGCTGGACCGTTCGGAAACGACGTTCCGGTTCCTCGCCGAGCCGACTTCGGTGAACTTCGGCGGCAAAGTGCACGGCGGTGCGCTGATGAAATGGATCGACGAGACTGCATATGCGTGTGCCGCGGTCTGGTCCGGCCGCTATTGCGTGACGGTGAGCGTGGGCAACATCCGCTTTCGCCGGCCAATTCTCGTCGGCAACATGGTCGAGCTGCGCGCGCGCGTGGTCGCCACGGGCCGCACGTCCATGCACATCCACATCACCGTGCATGCGGGCGACCCGAAGAGTGGCCAGCTGCGCCTCACCACCGACTGCCTGATCGTGTTCGTGGCCGTCGACGAAAACGGCAACCCGATTCCCGTGCCGACGTACGTGCCGGAAACGGACGAGCAAAAGCGCCTCGCGAAATACGCGCTCGACGTGAAGGAAGCGCTCGACGCGATCGTCGAACTCAAGCCCGAGGAGGTGGCGAAAGGGCAGGTTTGATCCGCATGCGCGCCGTTGCGGCTGCATGAAAAAAACGGGCGGCAAAGGTGTGAACCTCGCCGCCCGTTGTGCATTTCAGCCCTTCAAACAGGGCTTATTTCTTCGCCTCGCCCACCATCTCGCCGGGCTTCACCCACTCGTCGAACTGCTGCTCGGTCACGTGGCCGAGTGCTAGCGCGGCGGCCTTGAGCGTGGTGCCTTCCTTGTGCGCCTTCTTCGCGATCTGCGCGGCCTTGTCGTAGCCGATGTGCGGATTGAGCGCCGTCACGAGCATGAGCGACTCGTTGAGCAGCGTGTCGATGCGCGAGCGGTTCGGCTCGATCCCCACGGCGCAGTGGTCGTTGAAACTGAGCGCGCCGTCGGCGAGCATGCGGATGGACTGCAGCACGTTGTGCGCGATCATCGGGCGGAACACGTTCAGCTCGAAGTTGCCGCTCGCGCCGCCCATGTTCACGGCCACGTCGTTGCCGAACACCTGACAACAGAGCATCGTTACTGCTTCGGACTGCGTAGGGTTCACTTTGCCCGGCATGATCGAGCTGCCCGGCTCGTTCTCGGGAATCGACAATTCGCCCAGACCGCAGCGCGGACCGCTTGCGAGCCAGCGAATGTCGTTGGCGATTTTCATGAGGCTCGCGGCCACGGTCTTGAGCGCCCCGTGCGCGAACACGAGCGCGTCGGCGGCGGCCATCACTTCGAACTTGTTGGGTGCGGTGACAAAGGGCACGCCCGTGAGCTTGGCGATGCTTTCCGCAACCTTGTGCGCGAACTGCGGATGCGCGTTCAGGCCGGTGCCCACGGCCGTGCCGCCTTGCGCGAGTTCGTACAGATGCGGCAATGAAGATTCGACGTGCTTGATGCCGTGATCGAGCTGCGCGACATAGCCCGAGAACTCCTGGCCGAGCGTGAGCGGCGTGGCGTCCTGCAGGTGCGTGCGGCCGATCTTCACGATGTCGGCAAAAGCCTTGGCCTTGGTGTCGAGCGTATCGCGCAGCGTCTTGAGCGCCGGCAGCAAATGCTTGACGATGCCGTAGGCGGCCGCCACGTGCATCGCGGTCGGGAACACGTCGTTGGAGGACTGGCCGCGGTTCACGTCGTCGTTCGGATGCACCTTGCGCGCCTCGCCGCGCTCGCCGCCCAGAATCTCGCTCGCGCGGTTCGCAATCACCTCGTTGAGGTTCATGTTGGTCTGCGTGCCGGAGCCCGTTTGCCACACGGCGAGTGGGAACTCGCCGGGGTGCTTGCCCGCGATGATCTCGTCGGCGGCCTGCATGATCGCTTTCGCTTTGTTCTCGTCGAGCACGCCTAGCGAGAGATTCACTTCGGCGGCGGCGCGCTTGATCGTCGCGAGCGCGGTGATCAGTTCCGGCGACTGCTTTTCGGTCGAGATGCGAAAGTTTTGCAGGGATCGCTGCGTTTGTGCGCCCCAAAGCTGCTGGGCGGGCACGGCGATCTCGCCGAACGTGTCGCGCTCCATGCGGACGTTTTCGTTGCTTGCGGTCATTTGATACTCCGGTGATTGAGGCGGCGCATCCTCGCTCGCGCGAGGGCGCCGCTTTCGTGACGGGTTCGGATCCGCGTGGTGGCTGGGCGGCGGCGCGCTGTGCTGGCGCGGCCGCTGCGAAGGCGCGACGCTCATGGCGATGAAGGCGGCTTCGCGGCTGGCTCGACGGCGGACGTTACAACGTAAATCAAGCGATCTTGCGCGGGCGACAGCCAGGTCGTGCTCACAGTCGCTTCACGACCGGTTCACAGCTGGCTATCGACCGGCAACAGCAAGAATAGCCCGGTTAGGACATTTCTGTAGAAACCCGCACCAGGGTCGAGGTTGTAGGTGCGGATCATGCCGTTTTCCTCGTCGGTCCAGACGAGCGGCGAGTTGACCGTCGTGCCCTGGAGCTGCGCCAGTTGCGCGGGCGTTGCGAGCGTCACGTGGTAGCTCACCTGCGGCGAGATTGCACGCTTGAACAGGTCGGCCACTTCGTGCGCGATCGGTGGGCTCTCCACGGTTAGCGCAAGCTCGGTGTTCAGACGCGCGGAGCGCGGATCGAGATTGAGCGAGCCGATCACGAGCGTGCTGTCGTCGATCACGTAGGCCTTGGCGTGCAGGCTCGCGCGCGAGCGCGAACCGACTACGCCGAAGCGCCGCTGGTCGGCGTGCTCGGGCTGCAGCGGCTTGAACTCGTAAAGCTCGGCGCCGGCCTCGAGCAGCGGCACGCGGTAAGGGCTGTAGCCGGCCTGCACCGCAACGGCGTCGGTGGCGGCGAGCGAATTGGTGAGGATCGCCACGCGCACGCCGTGCGCAGTGAGCGTGCGGATGGTCTGTACGCCCGTGTCGTGCGGCACGAAGTACGGCGAGAACACCAGCACGCTGCTATGCGCCTGATGGATGCGGTCGAGCAGCGAGCGCATGGCGTCGCCCAGCTCGCCTTTCTCGCTGCCCGCGATCTTGCCGGGCGAGTCGGCCACGAACGCCCATTTCGCCCAGACGAGCGCGAGCGTATTGCCCGTGATTTGCTGCGCGAGCGGCGTGGCGTTGAGCGGTTTGGCGTTGTAAGGCTCGGCGCTTTCGCGCCAGTGCTTGCGCAGGTCGTCGCGCGCGGTGTCGAGATCGTGCGCGTCGAACTTCTGATGATTGAGCACGCTCAAGGGGTACGAGATCGAGCTGTTCCAGTACTCGTCGAAGCTTGCCGAGACGCTTTGCGCGACCGGCCCGGCGGTGAGCACGTCGAGGTCGCGGAAGTCGAGCGTCGGGCTGGCGTTGAAGTACTCGTCGCCGAGATTGCGCCCGCCGACGATCGCCATCTCGTTGTCGACGATCGTCGCCTTGTTGTGCATGCGCCGTGTGAACTGGTCGACGTTCGAGAAGAAGTTGCGCGTGCGCAGGTACATCGACTCGCTCGTGCTGCCGTACGGGTTGAACACGCGGATCTGGATGTTCGGATGGCTGTTGAGCGCGGCCATCAGCTGGTCGATGTCGTGAAAATTCAGATCGTCCACCAGCATGCGCACGCGCACGCCGCGATCGGCCGCATAGAGCGCCGAGCCTAGCAGCAGCTTGCCGGTGGTGTCCTCGTTGGCGATGTAGTACTGCATGTCGAGCGTTTTCGTCGCCGCGCGCGCGAGCGCGACGCGCATTTGTAGCGAGTCCGGCCCGGTGGCGAGCAGGCGAAAGCCCGATTCGCCCGGGTGCGCGGCTTCGGGCGCGGCGAGCGCGGCGCCAAGCGGCGTGGCGCTGGCCTGCGTGGCCGGCAGCGCCGCGCTCGTCTGGCGCGGGTAGTCGGTGGCGGGCGGCCGCGTTGCGCAGCCGGCGACCAGCGCGAGGCAAACGAGCGTAAAGAGGGCATACAGCGCAACCCTGGGCGCGCACGGCGAGGCGCCCGGCTTCGTCATGCGCCGCGTCACGGCTTCGGTTGGGGCGGGATGCGCGGGCAAGCGGATTCTCCATGGCGGCACGCCGCATGATGGTTCGTTTTCATTGCACGACTTCACGAAAATTCTACGGGAAGCGGCCTACCGGTCCAGTGGCGGCGAGCAAGTTCCTTGAGCAATTTTTGGGCCGCATGCAACTGACGTTTCAGCGCGGCCGGAAACGTCCGAGGGGCTTGCGGCGCGACACTGCGCGCATCTCGAACGAACGGAGCGCGCAATGAGAGCAGAAACCCGCGTGGTGATGCACGCAGACTTCAAGGACGCGTTGGCGCTGTGGGTGCCGTGTGACGCTTGCCGCACGATTCGCGTGGCGCAGGGCGGCGTGGTGATGGCGCTCGAGGGCCGCGTCTGGATGACGGTCGAAGGCGATACCGAGGACTACTGGCTCGAACCGGGCGAAGCACTGCCGCTTGCGCCTGGTGAGCGGGCACGCATCAGTGGATGGCGGGAGGGTGTGCGCTTTGAAGTGCGCTGCGAGAGCGAGCTTCTGGCACAGCCGCGCGAATGGCGCTTCGCGAGGCTGCGAGCATGGCTGCAGGTGAGGCTAACTCGGCGTGCGCCCCGCAGGCTGGCAGGGGCGCGAGACCGCGTACCGCAGGAGCGTGTGGCGTAAGCGCCGGAACGCTGGCCCGGCGCTTGACCACGGCATCGATCAACCGCGCTCGGGCGACGCGTTCGCGGCGCTTTGCGTATTGCGCGTGCTGCCGCGCGCCGGCTTGCCGGCCCAGTAACCCGCGAGCACGGAGCCCGAGAGGTTGTGCCACACCGAGAACAGCGCGCCCGGCAGGGCCGCGAGCGGCGAGAAGTAGAGCTTGCCGAGCGTCGCGGCGAGCCCCGAGTTCTGCATGCCCACTTCGATGGCGAGCGTACGGCACACCGACTCGTCGAAGCCGAGCAGGCGCCCGCCCCAGTAGCCGCCAAGCAGCCCGATGCCGTTGTGCAGCACCACGCCGAGCGCGACGAGCGGGCCGACCGTGGCGATGCTCGCATGCGTGCCGCCCACCACGGCGGCGATGATCGCGAGGATCGACACCATGGAGACGAGCGGCAGCACGGGCTCGACGCGGCGCACGAGGCCGCCCGCGAGCCTGTTGACGACGAGGCCGATGGCGATCGGCAGGCCGACGATCTGCAGGATGCTCATGAGCATGCCGCGCACGTCGACGACGATCGACGCATCGACGTAAAGGCGCGTGAGCAGCGGCGTCGCGAACACGCCCACCAGGGTGGAAAGCGCGCTGATCGTCACCGAAAGCGCGACGTCGCCGCGCGCGAGATAGATCATCACGTTGGACGCCGTGCCGCTCGCGACGCTGCCGACGAGCACCATGCCTGCCGTGAGATCGGGCGGCATGTGCAGCACCTTGGCGATCGCCCACGCGGCGAGCGGCATGACGAGGTAATGCAGGAAGATGCCTGCCGCGACCGGCGCGGGCCGCGTGAAGACGCGCTGGAAGTCGGCGAACGAGAGCGTGACGCCCATCGCCAGCATGATGATCATCAGGAGCGTCGTGACGTGCGGCGCGATCGGCGCGACGAGGCCCGGATCGAAGTAAGCCAGCAATGAAACGAGGACGGCCCAGAGCGGGAAGAGTCGGGTAATCGGGGCAAGCATGAAAGGGTGGTCCGTGAAGGGGTTCGTTTTATGTCGTGGCGCGAGACGCTTCAGCGGGCACGCGCACTGGGCGTGTGCGCTTGCGTGGCGCGCTGTTGCGTCGCGTCTTTGTTTCGCGCTTTGCGTCGGATCGTGGCGGGGTGTCGATGCGTGCGACCTGCGCTCCGCGCGCGGCAAGCGTAGCCGGGGTGGCCGGCGGCGCTCGCGGGGCGCGGCTGTCTCCAAACTGTTCGTGCCCTCGTGGGACGGACGCCGCGTGCGGCGCCAGGCGCGTATTTTACCCGGTCGCGCCGGTACGGCCTGGCCGGTTAAGTGGACGCTTCAACCAACGCGGCTTGTGGCGGCAGCGTGGGCCTGTGCGCGCCGGCTCATACGGTGAAAGCGCCACGTCATGAGCACGGCGACGGTGGTGAGCCCGGCGGCGAGCCCCCACCAGAGCCCGAGCGCGCCGAGCCCGAAGTGGAACGCGAGCACGTAGCCGAGCGGAAAGCCGATGCCCCAGTAGCCGAGCGTGGCCGCGAGCATCGGCACGCGCGTGTCTTTCAGGCCGCGCAGGCAGCCCGAACCGACGGTCTGCGCGCCGTCGACGATCTGGAAAATCGCCGCGACGCCGAGCAGCGTGGCCGCGAGCGAGACCGTGTGCGCGTTGGCCGGGTCGTCGAGGTGCAGGTAGAGCCCGACGATCCAGTGCGGCGCGAGCACCATCACGAGCGCCGACAGCGACATGAAGCCAACGCCGAGCCCGAGCGCGACGAAGCCCGCATGGCGCGCCGCGCGCGGCACCCCCGCGCCCGACCAGTAACCCACGCGCACGTTGGCCGCCTGACCGATCGCGAGCGGCACCATGAAGGTAACGGAGGCCACGTTCAAGGCGATCTGGTGCGCCGCGAGCGGCGTTTCGCCGAGCAGGCCCGCGAGCAGGCCGGTGGCGAGAAAGAGCGTCGCCTCGACCGCGTAGGTGATCGCAACCGGCCAGCCAATGGTGAAGAGTTCGCCCATCAGCGGCGCCGTCGGCCGGCGCGCAACGACGAAATGCTGGTGCGAAGGCCGCAGGTGCAGCAGCGCCATCAGCACGAACGCGGTGAGCCACACGGTGATCGTGGTGGCCACCGCCGAGCCGAGAAAGCCCAGGCGCGGCAGGCTCCACACGCCGTGGATCAGCCCGTAGTTGAGAAAGCCGTTGATGAACACGCACGCGATCGACACCCACAGCAGGCGCCGCGCCGCGCCGATGGCGGGCAGGAACGAGCGCATGAGCCCCACGCCGATCAGGCTGGCGGGCGCGCCCCAGCGCAGCACGGCCGTGTACTCGCCGATGTGATGCGCGAGCAGCGTGGGCTCGCCGAGCGCGCGCAGGATCGGCTCGGCGAAGGAGAGCAGCGCGAATGCAGGCACAGAGAGCAGCAGGGAGAGCGCGAAGCCGGTCCAGTAGATGTGCGGCACGTGGCTTTCGTTGTCGGCGCCGCGCGCCTGCGCGACGCTCACGCTGACCGAGGTCAGCACGCCTTGCAGCACGGTCACCACCACGAAGAACATGTTCGCGCCCAAGCCGCCCGCGGCGAGGGCGTCGGCGCCGAGCGAGCCCAGCAGGACCGTGTCGGTCACGCTCATCGCCATCTGCGAGAGCTGGGCGATCGCAAGCGGGCCGGCGAGGCGGGCGGTGTCGGCGGCGTGGCCGCGCAGCGTGGGCGGCGCCGAAACGGCGCGGCGGGAAAGCGTGGTTCGAGTCATGAAAAACAAGCGGCGCGATATAAGCGCGCCGCGCGGCAGGGTTCGTCTGTCGAAACTGAAAGCTTATTGCGAGACAGCGACCTTGTCGATCCAGATGCTCAAATCTGGTGCATAGCTGGCGCCTGCGGGCAAGTTTCGGGGCGGTTCACTCGTGCGCCTTGACGGCAATGCGCGTGTCGCCCAGCAGCACGGCCTGGCCCGCGCGGATCTTGCACGTCTTGCGCAGCTCGACTTCGCCGTCCACCTTCACCGCGCCCGAGGCGACGATCTGTTTGGCCGAGCCGCCGCTGTCGGCGAGTCCGGTGATCTTCAGGAGGTTGTGCAGTTCGACGTAGTCGCCGGTCAGCGTGAAATCGAGGTTGGGCATGGCGGATTGGAATTTCAAAGGCGTGCGGCAAGCGCGCGAAGGGTGAGCATCATAAGCGATGGCGGCTTTGCCGCGGCGTCTGTCACATCTCGGGGCCAGATGTTATGAATTCGTCAGAAAATGAAACGTTGAGTAACGTCGCGGGACCCCACGGCGATCTTCATACCAAAATGGTTTCACCCGGATCGACAGCGCCGCTCAAGTTTCCCTTGAACGGCTCCGTCGAGCGGGGGCGCGGCTCTGGCGGGCTTGCCCGCTGCAAAAGCGCCTTCGGAACCACTGCAAGGAGGATACGCCATGACCCAGATTCGCAAGCTGCTCACCGCTACCGCCGTTTTTGCCACCGTGACGACTGCCGCCGTATTCGCGCAAGGTGCGTATGCACAAAACGCGGCACAAAACGCGACCCAGGGCGCGACCCAGGCCGGCGAAGCCCCAACGATGGCGCCGGGTGCCGCGCCTGGTCAAATACCGGGCCAGATGACTGGTCACGTCCCGAGCCAGGCGCCGGCGGCCGCCGGCATCGCGCAACCCGCGCCTGCCCCGCAAGCGCTGACTGCCCCGCAATCCGCTGACCCGCTGGTGCAAAAGCGCAACGCCAACGCCGCCGCGAACGCGGAATACCGCAGCGCGAAGAAGTCGGCGAACGCCGAGTACAGCGACGCGAAGAAGCAGGCGAAGTCGCAGTACAAGGCTCAGGTGAAGGACGCGAAGATCAACCACAAGGCCGACCGTCAGGCCAACGATTCGGAAATGAAGGATCAGATGAACGGCATGTCGGCCCAGCAGCAGGGCGGCCAGTCGGAATAACGCGCTATCGCGCGGCTGATGCAGGCGGCGCCCGTGTCCTGGGCGCTGACCTTGTTAGCACACTGAGAGCGGCGGCGACCGGCAACGGACGCCGCCGTTTCGCTTTGTGATGCTCGAAGCGCGCCGCGGCGTTGTCGTTAAATCCCGCCAGATCGCCATGGAATCAGGCGCTTGCGGATGCGGGGTGTATGGATATACAGTATGCGTCGCCTCTTTCCGATTCGCCACGTTCATCGTCCCAGCGCCCGCCGTGTCCACAGTTTCCGTTGCCGATTCTTCCGTCTCCGACGCCAGCCAGGTGCGTGCCGACGCGGCCAATGCCGTTTCTTCGTGGCTCGCGAAACTCAACGACGCGCAGCGTGAGGCCGTCGAGCACGGCGGCGAAGCGGGCTACGTGCCGGGCTCGGCGCTGCCGGGCCCGCTGCTCGTGATCGCAGGGGCTGGGTCGGGCAAGACCAATACGCTCGCTCACCGCGTCGCGCATCTGATCGCGGGTGGCGCCGACCCGCACCGCATCCTGCTGCTCACGTTCTCGCGGCGCGCCGCGCAGGAAATGACGCGGCGTGTGGCGCGCATCGCCGCCAGCGCGCCAGGCGCGGCGGCAGTGCTCGCGCAAGGCCTCAGTTGGGCAGGCACCTTTCACGGCGTAGGCGCACGGCTGTTGCGCGAGTACGCGGAGCACATCGGCCTTTCGCCGGCGTTCACGATCAACGACCGCGAAGATTCCGCCGATCTGATGAACCTCGTGCGCCACGAGCTGGGATTCTCGGCGAAGGAAAAGCGCTTCCCCTCGAAGTCGACGTGCCTTGCGATCTACTCGCGCGCGGTCAACACGGGCGACTCGCTCGCCAGCGTGCTCAACCGGTCGTTCTCGTGGTGCCTCGAATGGGAGCCGCAACTGCGAGCGCTGTTCGCGTCCTACGTGGACGCCAAGCAAAAGCAGAACGTCCTCGACTACGACGACCTGCTGCTCTACTGGGCGCACATGGCCGCGGAGCCGGCGATTGCCGCCGATCTTGCGGGCCGCTTCGATCACATCCTCGTCGACGAATACCAGGACACCAACCGCCTGCAGGCCTCGATCCTGCTCGCGCTCAAGCCCGACGGCCGCGGCCTGACCGTGGTCGGCGACGACGCCCAGGCGATTTATTCGTTTCGCGGCGCGACGGTGCGCAACATTCTCGACTTTCCGGCGCAGTTCGATCCGCCCGCGCGCCAGGTGACGCTCGAGCGCAACTACCGTTCGACGGCGCCGATCCTCGCCGCTTCGAACGCCGTGATCGACGCCGCCGCCGAGCGCTTCACCAAGAACCTGTGGACCGATCGCCCCTCGCAGCAGCGCCCGCGTCTCGTCACGGTGGCCGACGAGGCGACCCAGGCGCGCTACGTCGTCGAACAGATTCTCGAGGCGCGTGAAGCGGGCATGAGGCTCAAGCAGCAGGCTGTGCTGTTTCGCGCGGCGCACCACAGCGCCACGCTCGAAATCGAACTGGCGCGGCGCAATATCCCGTTCGTGAAGTTCGGCGGCCTGCGTTTTCTCGACGCCGCGCACGTGAAGGACGTGCTGGCGGTGCTGCGCTGGGCCGAGAATCCGCTCGATCGCGTGGCGGGCTTTCGCGTGACGCAACTGCTGCCGGGCGTGGGGCCCGCCAACGCCGCGCGTCTGCTCGACCAGGTGGCCGCGTGCACGGGCGCGTATCGCGCCGCCGAGGCGCTCGCGGCTTTCGCGCCGCCGCCGCGCGCGGCCGAAGACTGGCCGGCGTTCGCGTCGCTCATCGACAGTCTCTCCATGCGCGCCACACCGTGGCCCGCCGAATTCGAGCGCGTGCGGCGCTGGTACGAGCCGCATCTCGAGCGCAATCACGAGGACGCCCAGGTGCGTCTGGCCGATTTGCTGCAAATGGAGAGCATTGCGAGCACTTACGCGTCGCGCGAGCGCTTTCTCACCGAACTCACGCTCGATCCGCCGGACGCCACGAGCGCCGAATCCGCCGATCCGCTGCTCGACGAGGACTATCTGATCCTCTCGACGATCCATTCGGCGAAAGGGCAGGAGTGGCGCAACGTGTTCGTGCTCAATGGCGTGGACGGCTGCATTCCGTCCGATCTCGGCGCGGGCAGCGACGAGGAGCTGGAGGAGGAGCGGCGGCTGCTCTATGTGGCGATGACGCGCGCGAAAGAGGATCTGCACATCGTCGTGCCGCAGCGCTTTTACGTGCACAACCAGGTGGCGTCGGGCGACCGGCACGTATGGGCCTCGCGCACGCGCTTTATCGCCGCGCCGATGCTGCCGCTATTCGAATCGCGCGCATGGCCGCCCGCGCCCGTGGCGAGCGCGCCGAGCGCGGTGGGACTCGCCGCCGCCGCGCAGGCGAAGGTCGAAATCGCCGCGAGGCTCAGGAAGATGTGGGACTAAGGGGCGCGCCTGGCGGGGCGTACTCAGCGAGGCGCGTCTAGCGCCCCTGTTCGCGCGCGGTGCCACGCTGCGGCGGCATGAAGAAGTTGCGCAGCCACGCGGCGAGGCGCGTGAAGACGTCGTCGGGCTCTTCGACGAAAATCTCGGGCTTGAGCAGGCGCAGATATTCCATGATCTGTTGCGCTTCCTGCTTCTGGAACACGCCATGCGTGACGCCGAGCCTCAAGAGCCCGCGCAGTTCACCCAGGCGCTCGCGCGCCAGGCTGCCGCTAGCCTGCTCGCAGCCAATCTTCGCTTCGTACACCCGCTGACGCAGCGACTCGGTGAGCCGCCACGCGGGCGTCTGCATCGTCTCTTCGAGCGTCTGGATGTCCTGCACGCCTGACTTGATCTGCGCTGCCAGTGGATCGATCAGCGCTTCTTCGCCCTGGGCTTCGCTCACGATGGCGGCCGCCCAGTCGCGGCACTGCTTCGAGAGTTCGTCCGGTGTCCACTCGGGCCGCGACGCAAAGCCGAAACCGAATTCGCCCGCCTGTCGCATCAGGATCGAGACGACCTCGGGGAACTCCTTGTCGAGCGTGCGCTTGGCCCATGCGTACTGGCCGCCTTGCAGGAGACGCTGGACAGCGTGCTCCGTGAGCGGCGTCATGTTGTCGAGCAGCTTCGCACGCAGGTAGTCCTCGAATTCCGGCGTGGCGAACTGCGGGTCGAGTTTGAGCGAGACGCGCAGGAACGCGTCGAAATCCTTGCGCAGCGACGCAAGCGTTTCATCCTTCAGGTTAAGGGTGATATGCCCCATTGTGGTTGCCCCGGTGTAATCCTTATCGCTTCTCGCGTGCTCTCGCCGTTCGAGCAGTGGCCTGCCAGAGCAGGCCTTGACGGGTTTAACGGCGCGCCGGGGTGAAACTTGAGCGTAAGGGGCGAGGGGGCGCTCTAGCGCAGGACGACGCCTTGCCAGAGGAAGAACACGCCGAGCCCGACCGCGATGGTGAGGAGCGGCCGCTTCGTGAGCGCGCTGACGACGATGGCCGCGAGCGCGCCGACGAGTTGCGGGTTGCGCCAGGTCAGCTCGGCGCCCTGGCCGTGCGGCGAGACCGCCATCGGCACGATGATGGCCGTGAGTACGGTGACGGGCACGAAGCCGAGCGCGGTGCGCACGAGCGGCGGGAACACCAGCCGGTCGCCGAGCACGAACACCGCCGTGCGAATGACGAGGGTGATGAGGGCCATGCCGAGAATCAGGACGATGTAGTTCATTGCCCGGCTCCTGCGGTGCGTTGGACGTTGGTGGGCTTGTGGGCGGAGTCGCTTGCGGCGCGGACGCCGCGCGAGGAACCCGGGCGCGAGAGGACGACGCCCACGACCACGCCTGCGAGCACGGCGCCGAGCAGCCCGAGCTTGTACGGCCAGCCCTGCCAGAAAAAGGCGAGCGCGCCCGCGGTCGCGGCAGCGGCGAAGTAGCGCACGGCAACTAGCTGCGGCACGACGATGGCGATGAAGGTCGCGACCATCGCGAAGTCGAGGCCGAGCGACTGCAGGCCCGGGAACGCCGCGCCGAACAGCAGGCCGGCCGCGGTCCAGAGCTGCCAGTTCAGGTACATCGAGACGCCCGAACCGAGGAAATGCCACGGCGAGACGTCGTCGCCGGGCGGATGGCGGCGGAAATGCGCCCACGCGACGGCGAAGACCTCGTCGGTGAGCAGGCCGCCGAGCACGAGACGCCAGCGCAGCGGCAGATGCGAGACATAGGGCGCGAGCGTTGCGCTGTAGAGCACGTGCCGCAGGTTCACGATGAACGTGGTGGCGAGAATGACGGCGAAGCTCGCGTGCGAGGCGATCAGCCCGAGCGCGATGAACTGCGCAGAGCCGGCGAACACGGCGAGCGACATGAACTGGCCGTGCCAGAGCGAAAGCGGGCCCGAGGTGACGAGCGTGCCGAAGATCACGCCGAACGGCGCGGCGCCGATCATCATGGGGATCGTGTCGCGCGCGCCGGCGATGAATTCGGTGAAGCGGTTGGGATGCGTGGTCAAACTGTCCTCCTGATACAAGGGGACAGCATAACGGCCGCCCGTGCGGGTGGCTTGTACGTTCTTGCGGCGCGAGGCGGCCCCGGCGCGCTCAGGACGACTGCCAGCGCCCCGGCGGCACGCCGAACATACGCCGGAAGTGCCGTGTGAAATGGCTCTGGTCGGTGAAGCCGCTTGCCGCGGCGACGTCGGCCACCGAGGCGCCTTCGCGCAACGGGCCGAGCGCGCGTTGCAGGCGCAACTGCGTGCGCCAGGCGTGCGGCGGCAGCCCGGTTGCTTGCGTGAAGAGCCGCGTGGCGTGAAACGGCGAGAGGCCGACTGCGTGGGCGAGATCGGCTACGCGCAACGGCATGGCGAGATCGGCGGCGAGGAGCGCCTTCATCGTTTCCACACGCGGATCGTTCGGGCCGTGTCTGAGCGCCGCCTCGCGCGTGCGGCCGTAGCGCGTGAGCAGCGTCGAGAGCGCGTCGAGCAGTGCACCTTCTACGGCGAGCAGATCGGAGCGCTGCGCATCGGAATCTGCGGAAAGCGCCGCCAAGCCGGCGCTCGTGCTGGATTGCGCAACGGCTGCGGCGCGCCGCCAGTCGGCGTCGGCTTCGAGCAGACGGTGTGCGCGCGAGAGCCGATGCGCGAGATCGAGATCGTGGATCACCTCCGTGTCGAACCACGGCAGCGGCTGCGCGCGCCCCGCGATTTCGCCGGCGAGATCGTGCAGGAAGTCGATCGGCACGTACATCACCCGATAGCTCCAGCCTTCTTCGGCGGCGCGCGAGCCCGTGTGCAGCTCGCCGGGATTGATGACCGGCACGCTGCCCGTTTCGGCGACGTGCTGCGCGCCGCGATAGCGATAGCATTCGGCGCCGCCCTCGATCACGGGGATCGTGTACGCCTCGTGCCAGTGGGGCGCGAACGTATGTTCGTTGTATTCGGCCGTGACGAGATCCGCGCCGGGCAGAAGCGGCGTGCGCCAATAGCGGGCGGAATCTCGAAAACGGGAATCGGTCATGGTGAGGGATCCGGCTCAGATCCCCAGTTTAGCGCAGAGGAATCGTCGTGCCCGCCGGCACCGGTACGGCCGTGACGCTGTTCTTGGCGCTGCCGCTCACCACCCGGTCGCTGTAGGTCAGATAGACGAGCGCGTTGCGCTTCGCGTCGACCACGCGCACGACGTGCAACGTCTTGAACAGGAACGACATGCGCTCGTTGAAGACGTCGTCTTGCTGCTTGAGCGGGCCTGTGAACGAGATCGGCCCGACCTGACGGCACGCGATCGACGCCTCGGTCGGATCTTCCGCAATGCCGAGCGTGCCCTTCACGCCGCCCGTGCGTGCACGGGAGACATAGCAGGTGACGCCTTGCACCTGCGGATCGTCGTAGGCTTCGACGACGACTTTGTCGGAACCGGTCACGCGGAAGTTGGTGTTCACGCTGCCGATCTGTTCGGCGTGGGCAGCGGCCGAGGCGACGAGGCTCGCGCCGGCGAGGAGGGCGGTGAGGCGGGCGGATTTCATGCGGATTCCCGAAGATGACGAATCGACATTATCGGGGAGGGTGGGGAGTGTCAGGGTGAGACTGCGAAGGCATTCGGCTGCACTGACGATGCAGCCTTGCTGTATGCGCAACTCGCGCAGCAAAAGAAAAAGGGGTTGCGTGCAAACACGCAACCCCTCGATATTTTGGCTCCCCGACCTGGGCTCGAACCAGGGACCTACGGATTAACAGTCCGGCGCTCTACCGACTGAGCTATCGGGGAACAGCAATACAGCTACAACTCTTTACGTCATAAAAAAGCCCGTTGTGATTAACGGGCTTTTGCGAATCTTGGCTCCCCGACCTGGGCTCGAACCAGGGACCTACGGATTAACAGTCCGGCGCTCTACCGACTGAGCTATCGGGGATCAACAAAAGCAGAGAACGAGATTCTATGGGGTATGGCTAGACCTGTCAATACCCCGTCGCTATCTCTTTAAGGGCAATCCGCGATCAGCGTGCGATTAACGTGCAATCAGCGTGCGAGAAGCGCGAGCTTGTCCTTCACGTCCTTGAATTCGTCGGCTTCCGGCAGCGGTGCCTTGGTCTTGGTGATGCTCGGCCAGTTCTTGGCGAGGTCAGCGTTCAGCTCGATGAACGATTGCTGGTCGCCAGGCACGTCTTCCTCGGCGTAGATGGCGTTCACCGGGCATTCCGCAACGCACACGGCGCAGTCGATGCACTCGTCCGGGTCGATCGCGAGGAAGTTGGGACCTTCGCGAAAGCAGTCCACCGGGCACACATCGACGCAGTCGGTATAGCGGCACTTGATGCAGCTTTCGGTCACAACGTGAGTCATTCAGGCAGCTCCTGCAAGCTTTTTGTATCGGGGGATGGCGGTTCGCCAAAGGCGCTATTGTAACTGATGAGGAATTACCCCAACCACAGGCCCGCAACCGTCCTTATATCGTTTCGTGATTAGTTTATATGATGGGGTGATCCGCACCGTTTTACCCCCTGCGAGCAAGGGGACGTGCCGGCGGGCACGTGGGGCGCGCAGGCATTCGGGTAACATGGGCGCACCGCTGGCGCTCGCCGCCCGGAGCCGCTGCGAGGCATCTGCCGCGCAGCGAGTCCGGTTCCCGCTTCGCGGGCGCTATCCGATTGCAGTCCGGCTGGCCCATCATGATCATTACTTCGCTGCTCGATACCGATCTGTACAAATTCACGATGATGCAGGTGGTGCTGCATCATTTCCCTGCGGCTAGTGTGGAATACCGTTTCCGCTGCCGCACGCCGAACGTCGATCTCGTGCCCTACGTCGACGAGATCCGCAGCGAGATCCAGAAGCTCTGCAGGCTGCGCTTCGCCGAGCCCGAGCTCGAGTATCTGCGCAAGATGCGCTTCATCAAGGGCGACTTCATCGACTTTCTCGCGCTCTTTCACCTCAACGAAAAGTACATCTCGGTCACGCCGTCGCCCAAGGGCAACGGCGAGATCGACATCGAGATCAAGGGGCCGTGGCTGCACACGATCCTCTTCGAGATCCCGGTGCTTGCCATCGTCAACGAAGTGTATTTCCGCAACACGCAGCATCATCCGCAGTACGAGGAGGGGCGCGAGCGCCTGCGCCACAAGATCGAACTGCTCGGTGCGAAGCCCGAATTCGCCGACTGCAAGATCGCCGACTACGGCACGCGCCGCCGTTTCTCGAAGCGCTGGCACGAGGAAGTCATCCTCACGCTTAAAGACGATCTCGGCGAGCAGTTCACCGGCACGAGCAACGTCTACTACGCGATGAAGCACAACCTCACGCCGCTCGGCACGATGGCGCACGAGTACCTGCAGGCGTGTCAGGCGCTCGGGCCGCGTCTGCGCGACTCGCAAATCTACGGCTTCGAGATGTGGGCGAAGGAGTATCGCGGCGACCTCGGCATCGCGCTCTCGGACGTCTACGGCATGCAGGCCTTCCTGCGCGACTTCGACATGTACTTCTGCAAGCTCTTCGACGGCGCACGGCACGATTCGGGCGATCCGTTCGAGTGGGGCGAGCGCCTGCTCAAGCACTACGAGGACAACCGCTGCGACCCGCGCACGAAGACGATGATCTTCTCGGACGCGCTCGACATTCCCAAGGTGCTGCGCCTGTACGAGCGTTTTGGCGACCGCTGCCGCCTCGCGTTCGGCGTGGGCACGAATCTCACCAACGACCTCGGCTATCAGCCGCTGCAGATCGTCATCAAGATGGTTCGCTGCAACGGCCAGCCTGTTGCCAAGCTCTCCGATTCGCCGGGCAAGAACATGTGCGACGACAAGGCGTATCTCGCCTATCTGCGCCAGGTGTTCGGCATCGAGCAGCCCGTGGAAGAGGAGTGCGCGGGCAAATAGGCGCGTAAAGAAGCGCACACGGAACCCGTCAATCACAAGGCGACGCCCCGGTATAATCGGCGCGTCGCTTTTCTTCATCTGACGAGGACGTTCATGGACACGACGGCCGCCCGCCGCAGCATACTCGCGCGCATTCGCGCGGCGCAGGGACGCGAGGCTACGCCCGCGGCGCACGAGCGCGAAGCCGTGGCCGACTACCTCGCGCAGCATCCCGAAGGTCCGCGTCCACCGCTCGAAGGCGACCTCGTTGCGCGCTTCGTTGGCGAGGCGCGCAAGATGTCGAGCACCGTCGACGAAGTCCAGCAGATGGCCGACGTGCCCGCCGCCGCGCAACGTTATCTCGCCGAGCGCAGCCTGCCGATGCAGGCTGTCGCGTGGCAAACGCTCGAAACGTTCGACTGGGCCGGCGCGGGTCTCGTGGTTCGATTCCGCAAGCCGGAAGACCGCGATCTCGTCGGCCTCACAGGGTGTTTTTGCGCCACGGCCGAAACCGGCACGCTAGTGTTGCTCTCCAGCCCGCAAACCTGGGCCTCGGGCGCGCTGTTGCCCGAAACGCACATCGCTGTCGTGCCCGCTTCGCGCATCGTCGCGGGCCACGAGGACGCCTTCGCGCTCATGCGCGCCGAGCGCGGAGAACTGCCGCGTGCGGTCAATTTCGTTTCGGGGCCCTCGCGCACCGGCGACATCGAGCAGACCATCATTCTTGGCGCGCACGGGCCGTATCGCGTGCATGTGATCGTCGTGCATGGCGCGTAAGCGCAACGCGGCGAGCGCTTGCGCGGGAGCGCTCTTCGCTGCACTCACACTGATCAGCACGAGCGCACACGCTGCGACGTTCGACGGCGCATCGCTTGGCGCGGCCTGGGCGCTGCCGTTCGCCGGCATGCTTCTGTCGATCGCGTTCTTCCCCATGTTCGCGGCCACGTTCTGGCATCACCATTTCGGCAAGATCTCGGCGGCCTGGGCACTGGCCTTCCTGCTGCCGTTCGCGGCCACGCACGGTCCCGGCGCGACGTATCCGCTCTTCGTGCACGCCGTGATCGACGAATATCTTCCGTTCATCGTGCTGCTCGGCGCGCTTTATACGATCGCAGGCGGCATCTGCGTGTATGGGAATTTGCGTGGCTCGCCGCGCATGAATACGTCGATCCTCGCTCTAGGCACCGTGCTCGCAAGCGTGATGGGCACGACGGGCGCGGCGATGCTGCTGATCCGGCCGCTCCTGCGCGCCAACGACAATCGCCGGCACAACGTGCACGTGGTCGTGTTTTTCATCTTTCTCGTCGCGAACGCGGGCGGTTTGCTCACGCCGCTCGGCGACCCGCCGCTTTTTCTCGGCTTCCTCAATGGCGTGGGATTCTTCTGGACTGCGCAGCATCTCGCGCTTCCGATGCTGTTCGTCTGCGGCGTGCTGCTCGCGGTTTTCTATGCGCTCGATAGCTGGTACTTCCGCCAGGCCGGGGAAGTGCACGCCGCCTCGCTCGACCCGACGCCGGACACAAGCGCGCTCGCGATCGGTGGCAAGGCGAATCTCGTGCTGCTCGCGCTGCTCATCGCGCTCGTGCTGATGAGCGGCATATGGCGTCCGGGTATCGTCTTCGAAGTCGCGGGCGCGCATGTGCAGTTGCAGAACCTCGTGCGCGATGCGGGACTCGTTGCGCTCGCACTCATCTCGCTCGCGTTCACGTCGAAACAGGCGCGCGCCGACAACGGTTTCGAGTGGGCGCCGATCGTCGAGGTGGCCAAACTTTTCGCGGGCATTTTCGTGACGATCGCGCCGGTCATCGCGATGCTGCGCGCGGGCGAGGCGGGCGCATTCGCCGCGCTGATCCGCTTCGTGAACGACGCACCGGGTCGCCCCAATGAAGCGATGTATTTCTGGGCGACGGGTCTGCTCTCGTCGTTTCTCGACAACGCGCCCACGTATCTCGTGTTCTTCAATCTCGCGGGCGGCGACGCCAATGCGCTCATGTCCGGCGGTGCGAAGACGCTCGCCGCGATTTCGGCGGGCGCCGTGTGGATGGGCGCGCTCACCTATATCGGCAACGCGCCGAACTTCATGGTGAAGGCGATCGCGCAGTCGCGCGGCGTGCGCATGCCGGGCTTCTTCGGCTATCTTGGCTGGTCGGGCGTGCTGCTCACGCCGGTCTTTCTCGCGGCCACGTGGCTCTTCTTCGTCTAGCCGGAAGCGGCCTGGAAACCGCTCTCAAAAAGCGCGCGAGGCTTCCCTGAGCGCACCGTCACGCGCAACAATGACGGACAACGACTGAAGTGTGGAGAGCAACGATGCAAAAGATTCTCGTGGCGCGCCCGATCTTTCCCGATGTGATCGATCGGCTGAAGCAATATTTCGACGTGGACTGGAACAATGGCGAGGCGCTTGCGCCCGAGGCGCTGCACCAGCGTCTCGCGGACAAGGACGGCGCGCTCACCGCGGGCGATCCGATCGGCGCCGCAGCGCTTGCCGCCGCGCCGCGCCTGCGCGCGGTGTCGAACATGGCGGTGGGCTACAACAACTTCGACATGGCCGCCTTCAACGCGGCCAACGTGCTTGGCACCAACACGCCCGACGTGCTCAACGAAACCACGGCCGACTTCGGCTGGGCGCTCATGATGGCAGCCGCGCGCCGCGTGACGGAGTCCGAACATTTCCTGCGCGCGGGCAAATGGGACAAGTGGTCGTTCGACGCGTTTCTCGGCTCGGACATCTATGGCGCCACGCTCGGCGTGATCGGCATGGGGCGTATCGGTCAGGCGCTCGCGCGCCGCGCGCGCGGCTTCAACATGCGCGTGGTCTATCACAACCGTTCGCGCGTCGCGCCTGAGATCGAGCGCGAACTGAACGCCGACTATCTCTCGAAGGAAGACCTGCTCAAGCAGGCCGACCATGTCGTGCTCGTGCTGCCCTATACGGCTGAAAACCATCACACGATCGGCGCAGCGGAACTCGCGCTGATGAAACCCACGGCCACGCTCACCAACATCGCGCGCGGCGGCATCGTCGACGACGCGGCGCTCGCGCACGCGCTGCGCACACGCCAGATCGCGGCGGCGGGCCTCGACGTGTTCGAAGGCGAGCCGCGCGTGCATCCGGCGCTGCTCGAAGTGGAGAACGTCGTGCTCACGCCGCACATTGCGAGCGCAAGCGAGGCCACGCGCCGCGCCATGGCGAACCTCGCCGCTGACAACCTCATCGCCGCGCTCGGCGAAGGGCCGCGCGCGGGGCAGCCGCCTAACCCGATCAACCCCGCCGTGCTGGGGAAAGCGCGTACATGAGCCCGTTTGCAGTTATGTCGCTGGCGATCATCGCACTGGCGATCGCGTTCGTCGTGACGCTCGTCGCGTTGCTGCGCGCGCGTCACGGTCATGGCGAGGGCGACACCGAGGCGACGCTCGACGCGCTCGATCAGCTGAGCGATCGCCTCGCCGCCTCGACCGACACGCAGGCGCGCGCGGCCGAGCGCATCGAGCGCGAACTGCGCAACGAGATCGCGCGCACCGCCCAGAGCTCGCGCAGCGAATTCGGCGGCGGCTTCGCGCAAGTGCAGCAGGCGCTGGCAGCGCAGCTCGGCAGCATGGCAACGGTGCAGAACAGCCAGATCGACGGCTTCGCCCAGCAGCTCGCCAAACTCACGGCGACCAATACGCAACAGCTCGACGCCGTGCGCCAGAGCCTGCATCAGCAAGCCCAGGTAGCGCGCGACGAGCAGGGCGCCGCGCTGCGCCACTTCGGCTCGTTGCTCACGCAGCAGCTCGCGCAACTCACCGAAGTCAACGACCGGCGCTTCGCCGAAGTGCGCGCGACGCTCGAACAGCGTCTGAAGGACATCGAAGCGAACAACGCGGCGAAGCTCGAGGAAATGCGCCGCACCGTCGACGAGAAGCTGCACGCGACGCTCGAACAGCGCCTTGGCGAGTCGTTCAAGCTCGTTTCCGACCGGCTGGAGCAGGTCCATCGCGGGCTTGGCGAGATGCAGACGCTGGCGGCGGGCGTGGGCGACCTGAAGAAGGTGCTCACCAACGTGAAGACACGCGGCACGTGGGGCGAGGTGCAGCTCGAAGCGTTGCTCGAGCAGATGCTCACGCCCGACCAGTTCGCGAAGAACGTGGCGACGGTGCCGAGGAGCAGTGAACGCGTGGAGTTCGCGATTCGTTTGCCTGGGCGTGGCGTCGGCGCTGGGGAAACCGGCGAGCCGGTCTGGCTGCCCATCGACGCCAAATTTCCGCGCGAGGACTACGAGCGTCTGATCGACGCTCAGGAGCGCGCGGACGCGCTCGCGATCGAGGAGGCGGGCCGCGCGCTCGAACTGCGCATTCGCGCGGAGGCGCGCACCATCGCCGAGAAGTACGTCGCACCGCCGCACACGACCGATTTCGCGCTGCTGTTCCTGCCAACGGAAGGGCTGTACGCGGAAATCCTGCGCCGCCCCGGTTTGACTGATGTGCTGCAGCGCGACTACCGCGTGAGCGTCGCGGGGCCGACTACGCTCACGGCGCTCCTCAACAGCCTTCAGATGGGGTTCCGCACGCTTGCCATCGAGCGTCGTTCGAGCGAGGTGTGGCAGGTACTCGGCGCGGTGAAGACGGAGTTCGGCAAGTTCGGCGACGTGCTCGCGCGCACGAAGTCGCAGCTCGAAACCGTCACGCGTTCCATCGAGGCCGCCGAAGTGCGCACTCGCGCGATGAATCGCAAGCTTCGCGACGTCGAGGCGCTGCCGGGCGAGGCCGCCGCGAATCTGCTCGGCGACGCGCTGCGCAACGGCGAAGCGGGGAGTGAAGGCGGATTCGGCAACGAGTGAGGAAAACCGCCGCGCCAAAAGGGAACGGGCCGCCTGAATCAGGCGGCCCGTTTGCATTCGAGCGTGCGGTTCGGTTGTGTTACCCGAGCGCCGTCTCGCCAGGCGCTGCGAGCTTGTCGAGCGCGTCGCCGGTCATGCGCACCACGCGCCAGTCGGGCAGCACGGTGGCGCCGAGCTTTTCATAGAAGCCGATAGCGGGCGTGTTCCAGTCGAGCACGGTCCATTCGAAGCGGGCGCAGCCGCGTTCGACAGCGATCGCCGCGAGCGCGCGCAGCATCGCCGTGCCGAGGCCGGTGCCGCGTTGCGACGGCTGCACGTAGAGGTCTTCGAGATAAAGGCCGCGGCGGCTCAGGAACGTCGAGTAGTTGTGGAAGAAGAGTGCGTAGCCGACGATGCGGCCGGCGTCTTCCGCCACCAGCGCTTCGGCAGCGGGGCGCGCGCCGAACAGGGCGTCGGCGAGACCATCGGCCGTGCCGGTGAACAGATGCGTGAGCTTTTCGAACTCGGCGAGTTCATACATCAGCGCGTGCATGGCGCCGACGTCGGCGGCCGTGGCGGCGCGAATCGTTGCGGTCATCACGCTTCCTCGGGCACGTCGGAGAGATGGATCTCGATGCCGCCAAAGCGCGAGGCCACCCAGTTGTACGCGTGGCAGGCGATCCACAGCAGGATGAAGCCGACGATCGCATTGAGCAGCAGCGCGCTGAAGATGGTCGAGAGTTCGACCGAGCCATAGCGCACGAACGCCACGAGCACGCCGAGCAGCACGATAGGCACGCTGAAGGTCAGGTACACGAGGATGAGCGCCTTGGCGGTCTGGCCCGCAGCGATGAACGAGATCTGTTTTTTCATAGTAGTCGGTCCGTTATGCAGGTGTGGACGTGTGGATACGTTTGATGGCCTCTGCGGCGCCGTCGCGCTAGACGAGCCCATCGAACAGCATGATGTCGACGGCGTCGCCGGCGTCGAGATCGCCGGCTTCGTGGGCGAGCACGATGAAGCAATTCGCCTCGCTCATCGTGCTGAGTGCGCCCGAGCTTTGCGAGCCGGTCGGCGTGACGCGCCACTGGCCGCTGTTATCGCGGCGCGCAAGGCCGCGCTGGAACTCGGTGCGTCCCGCTCGCTTCCTGATCGGCTGATCGCTCAGTGCCGGCACGAGCGGGACGGGCTGCGCTTGCGCGCCCGCCATCGCCATGAGCGCGGGGCGCACGATCTGGTAGAACGAGACCATGGTCGCGACCGGGTTGCCGGGCAAGCCGAACAGGAGCGCCGCGCGGCCCGCGCCCGGGCGTCCGCCCGACCAGATGCGGCCGAACGCAAGCGGGCGGCCGGGACGCATGGCGAGGCCCCAGAACGAGACGTCGCCGAGCGTTTGCAACTGGGTGCGCGTGAAATCGGCTTCGCCGACCGAGACGCCGCCGGAGGTTAGCACGACATCGGCGCTTTCGGCAGCCTTTCTAAGCGTTGCCGCGAGCGCCGCCGGGTCGTCGCGCACGACGCCCAGGTCGATCGCCTCGACGTTCAGGCGCTGGAGCATCGCGCCGAGCGCGTAGCGGTTGCTGTCGTAGATGCAGCCGGGCTCGAGCGGCTCGCCCGGCGAGCGCAATTCGTCGCCGGTCGAAAAGTAGGCCACGCGCAGGCGTTGCTTGACGTTCGCCTCGACGAGTCCGAGCGAGGCCAGCAAGCCGATATCCGAAGCGCGCAGCACGCGGCCTGCCGCGAGCGCCACGCCGCCGCGCGCGAGATCCTCGCCCTTGCGCCGCGCATTCGCGCCGCGTTTGACGGCGTTCGCTTCGAAAGAGATGGCGTCGCCTTGCGCCGACACGTGCTCCTGGGGCACGACGGTGTCGCATCCCGCAGGCATGGGCGCGCCGGTCATGATGCGCACGCAGGCGAGTGCTGCGACGTCGCCCGGGTAGGCGTGACCGGCGAAGGCCTTGCCGCACACAGTGAGCGAGAGACGGCCGGAGGCGTCGGCCAGCGCCGCGCCGTTGAACGCATAGCCGTCCATCGCGGCGTTGTCGTGCGCCGGGACGTCGATGGGCGAAATCACGTCTTCGGCCAGCACGCGCGCGAGCGCTTCGCGTAGCGGGACGCGCTCGCTCGCCGCGAGCGGCGTCACCCACTGCAGCACGATGGCCTGTGCGGCGCTGACGGGCAAAGCTTGCGGATCGTACTGGCTGATGCACCCGGCGTTGCCGGAGGGATGGTTAAGCGTGGTCATCGAGTGAGGAAGCGTCGCATCCGCACGGCCTGTGCGGCGATCGTCCAGGCGGGCGTGCCGGCCGTGTGCCGGGGACGGCGGCTGGCCGGGCGCCGCCCGATTGCAATTCAGGCGCGTTCGAGTTCGGCCAGTTCCTGTAAGGAATTGATATTGTAAAACGCACGTTCATCGGCAAAGGCGACTTCGGCGGCCGTGTGGCGCGCGTACCACGCACGCACCTTGCGCTCGCCGGCAGCCAGAAAGGCGGCGAGGTCGTCGGCGAGCGCGGTGCGCACGAGTGCGAAGACAGGGTGCAACGAGACCTCGCCTGCGGTATTCGTCGTGGTCGCGGTCACGATGTCCGCTTGCCGTGCCAACGCGGCGTGGCTCAGGCGCTCGGCGAGATCGGCTGGCAGCCAGGGCGAGTCGCAGGGCGCCGTGAGGAGCCACTCGGTTTGCGCCGCGCGCAGTCCGGCGAGTAGCCCCGCGAGCGGGCCGGGAAAGTCGGGCAGCGTGTCGGCGAGCACGTTCGCTTGCCACGGCGCGCCGAGTGCCGCGTAGGCGTCGCCGTTGCGGTTCGCGCTGATCGCGAGAGCGCCCACCTGGGGCGCCAGGCGGGCGAGAACGTGGGCTGCGAGCGGTTGGCCGTGCAACATCTGCAAACCCTTATCGGCGCCGCCCATGCGCTGGCCGCGCCCGCCCGCGAGCACGAGGCCCGTGATCGATCCGGTGGCAATGATGCTGGCGCTCATCGGCGTCGGTGGCTTCTCAGCCGCCGATGTAGGACATTTCGATGCGCCGCTCTTCGGCGGAACCCGGCGCTTGTGCGCTTCCCCGCAGTTGCGAGTAGCGGTCGGCACGGCCTTCCCACACTTGCGCGATGGCGCCGGAGATCGCCGTGTCGGTGGCGCCGTTGCGCAACAGCGCGCGCAGGTCGTAGCCCATCGAGGCAAAAAGGCACAGGTACAGCTTGCCTTCGGTCGAAAGGCGCGCGCGCGTGCAGTCGCCGCAGAACGCGCGAGTCACGCTGGAGATTGCGCCGATCTCGCCCGCGCCGTCCGCGTAGCCCCAGCGTTGCGCCGTTTCGGCGGCAGTGTGGGGCTCCAGCGGCACGAGCGGCCAGTGCTCGGCAATACGCGCGACGACCTCGGCCGAAGGCAGCACTTCGGCCATGTTCCAGCCGTTCGAGGTGCCCACGTCCATGTACTCGATGAAGCGCAGCGTCACGCCCGTGCCGCGGAAATGCCGCGCAAGCGGCACGATCTCGCCGTCGTTCGTGCCGCGCTTGACGACCATGTTGACCTTGATCGGCGCGAGACCCACGGCTTGCGCCGCCGCGATGCCGTCGAGCACGTCGGCCACTGCGAAGTCGGCGTCGTTCATGCGGCGAAAGAGGGCGTCGTCGAGGGCGTCGAGGCTCACCGTCACGCGCGTGAGGCCTGCGTCGCGCAGGGCGCGCGCTTTGCGCGCAAGCAGCGAGCCATTGGTGGTGAGCGTGATGTCGAGCGCCTCGCCTTCGGGCGTGCGCAGCGCGGCAAGGCGCTCGATCAGGAATTCGATGTTCTTGCGCAGCAACGGCTCGCCGCCCGTGAGGCGGATCTTGGTGACGCCGTGCGCGACGAAAAGCCGCGCGAGCCGCTCGATTTCTTCGAGCGAAAGCAGCGCGGAATGGGGCAGAAACGGGTAGTCCTTGTCGAACACCGCACGCGGCATGCAGTACACGCAACGGAAATTGCAGCGGTCGGTGACCGAGATGCGCAGGTCGCGCAGGGGCCTGGCGAGCGCGTCGAAGACCGCGCCAGACGGCGCGCGCACGGTCCCCGCAGCCTGACCGGGCAATGCCGGCGGCAGCGATCGAACATCGGCAACGGGGATGATGCGTCGTGTCATGGTCTCTTCGTTCTCGCGTTGTTTCGATTTTAGCCGAACCCGCGCGCACCGGCAGACGAGGGAGAACGCTGATATATCAAAAAAAGCCCGCCGGGAAGGGCGGGCTCTTCGGGGCGCGCCGGACTCAAGGCCCGGCGCGCGGCCAGTTGCGCTTGCGGCGCTTACGGTTGACGCGAGGTTTCGACCTGCTGCATCGGCGCGCTGTCGACTGGCGGCAGCGGCTTGCGCTCGCGCGGCGCGCGCGCGGGCTTCACCAGCTGCGCGGCGGCTTGCTGGGCGGCGCGCAGCTTGTCGGCGTCGGTGTTGACCCAGACGAGACCCGCCGATTCCAGCATCGGGCGCAGCGTGTCCGCGGCGGCCGGAGCGGGCGAGGGCGCCACCGCTGCCACCGGGGCCGGTTGCTCTGCGGCCGGCTCGGGGATCGCGACGACCGCCGGAGCAGCGGCTACCACTTCTTGCACCGGCTCCGGTTGCGCGGCGGGCGCTGCCGCCAGCACTTCGGTCTGCGGGGCTTCGACGCGGTCTTCACGCACGACGACAGGCTGAGTCTCGGCCTGGACCGGCTCGGCGGGGGCTGCCGGCACGACCTGTTCGTCCGCTGCGGCAGGCGCCACAGGGGCGGCAGGAGCGACCGGTGCCACCACTGCTGCGGGTTCCTCGGCCTTCGGCTCGACCACGTGCGCGGTTTCGACGTTCACCGGTGCGGCTTCGGCCGGGGCCGGAGCCTGCTCTGCAGCGGGCGCAACGGTTTCGACCTGCGTAGTCGTCACGGCGGCGGACACGTGAGCGGCTTCAGCGACAACGGCTGCGGCCGGCAGTGCGGTCACGACAGTCTCGACCACAGCTTCGGTGCGCGTTTCCATGACCGGCGCTTCGTGCACTTGCGCAGCAACGGCAGGCTGCTCGATGGCCGGTTGAGCCGGTGCGGCTTCCTCGTCGCCTTCCGGTGCGTCCGCGCCCGGCGTGAGGCCTGCTGCATCCGTCTCGCGCTCGCGGCGACCACCGCGGCGGCCACGACGGCGACGGCGGCGTTCTTCGCCTTCACGCGGTACGCCTTCTTCGTCGACACCCGCGCTCATCCCTTCGGGCAGCTCTTCCATTTGCGGCGCTTCGACGCCTTCGGTGCCTGCCGATGCGGCGTCAAGACGCGCTTCCTGGGCTTCCGCGGCCTCGGCTTGCTGACGGCGACGCTGCTCGTTGCGTTCACCGCGCTCGCCGCGTTCACCACGTTCGCGGCGCTCGCCTCGTTCCTGGCGCTCGCCGCGCGCGGCGCCGGCTTCCGCCGTCACATCGCTACGGTCCTGGCCGCGCTCGACGCGCTCGATGCGCTGTTCGCGCTCGCCGCGTGCTTCGCGGCTTTCACGCGGTTCACGTTGCTCGCGCGGTTCGCGTTGCTCACGCGGTTCACGCGGCTCGCGCGGTTCGCGGGCGCCACGACCTTCGCGTGCTTCACGCGGTTCACGTTGCTCGCGCGGTTCGCGTTCCTCACGGCGTCCAGCCTGCTGGCCGGTGCGTGCGCCGCCTGCGCCTTCGCCGCGGCCTGCCGCGTCGCGGCCGCCGGTGCGGCGATTGCGGTTACGGTCGCCGCCGCTCTTCTCGCCGCGCTCGGTACGCGCTTCGCGGGTCGGACGGGTTGCCTTTTCGGGTTGAGCGGCCGGTGCCGGTGCGGGTGCCGCAGCCGGCGCGCCGAAGAGGCGCTTGACCCAGCCGAAGAAGCCGCCGCCCGCGGGCGTGACGGCCACTTGCGCAGCGACGGGCGCGGCTTCGGCAGTCTTGACCGGTGCGCTCGGCGCCGGACGCTCCGGCGTGATGCCCTTCACCGCGGCTTCCTGCTTGGGCTTGGCTTCGGCGGTGCGCTTGCTGTAGCCGGTTTCCGACTCGAGTTCGCGAGCCGCTTCCTCGGCCATCTTCCACGAAGCGCGCGGATCGTCGAGGCGCGCATCGTCGTGACGCAGGCGCTCGAGCTTGTAATGCGGCGTTTCGAGGTGCTTGTTCGGGATCAGAACGACGCCAACCTTGAAGCGCGACTCGATCTTGTTGATTTCCGAGCGCTTCTCGTTGAGCAGGAAGGCGGTCACTTCGACCGGCACCTGGCAATGAATTGCCGCGGTGTGTTCCTTCATCGCTTCTTCCTGGATGATGCGCAGGACCTGAAGCGCCGACGATTCCGTATCGCGGATGTGACCCGTGCCGTTACAGCGCGGGCAGGTGACGTGGCTGCCTTCCGAGAGGGCGGGGCGCAGACGCTGGCGCGACAGCTCCATCAGGCCGAAGCGCGAGATCTTGCCCATCTGCACGCGCGCGCGGTCATGGCGCAGCGCGTCCTTCAGACGTTGCTCGACTTCGCGCTGGCTCTTGGCCGACTCCATGTCGATGAAGTCGATCACGATCAGGCCGCCGAGGTCGCGCAGACGCAGCTGGCGCGCCACTTCGTCGGCAGCTTCGAGGTTGGTGCGCGCGGCAGTTTCCTCGATGTCGGCGCCCTTGGTGGCGCGCGCCGAGTTCACGTCGATGGCCACCAGTGCTTCGGTGTGGTCGATCACGATCGCGCCGCCCGAGGGCAGCGGCACCGTGCGCGAATACGCCGTCTCGATCTGGTGCTCGATCTGGAAGCGCGAGAAAAGCGGTACGTCGTCGTGATACCGCTTCACCTTATTGACATTGTCCGGCATCACGATATCCATGAAGGCGCGTGCCTGGTCATAGATCTCGGTGGTGTCGATGAGGATTTCGCCGATATCAGGCTGGAAGTAGTCGCGGATCGCGCGAATGACGAGGCTCGATTCCAGGTAGATCAGCATGGGCTGACCGGACTGGCCGGCCTGCGACGCGGCTTCGATGGCGCGCCACAGTTGCAGCAGGTAGTTCAGGTCCCACTGGAGCTCTTCGGCGGAGCGGCCGATGCCGGCCGTGCGCGCGATGATGCTCATGCCGTCCGGCAGTTGCAGCTGCGCCATGGTTTCGCGCAGTTCCTGACGGTCGTCGCCCTCGATGCGGCGCGAGACGCCGCCGCCGCGCGGGTTGTTCGGCATGAGGACGAGGTAGCGGCCGGCGAGCGAGATGAACGTGGTGAGGGCGGCGCCCTTGTTGCCACGCTCTTCCTTCTCGACCTGGACGATCAGTTCCTGGCCTTCCTTGAGGGCGTCCTGGATGCGCGCGCCGCGCATGTCGATGCCTTCGCGGAAGTACTGGCGCGCGACTTCCTTGAACGGCAGGAAGCCGTGGCGGTCTTCGCCGTAGTTGACGAAACACGCTTCGAGCGAAGGCTCGATACGGGTGACGATCCCCTTGTAGATGTTGCCTTTGCGCTGTTCGCGCCCGGCGGTTTCGATGTCGATGTCGATGAGCTTCTGTCCATCGACGATGGCGACACGCAGTTCTTCCTGCTGTGTCGCGTTGAACAGCATTCGTTTCATTGAACGACTCCAGTGCGTTCGCGCGCGAGCCGCACGGTGCGCGGCGACGACGCCAGGCAGCACGGTGCGGGCAGCGGCGAGCCGCGCCTTATTGTGTTGTCACAAGCACGCTGGAGCGGGAACGATGGCGGGGAGAATTGCCTTTTATGGGCGCCGGTCCGGCGTTGCGTTGCCGAGGACGGGGCCGCGTGGGCTCATGCGAAATACGTCTTCAAGAAGCGAAGAGACATGCCGTGGGTTCGCGACGGCAACGTTTTCCTGCGCTTCCGGTTCACCTGGCTGCCGTGGCCGTCGATGTGCCGATGGTTGTATTCATCGTGTGCACATCGCACTGGCCGTGACAGACGCCTGCCGCAGCGGCGAACCGCGCGCGCTTGCGACTGGATCAGGTTCGCGGCCTCTCAATCAGGGCCGCGCACGGGAAGCTTTTCAGGAACGCCCGCCTTCCCCCTCGGGGTGTCTCGCCACTTTTGACGTCGCCTTGTCCCGCACATTGCCGGGATGCTTCAGGCGCTCGCCGTATTTTCGCCACCAGCGCCTCCTTCGGCGGTCACTTCGACCGCGCGGCGGGACGCGCCGGATAAATTCTTTATACCAATGTTCCGTTACCGTCGGAGCCGCTCCTGACCGAACGTGCCTGTGGGCGCCGTCCCTGCCGGAGTGGTGATCCGTGCGTGCAACTCGTTGCTTCTCATCAAGCGGGGTGAGCAACCAGCCCCGGGCGCAAGTAAAATAACCGTTTATTGCTTGCAGCCTGCGTTCGCCGCGTGGTCCGAGTCAAGGATAACCCTCTTGGGGTTCGCAGGACATTTGGCCGTTTGGCCTACCATTGCGTCGGCGCTGGGCAAATTATATTCAGAATGAAAGGGTTAGGCAAAACATCCCAGAATCAGGTCGCAAGCGACCAGGTTTCGTTCGTCGAAATCGACGAGGGCGCGGCCGGTCAGCGCATCGACAATTTTCTCGTGCGCGTCTGTAAAGGCGTGCCGAAGAGCCACATCTATCGCATTTTGCGCAGCGGGGAAGTGCGCGTAAATAAGGGCCGGGTCGACGCGCAATATCGGCTCGCGGAAGGCGACATCGTGCGCGTGCCGCCCATTCGCACGTCGCAATCGAGTACGCCCGCCGGTGCCGCACCGGTGCCGGCGGCCCAGTTTCCGATCATCTACGAGGACGACGCGCTGCTCGTCATCGACAAGCCCGCCGGCGTGGCCGTGCACGGCGGCAGCGGCGTGGCGTTCGGCGTGATCGAGCAGTTGCGCGAGGCGCGCCCGCAGGGCAAGTTTCTCGAACTGGTCCACCGGCTCGACCGCGAAACGTCGGGCGTGCTCATGCTCGCGAAGAAGCGCGCCGCGCTCGTCGGCCTGCATGCGCAGATGCGCGACAACCAGACCGACAAGCGCTATTTCGCCTGCGTCCACGGCGAATGGGCGAGCGACTGGGGCCGCCGGCGCGCCGTGAAGGAGCCGCTTCACAAGTATCTGACCCCGGAAGGCGAGCGCCGCGTGCGCGTGCAGCCGGACGGCATGCCCTCGCATACGGTGTTCAATCTCGTCGAGCGCTGGCCGGGTTACGCGCTGCTCGAAGCAGAGTTGAAAACAGGCCGCACGCACCAGATCCGCGTGCACCTCGCTCACCTCGGGCTGCCGATCGTCGGCGACGCGAAGTACGGCGACTTCGCGCTCAACAAGGAACTTGCACGCACGGGGGCGCGGCCGGGCATCAAGCGCATGTTCCTGCATGCGCACCGGTTGAAGCTTGCTCACCCGATTACGGGCGCCCCGTTGCAGTTCGAGGCGCCGTTGCCGCCGGATTGCCGCGGCTTCGTCGATGCGCTGCGCGCGCAGCGCGAAAGCGGCGCTAGCGAAGACAGCGCGGCGGCCCGGCCTGGCGCGGCCCGTCCCGAATGACACCGAATCTGACAGCGTTTGGAGAAGTCCTGCATGGCTCGAGAGTTATTTGATCTGATTGTGTTCGACTGGGATGGCACCCTGATGGACTCGACCGCCCATATCACGCGCAGCATCCAGGCGGCGTGCCGCGACCTCGGTCTGCCCGTGCCCGGCGACGAAGCGGCGAGCTATGTCATCGGCCTCGGCCTGCGTGAGGCGCTGCAGATTGCCGCGCCCACGCTCGATCCGGCCGACTACCCGCGGCTCGTGGAGCGCTACCGCATCCATTATTTGTTGAAGGACCAGCAGACCGAGCTGTTCGCAGGCGTACGCGAGATGCTCACGGAACTGCGCGACACCGGCTACCTGCTTGCCGTGGCGACGGGCAAGAGCCGGGTGGGGTTGAACCGCGCACTGGCGGATTCGCGGCTCACGAGCCTCTTCGACGGCACGCGCTGCGCCGACGAGACCTTCTCGAAGCCGCATCCCGCCATGCTTCAGGAACTCACGCGTGAATTGGGGCAGGATCTTGGCCGTACGGTGATGATCGGCGACACGACGCACGACCTGCAGATGGCGATCAACGCGGGCGCGGCGGGCGTTGGCGTCGCGTATGGCGCGCATGCGAGCGGCGCGCTCGAAAAGCTCGAGCCGCGCTTCGTCGCGCAGGACGTGGCCGCGCTTGCGCTCTGGCTTCGGGAGAACGCATGAGCACGGCGCCGCAGGCACCGGCGAGCGAGCCCGTGCGCGTGTGCGCGGCCGAAGAACTCGCCGAGGGCGGCGAGGGGCGGCGCATGAACGCGACCTACGCGGGCGGCGACGCTGTGGTGTTCTTCGTGCGCTACGCAGGCGAGGTGTACGGGTATCTGAACCGCTGCGCGCACGTGCCGATGGAACTCGACTGGGTCGAGGGCCAGTTCTTCGAGTCGTCGGGGCTCTATCTGATGTGCGCCACGCACGGCGCGATCTACCAGCCCGACACGGGCAAGTGCGTGGGCGGACCGTGCCGCGGCGGCCGTTTGCGCCCCGTGCAAGTCGAGGAACGCGACACGCCGGAGGGCCGTGCGGTATTCTGGCTGCCGGACGACGCTTTGCGTCCGACCCCAACCTGATCACTGACCTTCGACCCGTTATCCGCTCGCATGTCCGACAATCCGACCCCTGATTCGAACGAAGCGCCGCGCGCGGCTTCGTCAGACCGCGGCGCGTCCGCGCCTGGCTGGGAGCGCGAGGCGCTCGAACGCATCGCGCTGGCGGCGATCACCGAACAGCGTGCGGCGCGGCGCTGGCGGATCTTCTTTCGCTTCGCGTTTCTCGCGGTGTTCGTGGTCATCGCGTGGGCGATCCTTGATCTTTCAGGCGCGCGCGTGGAGAGTGAAGGGCGCCATACGGCGCTCGTTTCGCTCGACGGCGAAATCGGCTCCGACACTCCCGCGAACGCGGAGGACATCATCAGCGCGCTGGACAGCGCCTTCGACGACGACGGCACTGCGGGCGTGGTTCTGCACATCGACAGCCCCGGCGGCAGCCCGGTGCAGGCCGGCATCATCAACGACGAGATCCACCGTCTGCGCACGAAGTACCCGGCCATCCCGCTGTATGTGGTGGTGGGCGACATGTGCGCTTCGGGGGGCTATTACGTCGCGGCAGCCGCCGACAAGATCTACGTCAACAAGGCGAGCATCGTGGGCTCGATCGGCGTGCTGATGGACGGTTTCGGCTTTACCGGACTCATGGACAAGCTCGGGGTTCAGCGGCGCCTGCGCACCTCCGGCGAAAACAAGGGCTTCTTCGATCCCTTTTCGCCCGATACGCCGAAAATGGACGCGCACGCCCAGGAGATGCTCGACCAGATCCACCAGCAGTTCATCGACGCCGTGAAGGCGGGCCGCGGCAAGCGCCTGAAGGACTCGCCGGACATTTTCTCGGGCCTGTTCTGGACCGGGCAGAAGAGCGTGGAACTCGGTCTCGCGGATGGCTACGGCGACACCGATTACGTGGCGCGCGAAGTCATCAAGGCGCCGGACGTCGTCGACTACACGGTCAAGCAGAGCCTCACCGACCGCGTGGCGAAGCGCGTGGGCGCGAACATCGGTTCGGCCGCCGTGCATTCGCTGCTGATGGGCGGCAAGCTCTCGGTGCACTGAGCGCTAACGGCGCTTCGACTTCCGGACGTCCGCAAGGAAAATCGGCCGCTGCGCGAGGGTTGCGCAGCGGCCGATTCGTTTTTGCGCGGCGAGGCGCGTTCAGTTCGCGAGCAGCAGGAAAATCGCCGGCCGTTTTTGCAATTCGGGCGCGGGCTTCTTCTTCCAGTCCGACACGGCGCGGCTCACGATCGTCTCGGCGGGCAGCGTGAGATCGGCGGCGACGCACACGAGCGTGGAGGGCGCGCAGGTCGCGAGCAGGGCGTCGAGCAGCGTGCGGTTGCGATAGGGCGTTTCGATGAAGATCTGCGTCTGCTTGCCCTTGCGCGAGGTCTGCTCCAGTTCGCGTAGCCTTTTCACGCGCTCGTTCGCGTCGACGGGCAGGTAGCCGTGAAACGCGAAGCTCTGGCCGTTCAGGCCCGACGCCATCAACGCGAGCAGGATCGAGCTCGGGCCTACGAGCGGCACGACCTTGATGCCGCGCTCGTGCGCGCGCCGCACGAGCAGCGCGCCCGGATCGGCGACCGCCGGTACGCCCGCTTCTGACACGAGCCCCGTGTCGATGCCCGCGAGGAGCGGCGCGAGCAGCTTGTCGACTTCGCCTGCCGGCGTGTTGACGTTCAGCTCGCGGATGTCGATTTCCTGGATCGGACGCGTCGTGCCCACGCGCTTGAGGAAGGCGCGCGTGGTCTTCGCGTTTTCGCCGATATAGCTTGCGAGCGTGCCCGCGCGTTCGCGCACGGGCATGGGGAGGACCGCGTTGAGCGCGGCATCGTCGCCTTCGCCGAGCGTGTTGGGGATCAAATAGAGGGTGCCGAGGCTCATGCTTGCATCTCCAGCAGCGGATAGCCCGCGGCAAGCAGCATGCGCGTGAGCGCAATGAGCGGCAGGCCGATCAGGGCGGTGGGATCGTCCGATTCGATCGCTTCGAGCAGCGCAATGCCGAGCCCTTCCGCTTTCGCGCTGCCCGCGCAGTCGTAAGGCGTTTCGGCGCGCAGATAGGCGTCGAGCGCGGCATCGGGCAACGCGCGAAAGCGCACCTTCGTCACGATGTCGACGGTATCCGTTTGGCCAGTAGCGGTGTCGAGCAGACTCAGGGCACTATGGAACAACACGTCGCGGCCGCGCATGGCCTGCAACTGCTCGAGCGCGCGCTCGTGCGTGCCGGGCTTGCCGATCTGGCGGCCATCGAAGGTGGCAACCTGGTCGGAGCCGATCACGAGCGTGCGCGCGGCGCCGGCGGGCAGGGCGGTGGCCACGGCACGGGCTTTCGCGGCGGCGAGGCGCAGCGCCGTCGCCTCGGGCGTTTCGCCGGGGTGCGGCGTTTCGTCGATGGCGGGCACGGCAGTCTCGAAAGGAATGCGCAGACGTTCGAGCAGCTCGCGCCGGTAGCGCGAGCTGGAGGCGAGGATGAGGGCGGGGCGGCCCGTGCGCGGGGCCTGCGAGAGAGAATCCTGCATGTTCGATCGGAGTATGAAAACGGCTGCGAATATGACTGGAACGTGCGGCTGTGATTTGGGGTTTTCGGGGCGATTTCGTCTCGAAAACAGGGGCGGATTTCCCGCAAAACGTCATCAAAGGCGCCCGAAAACCGCGCTCGCACAGACACTTGCGTACGCGAGCTTAAGTGTTTGACTCGCAAAGATAAAGGCGATATGATTTTGGGCTTTTCATCGGTATGCTCTCGTCGCACGTCTTGTGCGGGCGCCTGTGCCGATGGTCAATGCAGGCCAGTGCGGGCCGGTACGAGCTGGATTGCTGCGAGCCGCTGTCGGCTTTCGCGCATCGCTCGCCGGTTACCCGGGCCGTGAAGCAGGAGAGCGCACATGACCGAACATTCTGGTAAGCCTGCTGGCGCCGAACTGAATCCGCGTGACTTCGATCTCTTCGAATTCGCGCGTAGCGAGCGCGAGGCAGCGGGCGTCGTGCGCGTCTCGCAACTGCCGCGCATGTTAAACGAAGTCCCGGCCGAGGCGCCAGATCGCGATACCGCGTTCACCTGGCAGGCCGCGGGCTTTACCCAGCAGGAATTGCAGGACAACGGCACTGAAGGGCCGCAGCCATACCTGCGCCTTGCCGTTCACGGTGGTGCGTGGCTCACGTGCCAGCGGTGCCTGGCTCCGTACGAGCAGGCATTCAATGCGGATGCGACCTTCCGTATCGTCCAGACGGAAGAAGAGGCGGACGAGTTTCCGCTCGACGACGATGAAGTCGAAGTGATCGTGGGCTCGCGCCATTTCGATCTCGTCGACTTGATCGAAGAGGAGCTGTTGCTCGCGCTGCCGCTGGTGCCGAAGCACGAAGTCTGTCCGGAGATTCACGAAAGTCTCGCCTCGGGTCCCGACGGCGCGGAGGGCGTGGATTCCGTGGACGACGTGCCGGAGCAGGAAATCGAGCCGGAAGAGCGCGTCAACCCGTTTGCGGCGCTCGAATCGCTCAAGAAGGACGGTCCCGGCAGTAAGCACTAAGGTCAGCCTTAGTCGGCTGCGCGGGGCAGGCAGTACCAGACGCGAGGGCCTGAGCCCGGAGTCCGGCCACCCCCCAAGGGTGGCGGCGGCCGGATCGGGCTGTGTTAGAATTCGGAAAATTTTCAGGAGTTATCATGGCAGTTCAACAAAACAAGAAGTCGCCGTCGAAGCGCGGTATGCACCGCTCGCACGATTTCCTCACGGGCGCGCCGCTGGCCGTCGAGCCGAGCACGGGTGAAGTGCATCTGCGTCACCACATCAGCCCGAACGGCTACTACCGCGGCAAGAAAGTCGTCAAGACCAAGAACGACTAATCGTTTCAGCGTGCGGCGCATGGCTTGCAGCCTGGCGCCGCATCTGACGATCACGTTCGCTTGACCATATTTCGGCTCGGCAAAAAAGGCGGCATTCAACTGCCGCTTTTTTATGCCTGAAATCCGTCGCATTCCATGACTGTTACGCTCACGATAGATTGCATGGGAGGCGACCACGGCCCGTCTGTGACGGTGCCTGCCGCAGTCCATTTCGTCCGCTCGCACCCCGACGCGCATCTCATGCTCGTGGGCGTCGAGTCGGCGGTTCGCGCCCAGTTGAAAAAGCTGAAGGCGGCGGACCATCCCGCGCTTACCGTCGTGCCCGCCACCGAGGTCGTCGAAATGGACGATCCGGTCGAAGTCGCCCTGCGCAAGAAAAAAGATTCGTCGATGCGCGTCGCGCTCAATCGCGTGAAAGAGGGCGAGGCGCAAGCCTGCATCTCGGCCGGCAACACCGGCGCGCTCATGGCCGTTTCGCGCTACGTGCTCAAGACACTGCCTGGCATCGAACGTCCGGCTATCGCCTTTGCATTGCCCAATCCGCGCGGTTACACGACGATGCTCGACCTCGGTGCGAACGTCGACTGCGAGCCGCAGCATCTGCTGCAGTTCGCGGAGATGGGCCACGCGCTCGTTGCGGCGCTCGAGGGCAAGGATCGCCCAACCATCGGGCTCCTGAATATCGGCGAAGAAGTCATCAAGGGCAATGAGACCATCAAGCGCGCGGGCGAGCTCCTGCGCGCGAGCACGCTGAACTTCCGCGGCAACGTCGAAGGCAACGACATTTACAAGGGCACCGTCGACGTCATCGTCTGTGACGGTTTCGTTGGGAATGTCGCGCTCAAGACGTCTGAGGGCCTCGCGCAGATGCTCAACGACATGATCAAGGAAGAGTTCGGCCGCTCGTGGCTCACCAAGCTCATGGCAATTGCCGCTCTGCCCGTGCTGATGCGCTTCAAGAAGCGCGTGGACCATCGCCAGTACAACGGCGCGGCGCTGCTGGGCTTGAAGAGCCTCGTCATCAAGAGTCACGGCTCGGCCGATGCCTACGCGTTTGAGTGTGCGATCAATCGCGGGTATGATGCCGTCAAAAATGGCGTGCTGGAGCGCCTCGCGCGCGCCATGGAAGAAAACGCCGGTTCGCTCGAACAGGCGGCAGACGAGCCCGGCGGCGCCCAGAATGTGCAAGCCGCGCAGGCGGGGCAGGCGACTAGCGTGCCCAGCCAGGCAGCGGGCGAAGTACCGCCCGGCGCCGCATCATCCTCGAAGGCATAATGGCTCAATCGACTCTCTATTCCCGCGTGATCGGCACGGGCAGTTACCTTCCGCCTGATCGCGTCACCAACCAGGAACTGGCCGAACGGCTCGCCGCAAAAGGCGTCGAGACGAGCGACGAGTGGATCGTGGCCCGCACGGGCATTCACGCGCGCCACTTCGCCGCGCCCGACGTCACGACGAGCGATCTCGCGCTTGCGGCGTCGCAGCGCGCGATCGCGGCGGCCGATGTCGATCCGCAGTCGATCGACCTCATCATCGTCGCCACTTCCACGCCCGATTTCGTGTTTCCGAGCACGGCCTGCCTGTTGCAGAACAAGCTCGGCATCCGCAATCACGGTGCGGCGTTCGACGTGCAGGCTGTGTGTTCGGGCTTCGCGTACGCCGTTTCGGTGGCCGACAGCCTGATCCGCAGCGGCCAGCACCGCACGGCGCTCGTGGTCGGTGCGGAGACCTTCTCGCGTATTCTCGACTTCAATGACCGCACCACCTGCGTGCTGTTCGGCGACGGTGCCGGCGCGATCGTGCTGCAGGCGTCGAACGAACCGGGCGTGCTCGCGAGCGCGCTGCACGCCGACGGCAGCTACGCGCACATCCTGTGCACGCCGGGCAACGTGAATGGCGGCGTGATCGCGGGCAACGCGTTCCTGCACATGGACGGCCAGGCGGTGTTCAAGCTTGCTGTGAACGTGCTCGAAAAGGTCGCGATCGAGGCGCTCGACAAGGCGCAGCTCACCGCCGACCAGGTCGACTGGCTGATTCCGCACCAGGCCAACATCCGCATCATGCAGGGCACCTGCCGCAAGCTCGGCCTGCCCGCCGAGCGCATGGTGGTGACGGTGGGCGAGCATGGCAACACCTCGGCGGCCTCGATCCCGCTCGCTTTCGACGTCGCGGTGCGCGACGGCCGCATCAAGCGCGGCCAGAACGTGCTGATCGAAGGCGTGGGCGGCGGCTTCACCTGGGGCGCTTCCGTCATCCGCTTCTAAGCATCCTGAGCGGGCTTTCGCGCTCCCGCAGCCGGGCTGTGCGCACGACATGCACGTTGTGCGCAGCCGGCGGCGGTTCATCCGAGCGCATTGCCCACCCGTATTGAACGAATTTGGGGACGTTATGAAATTCGCGTTCGTTTTTCCCGGACAAGGCTCGCAGGCCGTCGGCATGCTCGACGCCTTCGCCGATAACGCCATCGTGCGCGAGACGCTGCAAGAAGCGTCCGACGCGCTCGGCCAGGACCTCGGCAAGCTGATCGCCGAAGGCCCCGCTGAAGAGCTCAACCTCACCACCAACACCCAGCCGGTCATGCTCACCGCCGCCTACGCCGTGTATCGCGCGTGGCAACAGGCGGGCGGCCCGGCGCCGGCGATCGTCGCGGGCCACAGCCTCGGCGAATACACGGCGCTCGTCGCCGCCGGCGTGCTCGCGTTCCGCGACGCCGTGCCGCTCGTGCGCTTTCGCGCCCAGGCCATGCAAAGCGCGGTGCCGGTGGGCGAGGGCGGCATGGCCGCCGTGCTCGGCCTCGACGACGACACGGTGCGTGCAGTCTGCGCCGAAGCCGCGGCCGCGAGCGGCGGCGTGGTCGAAGCCGTGAACTTCAACGCGCCGGCGCAAGTCGTGATCGCCGGCCATAAGGGTGCGGTCGAGAAGGCCTGCGAAGTCGCCAAGGGCAAGGGTGCCAAGCGCGCGCTGCCGCTGCCGGTTTCGGCGCCGTTCCACTCGTCGCTGCTCAAGCCCGCCTCGGATCAGTTGCGCGATTACCTCGCGAGCGTCACGCTGAACGCGCCGCAAATTCCCGTGGTGAACAACGTCGACGTGGCCTTCGAAACCGATCCCGCGAAGATCCGCGACGCGCTCGTGCGTCAGGCCGCGGGTGCGGTGCGCTGGGTCGAGTGTGTGCAGGCCATCGCGGCGCAAGGCGCGACGCACGTGGTCGAATGTGGTCCGGGCAAGGTGCTCGCGGGCCTCACCAAGCGTATCGACGGCAACCTGGTCGGCGCCTCGGTGCTCGATCCGAAGTCGCTCGACGAAGCGCTCGCGCTTCTGAAGGCCTAAGCGCCTACGTCACCACCGCTAACGGATTCAAACGATGGAAAAGACTCTCGACAATCAAGCCGCAATCGTGACCGGCGCCACGCGTGGCATCGGCCGCGCGATCGCGCTGGAACTGGCGCGCCAGGGCGCGACGGTGATCGGTACGGCCACGAGCGAAGCCGGCGCGCAGGCGATTTCGGCCGCTTTCGAAGAAGCGGGCCTGAAGGGCCGCGGCGCCGTGCTCAACGTGAACGACGCCGCGGCGGCAGAAGCGCTCATCGACGCAACGGTCAAGGAATTCGGCGGTCTTGCGATCCTCGTGAACAATGCGGGCATCACGCAGGACAACCTGGCGATGCGCATGAAGGACGACGAATGGGATGCGGTCATCGACACGAACCTGAAGTCGGTGTTCCGCCTCTCGCGCGCCGTGCTGCGCCCGATGATGAAGGCCAAGGGCGGCCGCATCATCAACATCACGTCGGTGGTGGGCTCGTCGGGCAACCCGGGTCAGGCCAACTACGCGGCCGCGAAGGCCGGCGTGGCGGGCATGACGCGCGCGCTTGCACGCGAGATCGGCAGCCGCGGCATTACCGTGAACTGCGTCGCGCCGGGTTTCATCGACACCGACATGACGAAGGACCTGCCGGCTGAGCAGCAAGCCGCGCTCAAGCAGCAGATTCCGCTGGGCCGCCTTGGCAGCCCGGACGACATCGCGCACGCGGTCGCGTTCCTCGCGTCGCCGCAGGCGGCCTATATCACGGGCACGACGTTGCACGTGAACGGCGGCATGTATATGTCTTAACCGGATTCAGGTACTATCCGCGCCTTGATGCGCTTGTGTAAAAACCTTGCTCAAGCGCCGTCGCGGATAGCCTTCCGGAACCTTGAGCGCCGCTTTTCAGCCAGGTCAAACCTGATAAAATGCGCGCACTCGCATTCATGAGCTAACTTTTTTCCCTTGGAGGGGTAATGGACAACATCGAACAGCGCGTCAAGAAGATCGTCGCCGAGCAACTGGGCGTCGCCGAAGCTGAAATCAAGAACGAAGCTTCGTTCGTGAACGATCTGGGCGCCGACTCGCTCGACACCGTTGAACTGGTCATGGCTCTGGAAGACGAGTTCGGCATGGAAATCCCGGACGAGGAAGCCGAGAAGATCACGACGGTTCAGCAAGCGATCGACTACGCTCGCGCGAACGTCAAGGCCTAAGCGCCCGATTCCCGCCTGGGCCGCGCAACGCTTGCGCTGGCGGCCCGCGAGGACGCTCGCCCGTGAAACCGCATACGCCTGCCGCACTCGCTGCGGGGCATCTGCTGGTCAACTAGCCACAGGGCTCACAGGAGCATTTCCTGTGGCCTCTGTGGCTTTTGTTTTTGTCATCTATGGATAAGGGGTTACCGTGAGCCGTCGTCGAGTTGTTGTTACAGGCCTGGGGCTGATTTCGCCTGTTGGCAATAATGTTGCCGACGGCTGGGCCAATCTGGTCGCCGGGAAGTCCGGCATCGCCAACATCACGAAGTTCGACGCGACGAACTTCTCGACCCGTTTTGCCGGCGAAGTGAAGGGCTTCAACGTTGAAGACTACATGCCGGCGAAAGAAGCGCGCCATATGGATACGTTCATCCATTACGGCATCGCTGCGGGCATGCAGGCGATCCAGGACAGCGGTCTCGAAGTCACTGAAGCGAACGCGGAGCGCATCGGCGTGAACGTCGGCTCGGGCATCGGCGGCCTGCCGATGATCGAAGTCACGCAAACCGAACTGCTCAACCGCGGTCCGCGCCGCATCTCGCCGTTCTTCGTGCCTGCCTCGATCATCAACATGATCTCGGGCCATCTGTCGATCAAGTACGGCCTCAAGGGCCCGAATCTGGCAATGGTCACGGCTTGCACGACCGGCTTGCACTGCATTGGTGAAGCGTCGCGTCTGATCGAATACGGCGACTGCGACGTGATGATTGCGGGCGGCGCGGAATCGACCGTTTCGCCGCTGGGCATCGGCGGCTTCGCGGCCGCGCGTGCGCTCTCGCAGCGCAACGACGATCCGGCAACGGCGAGCCGTCCGTGGGACAAGGACCGTGACGGTTTCGTGCTCGGCGAAGGCGCAGGCGTGATGGTGCTCGAAGAGTACGAACACGCGAAGGCGCGCGGCGCAAAGATCTACGCGGAAATCGGCGGCTACGGCATGAGCGGCGATGCGTATCACATGACCGCTCCGCTCGAAGACGGCGACGGTGCGCGCCGCTGCATGCTCGCCGCGATGAAGAACGCGGGCGTCAACACCAGTGAAGTGGACTGGTTGAGCGCGCACGGCACGTCCACGCCGCTCGGCGACCTCGCGGAAACCACGGCGATCAAGCGCGCCTTCGGCGATCATGCGAAGGATATCGTCGTGAACTCGACCAAGTCCATGACGGGCCACCTGCTGGGTGGCGCGGGCGGTCTGGAGTCGGTGTTCACGGTGCTGGCCGTGCACAACCAGGTGTCGCCGCCGACGATCAACATCTTCAACCAGGATCCGGCATGTGACCTGGACTACTGCGCGAACACCGCGCGGGACATGAAGATCGACGTCGCGCTGAAGAACTCGTTCGGGTTCGGCGGCACGAACGGCACGCTCGTATTCAAGCGTCACGCTTGATTCCGCACGACGAGACAGCGGCCGCGCCGCGTAGTACACACGCTACTTCGGCCGGCCGCGTTCCTGCTTTCCCCTCGCGGCGCGTGCTCGCGCCGCTTCTTTCCCTGCGTCCCTCCCTCGCGCTGCAACTGCTCGTTGCCGCAGGTCTCGGCGTGGCCACGGCCGCCGTCTACACGACGCTTGCGCCATGGCTCGGCGGCTGGCAAGCGTTGCCGCTTACGCTGGCGTTCCTCGCGAGCGGCGGCCTCGTGGCTGCGGCGTGGCGTCGCAAGCAACCGGCATTCATCGAAATCGGGTCAGATTACCTGGCGGCGTATTCACGCGATGGCGCCTGCCTCGCGGCCGGGCGCCTTGCCGGTGCGTCGCAATGGGGTACATGGCTGCTCGCACTCGTCGTGGAGCAGGGTGCACGCCGCGCGACGATTCTCGTTGCCGCCGACGCTGTTGCCGCCGATACCTTCCGTACGCTCGCCGTGCGCGCGCACAGCGCGGCCGGCCGCTGAGCTTCCCTTCGCTGTAAAGCTTGTAACCGCTGTTACTCGCGTAACGTGAGACCGTGGCGAGGACGCTACAATGGTGCCCCCATGTCTCCTTCATGTGCTAACGGATTTTTCAGGTGAGCGAAAAAGAAATTGATCAGGTTCTGGTCGAGCGCGTGCAACAAGGCGACAAGGCCGCGTTCGAGCTCCTGGTCTCGAAATACCACCGCAAGATCATCCGGCTGATCTCGCGCCTCGTGCGGGACCCCGCCGAGGTCGAGGACGTGGCCCAGGACGCCTTCATCAAGGCTTACCGCGCACTACCGCAGTTTCGTGGCGAATCGGCTTTCTATACGTGGTTGTACCGGATTGCTGTCAATACGGCGAAGAACTACCTTGCGACCCAGGGAAGACGCGCGCCGACTTCTACTGAGGCAGATGCAGAAGAAGCGGAAACTTTCTCGGACGCCGATCAACTAAGGGATATCAATACGCCCGAGTCGATGTTGATGAGCAAGCAGATCGCACAGACGGTCAATGCTGCGATGGCGGTTTTACCGGAAGAGCTGCGCACCGCCATTACGCTTCGGGAAATAGAAGGCCTAAGCTACGAAGAGATCGCCGAAATGATGGGGTGCCCGATCGGCACCGTCAGATCGAGAATTTTCCGCGCTCGGGAAGCCATTGCGGCAAAATTGCGTCCGCTGCTGGACACTCCGGAAGGCAAGCGCTGGTAAGAAGAACAACCAGTTTCGCCCCGGGCGGCGACGCGATTCATCAGAATGAGTAGGTGTCACCAGGGACGTCTGTCAGGAAATGGGGAGCATCATGGGTTCGGTCTCGATGCAATCGGTATCAAGCTCGCGCGGCGAGCGTCTGTCCGCCTTCGTCGACGGTGAAGCGTCGGCGCAGGAGCATCTGAACGGAAAATATCTGGAACTCGACGGCGAAGGGCGCGCAGCCTGGTCGGAGTACCACCTGATCGGCGACGTGCTGCGCTCTGACGATCTGGCACTTAGTCAGGCCGCGAGCCGCGCTTTCATGACGGGTTTCGCAGCGCGTTTCGAAGCGGAGCCGCATCTGCTCGCACCGGCCGCGCTGCCGCAGGTGCAGGCTGGCCGCAATGAGCGCGTGGGCCGTATTCTGGCGCTGCGCCGCCGCGTGGTGCCGTCGTTGGCCGTGGCCGCCGCCGCTGCTACGCTCACGTGGATCGTCATGCCGCAAATGCGCGGCGTGGGCATGGCCGGTGCGCCGCAAATCGCCGCCGTCCAGTCGCAGGGCGACGGCGTGCAGCGCGTGGCGATGAACACCACGCCGGCGCCTCTCACCGGCGCTCAGGACGGTAATATCATCCGCGACGCGCGCCTCGACGAATACCTCCAGGCGCATCAGCAGTTCGCGCAGCAGCCGGTTATGTCGGATTCCATGCCGTACATCCGCTCAGCCGCTCTCACCACGCAAGGCCAATAAGTTTGATGCAGACATTGCGGTTGAATAAAAAGACGATCTGGGGGCGGTTGCCGGCATTCCTGTGCTGCGCAGCCGTGATGTTCACCGCTCTGTCTGTCGCCCCGTGTGCCCACGCGCAAGGCGCGTCCGCGGCCGATGCCGCCACGCGCCAGAGCGCGGCGCAGTTGCTCGACCGCATCCAGCAGGCTGCTCAGCAGCAAAGCTACGAAGGCACCTTCGTCTACCAGCGCGGCGAGTTCGTGCAGTCCTCACGCATCACGCACTACGCCTCGAAGCAGGACGGCGAGTTCGAGAAGCTCGAAAGCCTCGACGGCAAGCCGCGCACGATGCTGCGCCACAACGACGATCTTTATACCTTCGTGCCCGAGCGCAAGCTGCTCGTCGTCGAAAAGCGCCAGAACAAGGACGCTTTCCCGGCGCTGCTCTCCACGAGCGGTGACCAGGTGCTGGGCGTGTACGAGCCGAAGCTGCTCGGCAACGACCGTGTGGCGGGCCTCGACAGCCAGGTGATCCAGCTCGACCCGAAGGACAATTTTCGCTTCGCCTACAAGCTGTGGGCCGACGCGAAAACCGGACTGCTGCTGCGTTCGCAGATGCTCGACCCTTCGAACGGCCAGGTGCTCCAGCAACTCGCGTTCACGCAGGTACGCATCGGCGGCCCCGTCGACAAGACGCCTATCGTGAACGGCATGCGCAATATCGAGGGCTGGAACGTGGTGCGTCCGCCGCTGCAGCCGGTCGATATCGAAGCGCAGGGTTGGTCGTTTGGCCAGGCCGCGCCGGGCTTCCAGAAGATTCGTGAAGTGCGCCGGCCCATGGCCGCACGCGACGCCAGCGATCCGCCTATTCCGGTCGATCAGGCTGTGTTCTCTGACGGACTGTCCACGCTTTCCGTCTTTATCGAACCGGTGAAGAACAACAGTCGCAAGGAAGGCTCGGGCAGCAGTGGTGCGACCCACGTGCTCGTGAAGCGCAACGGCGATTACTTCATCACGTTGCTCGGAGAAGTGCCCCAGACCACGTTGCAGCAGTTCGCGTCTGCCATAGAATACAAGGCTCCCAGGTAACTCCTCCTTCGGCTGACTTCGATATGACGATTCTCCCGCTGCGCAAATTCTTCGCGGCCGCGGTCGTGGCGGCATGCCTGCCGTTCGCACCGCACGTGGCATCGGCGGCGCCGGCTGCCAACTTGCCCGATTTCGCCGACCTCGTGGACAAAGTGGGGCCATCGGTCGTCAATATCCGCACCACCACACGCGTCTCCACGGCGCAGCGCGGCCTCCCGCCGGGGATGGATCAGGGCGACATGTCGGAATTCTTCCGCCGCTTCTTTGGCATCCCGCTCCCGCAAGGGCCGCAGGGTGGACAAGGCGGCGGTCAGGGCGGCGGCGGTCAAGGAGGAAGCCAGGGCGGTGGCGGTTCGGACTCGGGCCCGGACAGCGGCAACGATACCGAACAGAACAGCGGCGTCGGCTCGGGCTTCATCCTTTCGAGCGACGGCTACGTGATGACCAATGCGCACGTGATCGATGACGCGGACAGCATCTATGTGACGCTCACCGACAAGCGCGAATTCAAGGCGAAGCTGATCGGCGTGGACGATCGCACGGACGTTGCCGTCGTGAAGATCCAGGCCGCGAATCTCCCGGCCGTGACGATGGGCGATTCGAACAAGGTGCGCGTGGGCGAGTGGGTCGTGGCGATCGGTTCGCCGTTCGGCCTCGAGAACACCGTGACGGCGGGCATCGTGAGCGCGAAGGGGCGCGATACCGGCGACTATCTGCCGTTCATCCAGACCGACGTGGCCGTGAACCCCGGCAACTCCGGTGGCCCGCTCATCAACATGCAAGGCGAGGTGATCGGCATCAACTCGCAGATCTATAGCCGCACCGGCGGCTTCATGGGCATTTCGTTCGCGATTCCGATCGACGAGGCGATGCGCGTGGCAGATCAGCTGAAGTCGACGGGCAAGGTCACGCGCGGCCGCATTGCCGTGGCGATCGGCGAGGTGACGAAGGACGTGGCCGATTCGCTCGGCTTGCCCAAGGCGCAAGGCGCGCTCGTCTCCAGCGTCGAGCCGGGCGGCCCGGCTGACAAGGCAGGCATCCAGCCGGGCGACATCATCCTGAAGTTCAATGGCGCGAGCGTCGACGCCGCGACCGACTTGCCGCGCATGGTTGGCGACACGAAGCCGGGCACCAAGGCGACTGTGACGATCTGGCGCAAGGGCGCGACACGCGATCTGCCGATCACGATCGCCGAGATGCAGACCGACAAGAGCGCGAAGGCCGACCAGAAAAAGGCGCCCGATCCCAAGCCGCGCGCGATGGGTGCGCTCGGTATCGCGGTGGTCGATATCCCCGCCGACCAGCTCGCCCAGCTCAAGATCAAGGGCGGTGCGATGGTGGATTCGGTGGACGGCCCGGCAGCGCGCGCCGGCCTGCAAAAGGGCGACATCATCCTGCGCGTGGGCGACACGGATATCACGGGCGCGAAGCAGTTCCAGGACGTCACGGCGCATCTCGACCCGCAGAAGATGGTGGCGGTGCTCGTGCGGCGCGGCGACAACACGCAGTTCGTGCCGCTGCGCCCGCGCGCACCGGGCCAGAAGTAACGCGCGGTGCGCCCGCCCTTGCGGTCTTCGCCGGCGTCGCCGGGCGCGCTCGAGCGTGCGAGCGCGCACCTCGTGCTGTACGGGCGCGCGTGGTGTCATCTGTGCGAGGACATGCGCGTCGCGCTCGAGCCGCTCGCCGCGGCGGCGGGTGCGCGGCTCGACGTGATCGATGTCGATTCCGACCCCGCGCTGCAGGCCCGTTACGACGAACTCGTGCCGGTGCTCCTTTGCGACGGCATCGAGCTGTGCCACTACCATCTCGACGAGGCGCGCGTGCGCGCGACGCTCGGGCTCGCCGCCGACGCGCCGGGCGCGCTGCAGAAGCCGCCGAGCGGTGCGTGAAACACGCGTGCGGTGGGCCGCGCAACATGCAAGCGCGCCATGACACATCCGTTACATCAGCGGACGGTTCGCCCGTGGGACCCCTTTTCGGCTAAAATAGTCCGGTTTTTCATCTGTTTACGAGGCGTGCCACGCAATCGTTGGGGCGCGCCTTTTTCGCTTGATCGGCACTGAATGGATCATATTCGTAACTTCTCGATCATTGCGCACATCGACCATGGCAAGTCGACGCTCGCCGATCGCATCATCCAGCTGTGCGGCGGCTTGTCCGACCGCGAAATGGAATCGCAGGTGCTCGACTCGATGGATCTCGAGCGCGAGCGCGGCATCACCATCAAGGCGCAGACCGCCGCGCTCTCGTACAAGGCGCGCGACGGCAAGGTCTACAACCTGAACCTGATCGACACGCCCGGGCACGTCGACTTCTCGTACGAGGTGAGCCGCTCGCTCTCCGCGTGCGAGGGCGCGCTGCTCGTGGTGGACGCGAGCCAGGGCGTCGAGGCGCAGACGGTGGCGAACTGCTACACCGCGATCGAACTCGGCGTGGAAGTCGTGCCGGTGCTCAACAAGATCGACCTGCCCGCCGCCAACCCCGAAAACGCCATCGAAGAAATCGAGGACGTGATCGGCATCGACGCGACCGACGCCACGCGCTGCAGCGCGAAGACCGGTCTCGGCGTGGAAGACGTGCTCGAATCGCTCATCGCCAAGGTGCCGCCGCCCAAGGGCGATCCGGAAGCACCGCTGCAGGCGCTCATCATCGACTCGTGGTTCGACAACTACGTGGGCGTGGTGATGCTCGTGCGTATCGTCAACGGCACGCTGCGTCCGAAGGACAAGATCAAGCTGATGGCCACCGGCGCGCAGTATCCGGTCGAGCACGTCGGCGTGTTCTCGCCGAAGTCGCGCAACCTCGACTCGCTGTCGGCGGGGCAGGTGGGCTTCATCATCGCCGGCATCAAGGAACTCGCTGCGACGAAGGTGGGCGACACCGTTACGCTCGCCACGAAGCCGGCGTCCGAGCCGCTGCCAGGCTTCAAGGAAGTGAAGCCGCAGGTGTTCGCGGGTCTCTATCCGGTCGAGGCGAACCAGTACGACGCGCTGCGCGAATCACTCGAAAAGCTCAAGCTCAACGACGCCTCGCTCCAGTACGAGCCGGAAGTGTCGCAGGCGCTCGGCTTCGGCTTCCGCTGCGGCTTCCTGGGTCTCCTGCACATGGAAATCGTGCAGGAGCGTCTCGAGCGCGAGTTCGACATGGACCTCATCACCACGGCACCAACCGTGGTGTACGAAGTCGTGCAGGCGGACGGCACCCTGATCAAGGTCGAGAACCCGGCGAAGATGCCGGAGCCCTCGAAGATCGGTGAGATCCGCGAGCCGATCGTGACCGTGAATCTGTACATGCCGCAGGACTATGTGGGTTCGGTCATCACGCTCTGTACGCAGAAGCGCGGCAACCAGATCAACATGCAGTACCACGGCCGCCAGGTGCAGCTCACCTACGAAATTCCGATGGCGGAGATCGTGCTCGACTTCTTCGACCGTCTGAAGTCGGTGTCGCGCGGTTATGCGTCGATGGACTACGAGTTCAAGGAATACCGCAGCTCGGACGTCGTGAAGGTCGACATGCTGATCAACGGCGACAAGGTCGATGCGCTGTCCGTCATCGTGCACCGCACGCAGTCGCAGTACCGCGGCCGCGAAGTGGCGGCGAAGATGCGCGAGATCATTCCGCGCCAGATGTACGACGTGGCCATTCAGGCCGCGATCGGCGCGCACATCATCGCGCGCGAGAACATCAAGGCGCTGCGCAAGAACGTGCTGGCCAAGTGCTACGGCGGCGACATCACGCGTAAGAAGAAGCTGCTCGAAAAGCAGAAGGAAGGCAAGAAGCGGATGAAGCAGGTCGGCTCGGTCGAGATTCCGCAAGAGGCCTTCCTCGCCATCCTTCGTGTCGAAGATAAATAATTAACGCAAATAAGCCGGACAACGGATCTCTACATGAATTTTGCGCTGATACTTTTTGTGCTCGTTCTCTTGACGGGCGTTGCGTGGGTTGCAGACAAACTGGTGTTCATGCCGCGTCGGCGCCTCGCCGCCGATGCGGCGGTCGCGGAGTTCGACCGTCAACAGGAGCGTATCGGCGAGCGTTTTGCCGATGAAAACGCACCTGCCACGCGTCAGAACCTGCGCAACGAAAAGCTGCGCCAGCCGTGGTGGCTCGAGTACACGGCGAGCTTCTTTCCCGTCATCCTGATCGTGTTCCTCGTCCGCTCGTTCGTCGTGGAGCCGTTCAAGATCCCGTCGGGTTCGATGGTGCCGACGCTGCTCGTGGGTGACTTCATCCTCGTGAACAAGTTCGACTACGGCATCCGTCTGCCGATCACGAACACGAAGGTCACGCAGGGCCGGCCGCTCGAGCGCGGCGACGTGGTCGTGTTCCGCTATCCGAAAGACGAGTCGGTCGACTACATCAAGCGCGTGATCGGCCTGCCGGGCGACGTGGTGTCCTATCAGGACAAGCAGCTCACGATCAATGGCAAGCCGGTGCCGGAAGTGCCGCAAGGCGACTTCTTCGACGAAGAGCGCATTGGCTACGCGAAGCAGTTCACGGAAGACCTTGGCAACGGCCGCAAGAACAACATCCTGAACAACCCCGCGGTGCCGCCGTTCATCGTGGGCGCAGAGGACTACCCGTATCGCGACAACTGCCAGTACAACGCACGCGGCGTGATCTGCAAGGTGCCGCCGGGCAACTACTTCATGATGGGCGACAACCGCGACAACAGTGCGGACAGCCGCTACTGGGGCTTCGTGCCCGACGCGAACATCGTGGGCCGCGCGTTCTTCATCTGGATGAACTTCAGCAACCTGCGTCGCATCGGTTCGTTCGAGTAATGTGTGTTTGATCGACGTGCGATGCACGTTGATCACGCTGCGCGAAGAAGCCAAAGAAGCCGCAACAAAAAGCGCATGCGCGAACACGAGTCTTGCTCGCATAACTCGCATCGCATCTTCGCGCGCTACTTGAAGAATCCTCGGTAACGTCGCTTCATCACGGTTTTTCGCCCGCCGCCCCCTGTTTTCGCCGGGGGCGGCGGGCGCGTTATACTCTCCCCATGCCCCAATCTCCGTTGGAAAGCCGTTTGCGCTACGAATTTCGCAATGCGGAATTGCTGCGCCAGGCTTTAACCCACCGCAGTCACAGTGCCACGCATAACGAACGCCTCGAATTCCTCGGTGATTCGGTTCTGAATTGCGCGGTGGCTGCCCTATTGTTCCAACGTTTTGGCAAGCTGGACGAGGGCGACCTCTCGCGCGTGCGCGCGAATCTGGTCAAGCAGCAGTCGCTCTACGAGATCGCTCAGGCCCTCAATATTGCCGACGGCCTGCGTCTCGGCGAAGGCGAGCTGCGCAGCGGCGGCTTCCGCCGCCCGTCGATCCTCGCGGACGCGCTGGAAGCGATCTTCGGGGCGATCTTCCTCGATGGCGGCTTCGACGCCGCCCAGACCGTCATCAAGCGCCTCTACGTGCCGATCCTCGATCACATCGATCCGCGCACGCTCGGCAAGGATTCCAAGACGCTGCTGCAGGAGTACCTGCAAGGCCACAAGATCGCGTTGCCGACCTACACGGTGGTCGCGACGCATGGTGCGGCGCACAATCAGCAGTTCGAAGTCGAATGCACGGTGCCGAAGCTCGACGTGAAGGTGTCGGGCTCGGGCGCGAGCCGTCGCGCGGCGGAGCAGGCCGCGGCGAAGAAGGCGCTCGACGAGGTCATGGCCGCGGCTCCTGCGCTGGTTGCGAAGCCGCGCCGCTCGAAGGGCGCGCGTGCGCCCAAGCCGGAGCCCGAGGTCGTCCCGGGCGTGACAGGCGTGCAGGGCGCGCTCGATCTGCGCTCTCCGGAGCGCCGCGAGCGCATCTCGGCGCGCAGCGAGCGTCCGGCGCAAACCGCGGCGGCCGAAGGCGCGCCGCTCGCGGTGATCCGCGCCGCGCACGTGCAGGAGCGCCCGGCGGAGAAAGCCGAACGCGGTGCGGAGAAATCGGGCGACAAGCCAGCGGGCGACAAGCCAGCGAGCGACAAGCCAGCCGATAAAGCGGCGGGCTTCGATGCCGTACCGAGCGCCGGCGCCATTGGCCACCGTTCACCCCCTGTGAAGGCCGAATCGGCGCTGCGCACCGTCGAGCGCGCGCAAACCGCTACGCCCGGCGGCACCAGCACCAATGCTGAGACGCATGCCGAAGCCAGTACCGCTATTCCCGTGCGCGCGGCCGATGCCGGCCACTGATTCCACCGAGGCGCGCCGCGCGCGCGCCTCCCGTTTTTCTATTCCGGTCCGATCATGAACGCTCCCACTTCCACTCCTGCCGGTTTCCGTTGCGGCATGGTCGCGATCGTCGGCCGTCCGAACGTTGGCAAATCGACGCTGATGAACGCGCTGGTCGGCCAGAAGATCAGCATCACGTCGCGCAAGGCGCAGACCACGCGCCATCGCATCACCGGCATCAACACGATCGACGACGCGCAGTACATCTTCGTCGATACGCCGGGCTTCCAGACGCGCCACAGCACGGCGCTCAACCGTTCGCTCAACCGCGCGGTGACTTCCACGCTCAGCTCGGTCGATGCCGTGCTGTTCGTGATCGAGGCCGGCAAGTTCGGCCCCGACGATCAGAAGGTGCTCGACCTGATTCCGCCGAATGCGCCTACGATCCTGATCGCCAACAAGATCGACCGCGTGAGCGACAAGGCCACGCTGTATCCGTTCATCCAGCAGGTGCAGGGGCTGCGCGAGTTCCGCGAGATCGTGCCGCTCTCGGCCATGAATCCCGACGACATCAAGCGCCTGCTCGTGACTCTCAAGCCGTATCTGCCCGAAGGCGAGCCGATCTACGGCGAAGACGATCTCACCGACCGCAGCGAGCGTTTCCTCGCCGCCGAGATCCTGCGCGAGAAAGTGTTCCGCTGGACCGGCGACGAACTGCCGTACACGAGCACGGTGCTGATCGACAAGTTCGAGCAGGAAGGGCGCCTGCGCCGCGTTTTCGCGACGATTCTCGTCGAGCGCGACACGCAGAAGGCGATGGTGATCGGCCAGAAGGGCGCGAAGCTCAAGCAGATCAGCACTGATGCGCGCCTCGACATGGAAAAGCTCTTCGACGGTCCCGTTTATCTCGAAACCTTCGTGAAGGTGAAGAGCGGCTGGGCCGACAACGATGCCGGGCTGCGCGCCTACGGTTACGAGTAAGCACGACGGGCACCGCGTATGAGTGACGGCGCAGCCGGAACCCTGCACGACGACTGGCCCGCGCACGACGAGGCGCAGGCCGACGAGGCATTCGCACCGGGCGAAGCGTCCGAATCCCGCGGCACGCGGCGCTCGCCCGCAAAAGGCACGGCGCTTGCGCGCAGCACGCAGGCGTCGAAAGGCGCCGCCACGCGCAACGCGATGACCGAAGGTGCCGACGCCACGCTCGAAGGCCGCGCCGAACCGCGGCCCGCCCGCAAGACCACTGCGCGCTCGCAACTGCCGCGTGCTTCACGCAGCACGACCCCCGATTACCGCATCGCCGAGCAGCCGGCTTTCGTGCTGCACAGCTATCCGTACCGCGAGACGAGCCTGATCATCGATGTGCTTTCGCGCGATCACGGCCGCGTAGCGCTCGTCGCGAAGGGCGCGAAGCGTCCGCATTCGGCGTTGCGCGGCGTGTTGCAAACGTTCCAGCCCCTCGCACTTTCGTGGACCGGCAAGGGCGAGGTGCGCACGCTCACGGGTGCCGAATGGGTCGGCGGCATGTTGCCGCTGACGGGCGACGCGCTTCTGTGCGGCTTCTATGTGAACGAACTGCTCGTGAAGTTCATCGCGCGCGAAGACCCGCATCCCGAACTCTTTCGCCACTACGTCGTCACGCTCACGCGCCTCGCGCACGACGAGCCGCCCGTGCAGGTGCTGCGCTCGTTCGAGCGCGTGCTGTTGCGCGAGGCGGGCTACGCGCTCGCGCTCAACCGCACCGTGAACCGCAAGGCCGTGGTGGCTGAAGGCCGCTACGTATTCGATCCGGAACGCGGCGTGCGCGAAGCATCGGACGAATGGCCAGCACAATGGCCCCTGCTTTCGGGCCAGACGTTGCTCGACATGGAAGAGGACGATTACCATCGACCCCAGACGGTTGCGCAGAGCAAGGCGCTCATGCGTTTCCTGCTGAACACTTACCTTGGCGGCACGCCGCTCGCGACGCGCCAGATCCTGATCGACTTGCAGAACCTATGAGCTTCTTTCTCACTTCGCCCAACGTGATCGACCTCGGCGTGAACATCGACCACGTCGCCACGCTGCGCAACGCGCGCGGCACCGCTTACCCCGACCCGATCCGCGCAGCGTTGCTCGCCGAAGAGGCGGGCGCCGACGCGATCACGCTGCATTTGCGCGAGGATCGCCGCCATATCGTCGACGCCGACGTGCGTGCGCTGCGCCCGCAACTGAAAACGCGCATGAATCTCGAATGCGCGGTGACGGCCGAGATGCTCGACATCGCGTGCGAGATCAAGCCGCACGACGTCTGCCTCGTGCCCGAAAAGCGCGCGGAACTGACGACCGAAGGCGGGCTCGACGTCGCAGGCAACTTCGACGCTGTTGCCGCCGCCTGCCGTCAGCTTGCGGATGCGGGCTGCCGCGTCTCGCTTTTCATCGACCCGGACGAAACGCAGATCCGCGCTGCGCACGAAACGGGCGCGCCCGTGATCGAGCTGCACACGGGCCGCTACGCCGAAGCGCACGACGCCGGCGAGCAGGAGCGCGAATTCGAGCGCGTGGTGACGGGCGTGAACTGCGGCAACAGCCTCGGACTGAAGGTGAACGCCGGCCACGGCCTGCACTACACGAACGTGCAGCAGATCGCGGCCATCGACGGCATCGTCGAGCTGAATATCGGCCACGCGATCGTTGCGCACGCCATCTTCGCGGGCTGGGAGAACGCAGTGCGCGAAATGAAGGCGATCATGGTCGCGGCGCGCCTCGGCACGCGCGGCTGATTGCAGCCCCGCGCTTCGCGCTCACGCAATCGATCTATCTCGACGGGAGTCTCATGGCGATCTACGGTATCGGCACCGACATCATTCAGGTGAGCCGCGTGGCGGCAGTCATGGAGCGCACCAACGGGCGCTTCGCGCCGCGCGTGCTCGGCCCGGACGAACTCGCCGTGTACGAGGCGCGCAAGGCGCGCTCGGAAGTGCGAGGCCTCGCGTACCTGTGTACGCGGTTTTCCGCGAAAGAAGCGTTCTCGAAAGCGATTGGTCTCGGCATGCGCATGCCGATGACCTGGCGCGCCATGCAGACCCTCAACGAGCCCGGCGGCCGGCCCGTGATCGTCGCCTCGGGCGAACTCGCGCGGTGGCTCGACGAACGCGGCATCACGGCGCGCGTGAGTATCACCGACGAGCACGACTACGCGGTGTCGTTCGTGATCGCCGAAGTGAACGCCGCAGTCAACGGCTGATATCCATTGCCGTGCGTCGCGCGGCATCTACGCACAACTCAGCAAAACTCATCGATGAAGAATAATCCCGGGCCGGTAATGCTCGACGTGGTGGGCACCACGCTGAACGACGACGACGTGCGCCGCCTCGCGCACCCGATGACCGGCGGCGTGATCCTGTTCGCGCGCCACTACGAGAATCGCGCGCAGCTCGTCGCGCTGACCGACGCCATTCGCGCGGTGCGCGAAGACTTGCTGATCGCCGTCGATCACGAAGGCGGCCGCGTGCAGCGTTTTCGCACCGACGGCTTCACGGTGCTGCCCGCCATGGGGCGCCTCGGCGCGCTGTGGGACAAGGATGTGCTGCTCGCCACCAAGCTCGCAACGGCCGTGGGCTATATCCTCGCGGGCGAGCTGCGCGCGTGCGGAATCGATCTGTCATTTACGCCTGTGCTCGATCTCGGCTATGGGCAGTCGAAGGTGGTGGGGGACCGCGCGTTCCATCGCGACCCGCGCGTCGTCACGTTGCTCGCCAAGAGTCTCAACCACGGCCTGTCGCTTGCGGGCATGGCCAATTGCGGCAAGCATTTTCCGGGTCATGGCTTCGCGACGGCGGACTCGCACGTCGCGGTGCCCGTCGACGAGCGTCCGCTCGAGGCGATCCTCGGTGAAGATGCGCTGCCTTACGACTGGCTCGGCCTTTCGCTCACGGCGGTGATGCCGGGGCACGTGATCTATCCGAAGGTCGATTCGAAGCCCGCGGGCTTCTCGCGCATCTGGGTCGAGGAGATTCTGCGCAAGCGGCTGCGTTTCACGGGCGCGATCTTCAGCGACGACCTCTCGATGGAGGCCGCGCGCCAGGGCGGCACGCTGACCGAAGGCGCGCGCGCCGCGCTCGAAGCGGGCTGCGACATGGTGCTGATCTGCAATCAGCCGCACGAGGCCGAAAAGGTGCTCGACGCGTTGCGCACCACCGAGCCGCGCCGCGCCGCCAAGGCGTCGGACCTGCGCATCAAGCGCATGCGCGCGCGCGGCAAGGCGCTGCGCTGGGACAAGCTGGTGGCCGACCCAGGGTACATCGAGGCGCAGGCATTGCTGCGCAGCGTGCTGCCTTGATGCCCTGATTGCCGCGCCGGAAAAACGAAAAAGGCGGTCCTTCGGAAACGAAGGGCCGCCTTTTTACATGCCGGGCGCCGGGAGCGTTTGGCTTCGTGGACTCAGTTCAGCCGCATACGCTGCAGCTTGTTGTAGAGCGTCTTGGGGCTGATGCCGAGCAACGACGCGGCGCGGTGCCGCGTACCGCCTACGGCGTCGAGCGTCGCGCGGATCAGCATCTCTTCCACGTCGGCGAGCGGCGTGCCCACGGTCACCTGCACGCGGCCGCCGTTCATGTCGCGCGGCCCCGCGCCGCTGCTTTCCTCGGCCTGCAAGGTTTCCAGCACCTCGCCCGAGGCGTGCCACGCGCGCCTCACGCGTTCGTGCAGCTCGCGCACGTTTCCGGGCCAGTCATAGGCCAGGCACTCGCGGATGAACGATGGCGCGACGAGCCGCGTCGCGCCGGCCAGACCGTGCGACTGGGCGTCCTGATTGAGCTCGTCGACGCACGCGAGCGCGAGCAGGGCGGCGTCGTCGTCGCGCTCGCGCAGCGGCGGCAGCGGGATCGCCGCAGCGTCGAGGCGCATCCATAGATCGTTGTGCAGCGCGCCTTGCTGGACGGCTTCACGCGGCACCGCCCGAGTAGCGGCAATCAGGCGGAAATCGGTGCCCACCTCGCTGCTGCCGCCCACGCGCATGAAAGTTTGCGAATCGAGCGCGCGCAGCAGCGTTTCCTGCTGCTCGCGCGTGAGGTCAGTCAGCTCGTCGATAAAGAGCGTGCCGCCGCTCGCCTGATCGACGAGGCCTGGCTCGCGCTGTTCCGCGCCCGTGAACGCGCCGCGCTCGTGGCCGAACAGCACGCTCGCGAGCGGACGTCCGGTGGCCGCTTCTGCCACGAGCGAGTGCGCGTCGCACACGACGAACGGCCCTTTGCGGCGGCGGCTCAACTGATGCAGCGTGCGCGCGGCGACTTCCTTGCCCGTGCCGGCTTCGCCGTGCACGAGCAGCGCCGATTCGGTGGGCGCGAGCTGTTCGAGCGTGTCGTAGACATGCTGGATCGCGCTGCTGCGTCCGAGCATGGGCCCGAAGTGGCCCATCTGGCGCAGCGCGGCGCGCAGCGTGCGCACTTCTTCGGTCAGCTCGTAGGGACGCGGAATGCGTGCGAGCAGGCTGCGCAGGCGCGGAATGTTGACGGGCTTGAGCAAATAGTCCCAGATACCGTGGCGCAGGCCTTCGATCGCGCTTTCGACCGTGGCGTTGCCGGTCATGACGATCACGGGCAGCGCGCCGCCCGGCGGCTGCGCGGGCAAGTACGGAAGCAGTTCGAGCCCGCCGCCGTCGGGCAGGTTCAGGTCGACGAGTACGACATCGGGAATGAAGCGGGCAAGGGCGGCGCGCGCTTGCGCGAGCGTGGCAGCAGTGTCGACGGAGAACCCGTCGGCCGACAGGATCGCTGACAGACCTGACAGGCTATTGGGATCGTCTTCGACAATCAGGGCATGTGGCATGGCGGTAGCGGCTTACGGATGAGCGCATTCGCGCCGGCGCTGCGCACGCTGGGTAGCGTGCGCGCCCCGGCAGACAGCCGCGCGGCGCGGGCAAGCGCGGCACGATGCGAAAGATTTCACCGAGATCACGGAGATGTCTCGTAGCAGGGTGTTCAGTTCCGGTCCTCCCAGTTGTGCTGCGCCAGAGCGGGGGCGCGACGGCTATGCCCGGCAGCGTGGCGGCCGGGCAGCAGCACAAGGCCGAAGCGCGTGGCGCCTGGGCGTGCGTGCAACCCCCTGTTTGCCTGCAAGTGGGCGGCGACCGTACCGGCCGTGCCGCGGACGCGACCTTAGTCGCGCGGCCGGTGTGCGTCGAACCAGCGGCGCACTTCCAGTTCTGCCTCGTCACGCGTCTTGCCGTAACGTTCCTGGATGAGCCCGGCGAGTCGGTCCGCACGGCCTTCGGCTTTCGCGAGTTCGTCGTCCGTCAACTCGCCCCATGCCGCTTTGGCCTTGCCGATCAACTGCTTCCACTTGCCTTCAGCAATGTCGTTATTCATTTGCTTCTCCTGATAAAGGGAAAGAGTGTGGAACGCATGCTCTCTCACCTCACAGCAGAAACCGTGCCGCGGGCGTCAATCTGACCGGCGCGCGCTGCGCTTGCTCGCCGCCTGCTTGCGGCAGGCGGCAAGTACGCAATCCGTTGCGCATAACCGGTAAGGTTTTCCGTGGCAGTCTCAAACATACACGTTCAGCAAAAAAAGAAAAAGCGCCCCGAGGGGCGCTTTCACGACGCTTGCCGCCTTGCCCGCCAAGGCGGGCGGGGCAGGCGTTCTTGCGCTGCAGTATGCCGCGGTTACCCGCAGTTACATTTAGGCGCGGCTGCGGTACTCGTTCGTACGCGTGTCGATTTCGATCTTGTCGCCGATGTTGCAGAAGAGCGGCACTTGCAGTTCGAACCCAGTGTTCAGCTTGGCGGTCTTCAGGACCTTGCCCGACGACGTGTCGCCCTTGACGGCCGGTTCCGTGTAGATGATCTCGCGCACGAGCACGGTCGGCAGTTCGACCGAGATGGCCTTCTCGTTGTAGAACACGACTTCGCAGCCCATGCCGTCTTCGAGGTAGTTGAGGGCGTCGCCCATCATCTCGCCTTCGACTTCGAACTGGTTGTAGTCGGCGTCCATGAACACGTACATCGGGTCGGCGAAGTACGAGTACGTCACTTCCTTGCGATCCAGCACGACGACGTCGAACTTGTCGTCTGCCTTGTACACGGTTTCCATGCCGGCGCCGGTCAGCAGGTTCTTGAACTTCATCTTCACGACGGCGGCGTTGCGGCCCGACTTGTTGTATTCGGCCTTTTGCACGACCATCGCGTCGTTACCGATCATCACGACGTTGCCGACGCGGAGTTCCTGTGCGGTCTTCATAATAAAAAACTGTCCTGTCCAGATTGAAGTAGCTTCGAGTGTGCTCGACGGCAAACGTCGCAAGCGGATTCGGTTGGTGTTGCTGGTGCTGCGGGTGCAACTGCTGCGACCCTCATTCGCGTATGAGCGATGTGGGGCGCGAAACTCGAAGCGCTTGAGACGGCTGCCGTCGGATAACCGCTTATTTTAACTGAGTTTTTGCGAATTCGGCGAGATTTCCGGCGAGATCGCCAACCTGCCCGAGCTCGGCGGCCCAGGCGTTCGCACGCGCCGCGTAGACGGGCAGATGCTGCGCGAATTCGGCCCAGTCCGGCGTGCCGCGGCCATTCCACGCGTGCCAGAAGCGTTCGAGCGCGGCGCGCGGCGCCTGCGGCAGCGTGCGGCCGTAGTGCGCGAGCGCTGCGTCGAGCTTTGGCAGATGAGCATCGTCGGCTTGCGGATAGATGTGCCAGACAAACGGTCGCGCGGCCCATTGCGCGCGCACGAACGAATCTTCGCCGCGCACGAAGTTCAGATCGCTCGCCCAGAGCAGTGGGTCGTAACCGCGCTGCTCGGTGAACGCCAGCGCGTGCGCGCGCAGTGCGCCGCGCGTGGCTTGGGCGCCTGCGCCGAACGCCGGCTCGCCGAAAAAGCGTGCGAGCGCGCCGGAGATGCGGCCCTCCGGCACGAGCAGAACCACCGGCTTCGCACCGTCGCGCCATTGCTCCAGCAGGTGATCGACGGCTGGGTTCTCGTACGCGAAAAGCGAGATCACGGTGGCTTCCGGCCCCGGAGGTGCGCCGCCCGTGGCGCGCTGCCACCACGCGGCGCGGGCGTCTTGTGAGCGCTCGAAGTCCGCGCGCGCGGCGTCGAGCGTCCGCTCCTTGAGCACGCCCCCCGTGCCGGGCCCGAGACCAGGAAAGAAGAAGTGCTTGGCGAGCGCGTAGCGCGGGTGCGGCGAGGGCCGCAGGTGGAAATCGGCCACCCAGTCTTCTGCGCTCAGATATTCGAGGTTGAGCCAGACGGGTTTGCGCTCGCGTTCGGCCATCGCCGCGACGTACACGGGCGGCAGCTCGCACGCGAACGCTTCGATCACGACATCGGCGATCTGCAGCGTCTCGCCCGCATGCTCGGGCTCGTGCCAGTGCTCGACGAGCACGCCCTCGACCGATTGCGTGGCGCGGCTCGCGTCGAGCGCGGGGCAGAGCTTCTGGAACGCGTGCAAGTCGTCGACGAACAGGCGTACCTGCCAGCCGTGCTCATGCGCGAGCTGGCGCGCAAGCCGCCAGCACACGCCGATGTCGCCGAAATTGTCGATGACGGCGCAAAAGAGGTCGCAGGCGATGGCGCTATCGTTAGCGGCGGCGGGAGTGTGGGCTTCTGTCATGGGTAGCTTGGGTGGCGCGCGACGCGGCGCAAACATGACTGCCATGCCTCAGGCGGGCGTAGAACGCCCGGCTGGCAAGTTCGGCACGGGTTCCGTGCGGCATGGAATGATCTAAACTTGCGATTCTAGGACACAGCCATGAACGCGTCGCGACGGCGGCGCGCTGTGCAACGTCTCACCTCTCTCGACGCACCGCCCGTCCCCGAAACTGGATGACCGACACCGACGTTTTCGACCCGAAAAAGGCGCTCGCGCAGCTGCCGCATCTGCCGGGCGTATATCGCTACTACGACGCGCAAGGCGCGGTCCTCTACGTCGGCAAGGCGCGCGACCTGAAAAAGCGCGTGTCGAGCTACTTCACCAAGACGCAGCTTTCGCCGCGCATCGCGATGATGGTCACGCGTATTGCGCGCATCGAGACCACGGTCACGCGTTCCGAGGCCGAGGCGCTGCTGCTCGAAAACAATCTCATCAAGGCACTCACGCCGCGCTACAACATCCTGTTTCGCGACGACAAGTCTTATCCGTTTCTCAAGATCACCGGGCACACGTTCCCGCGCATGGCGTACTACCGCGGCGCGGTCGATCGCAACAACCAGTACTTCGGGCCGTTTCCGAGCGCCTCGGCCGTGCGCGAGAGTATCCAGATCCTGCAGCGCGTGTTCCAGTTGCGCACCTGCGAAGACTCGGTGTTCAACAACCGCACGCGGCCTTGCCTGCTGCATCAGATCGGCCGTTGCACGGCGCCTTGCGTGGGGGCGATCAGCGAAGAGGATTACGCGCGCGACGTGAACAACGCATCGCGCTTTCTGCTGGGCCGTCAGAACGAGGTGATGAAGGAGCTGGAGACGAAGATGCATGCGTTTGCCTCGGAGCTGAAGTTCGAGCAGGCGGCATCCGTGCGCAACCAGATGAGTTCGCTTTCGACCGTGCTGCACCAGCAGGCTATCGAAACAGGCAGCGAGAGCGACGTCGACATTCTTGCCGTGGTGGCGCTGGGCGGGCGCGTGTGCGTGAATCTCGCGATGGTGCGCGGCGGCCGGCATCTGGGCGACAAGGCGTATTTCCCGACGCATGTGGAGCGCGCGCTGACCGACGAAGAGGGCGGCGTTGCCGAGGAAATCGACAGCGACACCGTGGTTGCGGCGAGCGCGCTGAAGTCGCTGCCCTCGCTTGCGCGCAAGACGGTGGAGGATTACGTCGAAGAAGCGCAAGAGGCCGACGCTCGAGACGATGCGGCGCTCGAAGCCGATCCGCTCGCGATCGCGGCCGACCTCGCAGAGGATGAAGACGACGCGAGCGACGATGCAGGCGATGTCGAATCCGATGCCGCCGCCACGCCCGCGATCGAGCCGCAAGCGGGCACGCGCACGAAGCGCGAGATCGGCGTTGAATCCGAAGTGCTCGACGCCTTCATCGCGCAGCACTACTTCGGCAACCGCGTGCCGCCCGTGCTGGTCGTGAGCCATCCGCCCGCAAACCGCGAGCTTGTCGATGTGCTGAGCGAACAGGCCGGGCACAAGGTGACGCTGCTGCGTCAGCCGCAAGGTCAGAAGCGCGCGTGGCTCGCCATGGCCGAGCAGAACGCGCGGCTCGCGCTCGCGCGCCTGCTCTCCGAGCAGGGTTCGCAGCAGGCTCGCACGCGCACGCTCGCGCAACTGCTCGGGCTCGAACTCGACGACCTCGCGCATTTGCGCATCGAGTGCTTCGACATCAGCCACACGATGGGCGAGGCGACGCAGGCCTCGTGCGTGGTCTATCACCATCACAAGATGCAGTCGGCCGAATATCGCCGCTACAACATTACCGGCATCACGCCCGGCGACGACTACGCGGCCATGCGTCAGGTGCTCACGCGCCGCTACGAGAAGATGGTCGCGCAAGCGGCGCGCGCCGAAACCGAAGAGGCGCCGCCACGCGTGGCGGCCCCCGATCCCGCCGACCCGAATGCAGCGTCCGATGCCGCGGAAGCCAGCGAGGCAGTCGAAGCCCCGCCGCCCGGTAGCATGCTGCCCAACATCGTGCTGATCGACGGCGGCAAGGGGCAGGTCGAGATCGCGCGCCAGGTGTTCACCGAACTGGGTCTCGATCCGGCGATGCTGGTGGGCGTGGCGAAGGGCGAGGGGCGCAAGGTCGGTCTCGAAACGCTCGTGTTCGCCGACGGCCGCGCGCCGCTCGAACTCGGCAAGGAGAGCGCGGCACTCATGCTCGTCGCGCAGATTCGCGACGAGGCGCACCGCTTCGCCATCACGGGCATGCGCGCGAAGCGCGGCAAAACGCGCCAGACTTCGCGTCTCGAAGAACTGGAAGGCGTGGGGGCGAAGCGCCGTCAGCGCCTGCTCGCGCGCTTTGGCGGCCTGCGCGGCGTGATGGCGGCCAGTGTGGAGGATCTGGCGAGCGTGGAGGGCATCTCACACGCGCTCGCCGAGCAGATCTACCAGCAGCTTCACTGATGCGGCGGCCTTGCGGGCCGGGTGCGGCCCGGCCAATCCTTACGGTTGCTTGTGGCAGGTGCGGCGACGCGGCACAATTGCATCTCCCATAATTGCATCTCCCCCGACAGATAGCGCCAGCCGATGCCGTTCAATATTCCGATTCTCCTGACCTGGCTGCGGATCCTGGCGATTCCGCTCGTGGTCGGCGTGTTCTATCTGCCGCAGACAATGCTTTCCCCGATGCAGCAGAACGTACTGGCGATGCTGCTGTTCGTGCTCGCGGCGCTCACCGACTGGTTCGACGGTTTTCTCGCGCGCAAGTGGAATCAGACGTCTTCGTTCGGTGCATTCCTCGATCCGGTCGCAGACAAGCTGATGGTGACCGCGGCGCTGCTCGTGCTCGTACATCTGCAGCGGCTCGACGCCGTGATCGCGCTCGTGATCGTCGGGCGCGAAATCGCGATTTCGGCGCTGCGCGAATGGATGGCGCAAATTGGCGCGTCGAAGAGCGTGGCCGTGAATTCGCTCGGCAAGTTCAAGACCGCGTGCCAGATGGTCGCGATTCCCATGCTGTTGTTCTACGCACCGCTTACGCTCGGCGGCGTGACGCTGTTCGACTCGCGCGTGTGGGGCGCGTGGCTCATCTATGTGGCGGCGTTCCTCACGATCTGGTCGATGCTCTACTACATGAAGCTCGCGTGGCCGCAGATCCGCGAGCGGGGAAGCCTGTGAGCAGAGTGTCGTGAACCCCATGCGTCTTTTTCCAAAAAGATCACACGAAGGGGTTGACACGATTCTGCGGGTTATACATAATCTCACTTCTCCGCTGCACGACGCAGTAGCAAGCAAGCAGATGCGGTGGAGATAGCAGAAGATAAGCCGAAGTTAGGCGTATATCTGAAGCGAATATGCGGGAGTAGCTCAGTTGGTAGAGCGCAACCTTGCCAAGGTTGAGGTCGCGAGTTCGAGACTCGTCTCCCGCTCCAGAATTTAAGGTGCGGCGTTTTTGCAGTAGAAAAAACGAAGCGCTGAAGCAGGAAAATGCAGTAAAGCAGGACATTTGCGGGAGTAGCTCAGTTGGTAGAGCGCAACCTTGCCAAGGTTGAGGTCGCGAGTTCGAGACTCGTCTCCCGCTCCAAATGCCAAGGGGAAGCAACGCTTCCCTTTTTGTTTGGCAGGCTTGGATCAGTATCAAGCCATCAAACAAATCTGTCCGGTCGTTGCGGGCTCAAGCAGTTTGCCTGATGTTCGCCGCGTTTCGGTCAGTCCGCTTCTGGCGCGATAGCAAAGCGGTTATGCAGCGGCCTGCAAAGCCGTGTAGGCCGGTTCGACTCCGGCTCGCGCCTCCAGATGCAAAACAAAAGCCACCTTCGGGTGGCTTTTGTTTTTTGCTGCGCGCTCGTGCACGTGGCGCAAAATAGGCGGCACCCATCCTCTCCGGTTGCCCGACATGTCCATCGAACTCCCCGAAGACGCGCGCAGCGAAGCGATCGCCTCCATTCAGCGCTATTTCGACGCGAACATGGAAGAGCCGATCGGCAACATCGCGGCGGGCGCGCTGCTGGGCTTCTTTCTCGAAGAGATCGCGCCGGCGATCTACAACAAGGCTATTGCCGACGCGCAGGAGAGCATGCAGGCGCGCATCGTCGATCTCGACATCGATCTGCATGAAGAGCCGTTCCAGTACTGGCGCAAATACGAAGCGCCGCGCCGGCGAAAGTGAGCGCTGCCTGAGTGGCGGGTTTGTGGTGCGCACGGCGCGCGGCATAATCGTGGTCATTCACTTTGCTTCGATGGAATTCGCAGACCATGACCGTGCAGTCCGCCGCCTTGCCGCTCCCCCAATTCGACTGGCAATGGAAAGCCTTCGACGCGCTCGACGCGCGTGAAGTCTACGCCATGCTCAAACTGCGCTCGGACGCGTTCGTCGTCGAGCAGAACTGTGTGTATGGCGATATCGACGGTCTCGACTTCGGCGCTTGGCATCTGTTCGCATGGAGCGAAGAGGGCGGCGAGCGAGCGCTGGCGGGTTATCTGCGCGTGCTGCTGCCCGACGCACAGGACGCCGACGTGCGTATCGGCCGCGTGGTGACGTCGCAGAACCATCGCGGCATCAAGCTCGGCAACGCGCTGCTCGAACGCGCCATCGCGCAGATCGCGCGTCAATGGCCGGATGTCGCGATGCGTCTGCATGCCCAGGCGCATCTGCAGAAGTTCTACGGTGCGTTTGGCTTCTCACCCGTTGGCGAGATTCACGACGAGGACGGCATTCCTCACGTGTGGATGCGCTCGGCCTGATTCGATGTTGGTCGCGCGCCGCGCCGGTGCTGCGGCAAACGTCCGCGCACGGATAGGCGCATCCAGTGGCGCAGCGCGATCAGTGCGCCGACCACGCTCATCATCGATCCCGGAATCCACAGCAGCAGGCCGCCGATCTGCTGGTCGCGCATGGGCGAAAGCCAGGTGAACGCGCGCCCGCAGATCGAATAAACCGGATACAACTCGCGCGGCGTGAAGAAGATGAACGCGCCGAGCACGATTTGCGGCGGAATTGCCGCGATCACGACGAGCACGCGCTTGCCCGGCGAGAGACGCGCGGGCGGTGCGGGGCGCGAGTCGAGCACGAGCCACCAGAACAGCAGCCCGTCGATCACCATGCTCCAGTTCATGACGCGGTAGAGGCGCCAGTCGAGCATCGCGATGAAGTGGATCGGCGAAAAAAGCCAGAAGTAGATGAGCCCGACGAAGAGTCCGACCGCGACGACGGGATGCATGACGATGTCGAGCGCCACGCGCACGGGTCGCGCGGCGAGCACGGGGCGCACGAAGCGCTGGCGCCACTTGAACGGAATGCCCGCGCGCAGCGCAGCGCCCGGGTAGGCGAGCGCGATGAAGAACGGCCCCAGATGATGCAGCACGAGGTGCTGCGCGCGATGCATGAAGAACTCGTGCTCGAAGTAGTAGTCGAGCCGCGTATGCAGCACGACATAAAGCGCGCCGAGCCCGAACCAGAAGGAGAGCTGGCGCGCGAGCGACACCCGCGCGTGCCGTTTGCCGCGCACGAACAGCACCGCCGCGAGCAGGGTGCAGATCATCACGGTCGGCGAGGGCTCCCACGGCTGGAGCCAGTAGATCAGGGTCATCGCGAGCATGGCGGCGGCCTCATCGCGGATTCAACATGCTTGCGCGCGCAACCATACCGGATGCGCGCGTTGGTTTTGCTGCGGCCTTACTGCCCTGAGGGCGACTTGACTGCGAACGGCGTGTCGAGCGTTTCGCCGTCCGAGAATTGCAGCTTCACGTTCACCGTGTCGCCCGGCGCGATCTTGTGCTTCGCCTTCTCCAGCATGAGGTGGTAGCCGCCCGGTGCGATCGCCAGCGTGCCGTGCGCAGGCACCGTTGCCTTGTGCACCATGATCATCTTCTGCGTCGAGCCATTCGAGACCGTCTGATGCAGCATGACCATGCCGTAAGCGTCGCTCGATACGCCCACGAGATCGACCGGCTGGTCGCCATCGTTCTTGAGCGTCACATAGCCTGCCGCAGGCAGGTCGTTGGGCAGCCAGCGCACCCACGCGTCCTGCGTGCTCAACGCGCCCGGGGCGGCGTGTGCGGCGGGCGCGAAGGCGGCGAGCGCACCGAAGGTGCTCAGCGCGCAGCCGAGCGAGACGGTGAGTGACTTGAGGTTCTTCGTCATAACGTTTCCTGTTGCGATTGGTGCTCTTTTAAGACTCGATGATTCGACCCGAGAGGCGTCCTGCGTTCACGCCGAGTCGTTGATCACGCGGCGCAGGTCATGCGCGATCGCGTCCGGGTTGTCGCGGTCGGTGGCGAGCAGGCGCGCGTGGCCCTGCGCGTCGAACACATAGACGGCCGAGCTGTGCGTGACTTCGTAGCTGCCGTCGGGGTCGCGCTTTTCCATCTGGTAGGCCACGCGGTAGCGCCGCGCGAGCGATTCGATCTGGCTGTCGGTGCCGGTCAGGCCGAGTGCATGCCGGGCATCGAATGCGCCAACGTAGGCGTGCAAGGCCTGCGGCGTGTCGCGCGCCGGATCGACGCTGATGAAGAGTATCCGCACTTTCTGCGCATCGGGGCCGAGCTTCGCTATAACCTGCATCAGGCGCGCCATCGTCTCCGGGCAGACGTCCGGGCAATGCGTATAGCCAAAGTAGACGAGCGTCGTGCGCCCTCGAAAACTCGCGCCCGTTACGGGCTGGCCGTTGTCGGCCGTGAGTGCGAAATCGAGGTCGGGCAGGTGGCCGCTTACGTTCGTCAGTTGCCACGGCTCGCCCGGGTGCGAGCATGCCACGAACAGCAAGGTGCCCGCCGCGAGCGCCGCGTGCCGCAGGCTGCGCAGGCCGCTGCAAAGGCGGGTGCGGAACGTGCGCAGTGTGGGCTCGAAGGTGGGGAACAAAGGCAATCTCGTCGACTCGAGTGGATTACGTTAGCCGCGCTCGAACAGGGCGTTGGGCCCGGCTTGTCGCTGCGACTGTAGCAAAATTGGGGCTGCCCGGTCGCGAGCGCCCCGGTCGTGCGAATCGCTCGCGTCGATATGCCGCATCGGCTTGCATCGGCTGAATCACAGTCCTGGCAGCGGAGTCCAACTTTCGACAAGCCGGACCGCAGACAAGCCGATTCAAGTCCGGCCAGGCCTGCGTAGCCGGTCAGCCCCTTACTTTCTCGATAATCGATCCAAGGCGCGGTAAGATTCGCACACTTTCCCTGGGCGCAGCCCGGGGCCATACCCGGCCAGCAGGCCGATGGGTGAAAAGAACGCAATGCAAGCACTTCCGGCAGTCCTGCCGCCTGACCAGACGGCATTTTTCTTCGATTTCGACGGCACGCTCGTCGATCTCGCGCCCACGCCAGACGGCGTGCTCGTGCGTCCCGACATGCTCGCGCTGCTGCATGAGTTGCGCCGCACGACGCACGGCGCCGTGGCGATCGTCTCGGGGCGCGGCATCGAGAGCATCGACGGTTTCCTCGGCATGCCCGATCTGCCCGTGGCGGGTCTGCACGGCGCCGAGCGGCGCGACGCCAACGGCGACACACAGCGTGTCGGCTTCAACGATGAGCGTTTGCTGCGCATGGAGCAGGTGCTCGCGGAGGTGGTGCGCACGCATCCGCGCATGCTGCTCGAGATCAAGGGCGCGTCGCTCGCGCTGCACTACCGCAACGTTCCGGAGCATGAGGGCACCGCGCGCGCCGCGACCGAGCGCCTCGCCGCCGACTACGCCGACGCCTACGTGCTGCAGCCCGGCAAGATGGTCTACGAGATCAAGCCGAAGGACGTCGACAAAGGCCGCGCGCTGCGCGCGTTCCTCGACGAGCCGCCGTTCGCGGGCCGCCGCCCGGTGTTCGCCGGCGACGATCTGACCGACGAGAAGGGCTTCGCCGTCGTCAACGCGTTGGGCGGGCTGTCGATCAAGGTCGGCGGCGGCGACACCATCGCGCAAACACGCATCGATTCAGTCGACGCGTTGATCGGCTGGCTCGCATCGCTCGTCGCGGCCATGCCGGGCGCCCGGTGAGCGCGCGCATGCCTCGCTTCACTCCCCACGTTGATTGCGTCACGCGCGGCGATGCCTTGCGTGCGCCATGCTCTCCTGATTTCCTGCACGGACCCCGCCCCTCATGAGCCGATTGATCATCGTATCGAACCGCGTCGCGCCGATTTCCGAAGGCGGTCCGGCCGCGGGCGGCCTCGCGGTGGGCGTGTACGACGCGCTCAAGGAAACCGGCGGCATGTGGTTCGGCTGGAGCGGGGACGTGCTCACCTCCGGCCAGCCGCAGATCGCGCTCGAAGAGCGCGGGCCCGTGACCTTCGCCACCATCGGCCTGTTGCGGCGCGACTACGACCAGTACTACCGCGGTTTCTCGAACGCGACGCTCTGGCCCGCGTTCCACTACCGCGCCGATCTCGTCCAGTACGACCGCCACGAGTACGAGGGCTATAGCCGCGTGAACGCGTGGCTCGCGCAGCAGCTCGTGCCGCTTCTGCGCGAAGACGACGTGATCTGGGTCCACGACTATCACCTCATTCCGTTCGCCCAGGCGCTGCGCGCGGCGGGCGTGAAGAACCGCATCGGCTTTTTCCTGCACATTCCGTTTCCGGCCTCGCAGGTGCTGCTGGCGGTGCCGCCGCATCGCGAACTGGTTCAGGCGCTCTGCGCGTTCGACCTGCTCGGCTTCCAGACCAGGCCCGATCTGCGCGCGTTTTGCGACTACATCGTGAACGAGGCGGGCGGCACGACCGCGCCGCAGGCGGACGGCCTCACGCGCATCGAGGCGTTCGGGCAGACGCTTTGCGCGGGCGACTACCCGATCGGCGTCTATCCTGACGAAATCGCGGAGCTTGCCAAGGCGGGCGAGCGCGGCAAGCCGGTGCGCACGCTCAAGGCCACGCTGCACGGGCGCAAGGTCATCATGAGCGTGGACCGGCTCGACTACTCGAAGGGGCTCGTGGAGCGCTTTCGCGCGTTCGAGCGCCTGCTCGACCACGCGCCGGCGCAGCGCAACAAGGTCTCGTTCGTGCAGATCGCGCCGCCTACGCGCGCCGACCTCCACGCCTATCAGGACATCCGGCTGCGCCTCGAGGCGGAGTCGGGGCGCATCAACGGCCGCTACGCGGAACTCGACTGGACGCCGATCTGGTACATCCATCGCCAGTACGAACGGGCGGTGCTGGCCGCGTTGTTCCGGGCGTCGAACGTCGGCTACGTCACGCCGCTGCGCGACGGCATGAATCTCGTCGCCAAGGAATACGTCTCGGCGCAGGACCCCGAAGATCCGGGCGTGCTCGTGCTCTCGCGCTTCGCCGGCGCGGCGCAGGAGCTTTCGGGCGCGCTGATCGTCAATCCGCTCGATATCGACGGCATGGCCGACGCGCTCAACGCTGCGCTCGCCATGCCGCTCGCCGAGCGGCTTGCGCGCTATCGGGACATGATGGCCCAGTTGCGGGAGAACAATGTCTCGGTCTGGCGTGACCGCTTCATGCGCGATCTCAGCCAGGTCAGCGTGCGGAAAGGAGTCAGCTTGCCGCCGCTCGAGCCCGCGCGGGGCTGAGCACCCACGCCTCGCCTGCCTCGGCGAGAGCGAAAAAAAGCCGCTTCAGGCGATGCACTGAAGCGGCTTTTTTGCGTTTGGCAGCGCACGATGGCGGCGCGCTCGCCTGCGCGGTGGTCAGGCTACGTGCTTTTCGTCGGTCTTCTTGCCCAGATGCAGCGTGGAATGCTTGCCGTACTGCTTGGCGAGGAGGTCGCGGTAGAGGCCCGGACGGTTGCGCAGCTCTTCGGGACTGCCGTCGTCGATCACTTTGCCCGCGCTCATCACGATGATGCGGTCGAAGTTGTTGAGCGTGGAGAGGCGGTGGGCGATCGCGATCACGGTGCGGCCGACCATGAGCCGGTCGAGCGCCTGCTGGATGGCCTCTTCGGACGCGCTGTCGAGCGCGGAGGTGGCTTCGTCGAGCAGCAGGATCGGCGAATTCTTCAGAATGGCGCGCGCGATCGCAATGCGTTGGCGCTGGCCGCCCGACAGCTTCACGCCGCGGTCGCCCACGATCGTGTCGTAGCCCTCGGGCATCGCCTCGATGAATTCGGCGCAGCGCGCCTCGCGAGCCGCGGCGAGCACTTCCTCGCGGCTCGCCTCGGGGCGGCCGTAGGCGATGTTCTCGTAGATTGAGCGGTGCAGCAGCGAAATGTCCTGCGGCACGAGCGCAATGGAATGGCGCAGGCTGTCCTGGGTGACGTGCGCGATGTCCTGGCCGTCGACCTTGATGGCGCCGCCCTGGGTGTCGTAGAAGTGCTGCAGCAGCGCGAGCACCGTCGTCTTGCCTGCCCCCGATTTGCCGATCAGGCCGACGCGCTGACCGGCTTCGATGTGCAGGTCGAAATGATCGAGGATCGGCTTGCGGTGCGGATACGCGAACGTCACGCCCTCGAAGTCGACGCGGCCGCCCTGGGCTACGAGTTCCGTGGCGTCGTCGCGGTCGGGCATGCCGTGCGGCTCCAGCAGCGTTTGCACGGCTTCGGCCAGACGCGCCACGTGCTGGGTCACATCCACGAGCGCCACGGCGAGGTCGCGCGTGCCGTGCAGGATCGTGAAGCCGAGCGAGCTCACCAGCACGATGTCGCCCGACGTCGCCTTGCCCTGATCCCAGAGCCAGAGCGCCCAGCCGAGCAGCCCGGCGGACAGCATGGCCGTGATCACGGCGTGCAGCAGACGCAGCTTTTCGAGGTAGAGCAGGCTCGAGCGGCGCGCGTCGAGTTCGGCCTTGACGGTCGAGCCGAAGCGCTTTTGCTCGCGCAACGTCATGCCGAAGGCGCGCACGAGCGCCATGTTGCCGATCACGTCGACGAGCTCGCCGTCCACGGCGGCCGCTTTGGAAGCGAACGTGTGGTGGCGCGACGAGCCGCGCCCGGCCAGCTTGAAAAGAATCACCGAAAGGATGGCCGAGCAGACGAGCAGGCCCGCTGCCATCAGCGGATTGACGGCGATGATCATGACGATCGCGCCGGCCACGGCGATACATGGCGGCAGCACGTTCCACGCCGTGGTGTTCTCGGCCGTGTAGACGGCGTTCGACGTCGCTGTGATGCGGCTCGCGAGCGTGCCGGGCTGCTTTTCGGCGTAGTAAGTGGGCGAGTGTCCGCTCAGATACTGGAAGAGGTCACGCCGCAGGTCGCCCGTCACGGTGACGAAGGTGTGCGCGGCGAACCAGCCTCCGACCCGCCAGAGCAGGTTGTCGGCGGCGATCAGGCCGACGAGGATGGCGAACGCGGTCCACAGCGGGCCCGGATGATGGCGTCCCGCGCCGAGCACGTCGATCAGATGCTTGATGGCGTATTGCGACGCAAGCGCGCAGCCCACGGCCGCGAACACGCTGGCGAGCACGACGCTGTGGGCGAACGGATGGCGCTTGATGTAGCGGAAAAGGAACGCGAGCGGACGCCGCGCATAGCTCGCGAGCTTTGCGTTGTGGGCGTTACGCTGGGCGGTGGTCAGATGTTCCAATTGATCGGGTGGTCGGTCTGACGGAATTTCGTCCGTGCAAGTTCAAAGGAAGATAGCTGGCGCTGAGGCGACGACGGCTCAGGGCGCGCGGCAACGAAGGCGGACTTACCGCATTGTAAACACCCCGTGCGCCTGGCGCACCGCCTGTGCCCGGCGGACGCGCATCATATCGCGACACGATAGCGCGGGATACAGATTGGGGACACGTTGTTGCAGCGGAGGTTCAACAGGAATCGCGGACCGTTTTAGTGATAGATGTTTTAGAGATAGAATTACGGATTGCATTCGGAAAACTGCTGTGCGTGCCTGCAACGCGCAGCCAGCCCATGACGAACCTGGAACCTTACGAGTGGGATCGATCGATGCGGATTCGTGCCGCGACAATCCCCCGCAGTTGTTTTCCGCAGCGCAGCACCCAATCTAGAACTCTCTTGGAAAACAATGGGTTGCGGAGTGTTTCCGGTTTGTAACAACGTAAAGACTTTGAAATGATCTAGCCGGTATTGACCCCTGACCGGGATAATGCCGACTCGGACGGCGTAGGGAATTTGACAGCTTTTATGTCAACGGCCGCGAACCCTGCGCGTTTACCGCCTGAACCGCCGCGTGTGCGCTCTCTTGCCGCTTCACAACTGCGTCGGGTCTGTGTCCGGATTTCCGGCGCGGTTAGCGGTACGGAACGCCTGTAAGGCGCGTGGCGACAAGGAAGCCGCAGCCTGCATAGGTCGATTGTCAAATTTGCAGTCTATTGCCCGATTATTACGAGGAAGGAGTTCACCACTATGCGAATCGCTCAAATCGCTCCGTTGCACGAGGCGGTTCCTCCCAAGCTGTACGGCGGCACGGAACGGGTGGTCTCCTACCTGACCGAAGCGCTGGTCGAACAGGGTCACGATGTCACGCTGTTCGCCAGCGGCGATTCGATCACCTCGGCAAAGCTCGAAGCGTTCTGGCCGCAGGCACTGCGCCTCGATCCCACGATTCGCGACGTGATGGCTCCGCACATGTTGCTGCTCGAAGAAGTTCGCCGCCGCGCGGAAGAATTCGACGTGCTGCACTTCCACATCGACTACTACCCGTTCTCGCTGTTCGCACGTCAGCCGGTGCCGTTCGTCACGACCATGCACGGCCGTCTGGACCTGCCGGAACTGCAGCCGGTGTTCAACGCGTTCAACGACGTGCCGGTCGTTTCGATCTCGGACAACCAGCGCAATCCGCTGCAGCAAGCCAACTGGCAGCAGACCGTCTACCACGGCCTGCCGGAAGACGTGCTCACGCCGATTCCGAACGTCGAGCCGGGCTACCTCGCATTCCTCGGCCGCGTCTCGCCGGAGAAGGGCCTTGACCGCGCGATCCGCATCGCCGGGCAGGCGGGCATGAAGCTCAAGGTCGCCGCCAAGATCGACAAGGCCGACCGTGCCTACTACGAAGAAGTCATCAAGCCGCTGATGGCGCTGCCGCACGTCGAGTACATCGGCGAAATCGGCGAGCACGAAAAGCGCGAGTTCCTCGGCAATGCCCACGCACTGGTGTTCCCGATCGACTGGCCGGAGCCCTTCGGCCTCGTCATGATCGAAGCCATGGCCTGCGGCACGCCGGTCATCGCGTTCAAGCGCGGTTCGGTGCCGGAAGTCATCGAGAACGGCGTGTCGGGCTTCGTCGTCGAAGACGAAATCAGCGCAGTCGCCGCGATCAAGCGCCTGTCGACGCTGCCGCGCGAGAAGGTGCGCGCCGCGTTCGAGTCGCGCTTCTCGTCGAAGGTGATGGCGCGCAACTACGTGGCCGTGTACGAAGAACTGCTGCGCCAGAAGCATCGCACGGTGCTGCGCGAAGTCAACGCCGGCTAAGCTGCGCACCGAAACCGGACGCGCTGCGGCGCGCCCGGTTTTCCCGCTTTTCCCCAACGCCCTGGTGCCTGTGCACCGGGGCGTTGTCACATTCGCTGCGCCGGCAAGTGAGGCGCACGCTTAATGTCCCTATAATGGCCGTGCCGTAAAATCCGCGGCGCCCACAAAAGCGTGCTTTGCATGGGACCAGAGTAACGCGCTGAAGCGCGAACTCTGGTCGACAGAGGAGAAGACCCTTGGCCAGAACCCGACCGACGCCCACGGCGACCGTACCCGGCGCCGGGACGCTTTTCGCGCTGCGCGCGATCGGGCTCGTGATCCTGGCGCGCTGGCTGCACTCCATGGCGCAGATGAATTTCCTCGCCGCGCTCGAAGGCATGGCGTCGTCGCCGGCGGCAAGCCTGAATCTCGTCTTCCTATTTCTGCTGATCGTCCTGCCGGGCGCGAAGGCACGCGTCGAGCGGCCGTTTCACCCGCTGCCGCAGTGGCTGCGCCAGGCGCTGCGCTTCTTCGGCGTGCTCGGCTTTCTGTTCGCGATCGGCTCGATCGGCGTGTTTGTCTGGACCGCCGGCTGGCGGCGCACCTTCCACGCGGTGGCCGATACCAACGGCTGGCTCGTCGCCGCCCCCGCGCTCTATGCCGCCGTGGTCTGGATCTGCCGGCCGCGCGCGCTTTGGCGCAGCAACTTCGCGGCGCGGCGTTTCGCGATCGGGCGCTTCGCCGTGTCGATCGATCCGGCCACGCGCACGACGGTCGTCTGGCAGGAAAGCCGCAAGGTCGGGCAGTACGATGCGCGTGAACTGTCGGTGCGCTGGCTTTCGGGGGCGCCGCAGGGCGGGGTGGTCATGGCGGAGCCTGCGCGCCTGCCTGCACCCGAGCGCGCTCAGGTGGACGATCCCGCGGTCGCGGCCGGCGTTGTCGAGCCGGTTGCCAGTGCGGATCCTCCCGATGCCGCCGCTACGCTGGCGGGCGTGCCGCCCGCGGCCACGCGAGAACCCGGCGCGCACACTGTGCCGCGTCAGGCATCGGCGTCGTCATCGTCCAAGCCTGCGGGCAAGTCCGCGCGCCGGCCGAAGATCGAATTGCTCTGGGATTCGCCGGCTGCGGCGGGCCATAACCGCCAGACCGTGTTTCGCGTGTCGCTTGCGTCCGAAGGGGACCGCACGGCCTCGCGCGCTCTCGACTCGGCGCTGAAGCAGACCTGACGCACCCGACAGGGCCCGGCTGCATGACGCCGCGCCCATATACGCCCGCTTTTTTGTTGCTTGCCGTTCCTGTCGTCCACTCGAAGGAGTCGCAATGCTCATACGCTGGTTGCTCGCCGCCATTCACCTGCTGGCCTTCGGCTTCGCGCTCGCGTCCATCCTGCGGCGTACACGCGGACTGCGCCGTTGCACCTCCACCGAGGACCTGCCGGTGATCTTCAGCGCCGACAACGGCTGGGGCGGCTCGGCCGTCGTGCTGATCGTCACCGGTGCCATGCGCGCGTTCGGCGGCTTCGAGAAGGGCGCCGGGTACTACCTGCACGAACCGCTCTTTCACGTGAAGATGGGCGCGCTCGTGCTGATCCTCCTGCTCGAGATTGCCCCGATGATGGCGCTGTTGCGCTGGCGCCTCGCCGTGCGCCGAGGTGACGTGCCGGATCTGACCGGCGCGCCGAAATATGCACGCATCGGCGTGTGGCAGACGGTGCTGGTCGTCGTCATGGTGTTCGCGGCGACGGGCATGGCGCGCGGCATTGGCCTCGATACGGGCGCTGAATAGACCACCCGGCGCTTAATCAGGCCCCGAAAAAGAGAAAACCCGCGCGGCGGCGGGTTTCCGGACTGGACAAGTCGTTGCTTCGCTTTACTGAAGATTGCCCGCTACCGCGACCGTCTGGCCGGTGATGTAGTTCGACTCGGGCGAGCAGAACAGATACACGCCGCCCGCCGCTTCTTCGGGCGTACCGCCCCGGCCGAGCGGATTGCGCTGCGCATGCGTCTTGATCAACTCGGGGTTCAGGCCTACGCGGATCTCGCGCCCTTCGATGCTCACCGTCGCGCCCGCTTTCGCGTCGGCGCTCGTCATGCGCGTGTGGATCAGGCCGAACGCCACCGCATTGACATTGACGTTGAAGCGCCCCCATTCGCGTGCGAGTGCGCGCGTCATGCCGATCACCCCCGCCTTCGCGGACGAGTAGTTCATCTGCCCGGCGTTGCCATTGAGCGCGGACGTGGACGAGATGTTCACGATCTTGCGATACACCTCGCGCCCTTCGGCGACGTCGGCCGCGTGCAGCGCCTTCACATGCGGGTACGCGGCGCGCAGGATGCGGAACGGCGCGGTCATGTGGCAGTCGAGGATCGCGTACCACTGTTCGTCGGTCATCTTCTGGATCACATCGTCCCAGGTGTAACCGGCGTTGTTGACGATGATGTCGATGCCCTTGTACGTGCTCATCGCCGTGTTGATGAAGCGCTCGGCGAAGTCCGGCGCCGTCACGTTGCCCACGCAGGCTACCGCTTCGGCGCCTGTCTTGCGCAGCGCTTCGACCGTTTCGTGCGCCGGATCGGCGTCGAGGTCGTTCACGACAATGCGCGCGCCTTCGCTAGCGAGCTTTTCCACGATTGCACGGCCGATGCCGCGTCCCGAGCCGGTGACGAGTGCCACCTTGCCGTCGAGCTTACCCATGCTGTTGACTCCTTCTATCGATTGATGCGGGTGGGTTCAGAGCGCGACCACGGCGTCACCCACGACGCGCGGTTCGCCATACTGGTTGGCGGTCTGGATTTCGAGGCGCACGCGACGCTCGCCTTCGGCTTCGAACTTCTCGACCACGCGCCCCGTGCAGACGATGCGATGGCCGAGGTGCGTGATGCCGACAAAGCGCACGCCGAACTGGCGCAACTGGCGCTGATCGACCCATTGGGTGAGCAGGCGGCCCAGCCAGGCCATCGAGAGCATGCCGTGCGCGAACACGTCGGGCATGCCCGCGCGCCGCGCGTAGTCGATGTCGATATGCACCGCGTTGTGGTCGCCCGAGGCGCCTGCGAAGAGCGCGAGCATCTTGCGGTCCACGCTCGGCAGTTCGAGGGGAGGGAGCGTGTCGCCCACCTCGATCGTGTCGTACTGGATGGTCATGCGAGGTCTCCCTTCAGCCGTTGCGTTGCACGATCACGCTGCGCAGATCGGCCACGTGCTCGCCGCGCGGGTTCGTGACGCGCGTCTCGCGCACGACGAACTCCAGCGCGCCGCCTTTCTTGTCGTAGATGTCGGCGATGCGCGACTCGAACAGCAGCACGTCGCCCGCATAGGCGAGCCGGTGATACGTGAAAGACTGTTCGCCGTGCAGGATGCGCGGCAGCTCGATGCCGATCTCGTCGCGCCAGGACCCGTCCGGCTGCTCGAATTCGAGCGAGAACAGGAAGGTGGGCGGCAGCGGCAGGCCGGGGTGCCCTGCGTCGCGCGCGGCGGACTCGTCGAAGTAGACGGGATTCGTTTCGCCAATCGCCTGTGCGAAGAAGCGCAGCCGGCCCGCTTCGGCTACGGCGCGAAACGCGGGCAGCGTCTTGCCGATGTGTTGCTTGTCGATCATGTGATTGACTCCCAGTCGTCAGCCGTGCTCACGCTCACGCGCGCTTGTAGATCGTGACGACGCACGCGCCGCCGAGACCCACGTTGTGCGCGAGCGCGACCTTCGCGCCTTCGACCTGGCGCTCGCTCGCCGTGCCGCGCAGTTGCTGTGTGAGCTCGTAGCACTGCGCGAGGCCCGTTGCGCCGAGCGGATGCCCCTTCGAGAGCAGGCCGCCCGACGGGTTGACGACCCATTTGCCGCCGTAGGTGTTGTCGCCGTCGTTCACGAGCTTTTCGCCTTCGCCTTCCGCGCACAGGCCGAGCGCCTCGTAGGTCAGCAGCTCGTTCTGCGCGAAGCAGTCGTGCAACTCGATCACGTCGATGTCGCGCGGCCCGATGCCGGCTTGCTCGTAGGCGCTTTTCGCAGCCGAGCGCGTCATGTCGAAGCCGACCACGCGGATCATGTCTCGCGCGTCGTACGTGCTCGGGGTGTCGGTGGTGAGCGCCTGGCCGGCGATCACCACGTCGGTGCGCAGGCCGTGCTTCTTCGCGAACGCCTCGGACACGACGAGCGCCGCCGCCGCTCCGCAGGTGGGCGGGCAGGCCATCAGGCGCGTGAGCACGCCTTCCCAGAGCATGGGTGCGGCCATCACGTCTTCGGTCGAAACCACGTTGCGGAACACGGCGAGCGGATTGCGCGCCGCGTGGCGGCTCGCCTTCGCGCGGATTTTCGCGAAGGTTTCGAGCTTCGTGCCGTATTGCTTCATGTGCGACAGACCCGCGCCCGCGAACTGGCGGATGGCGTTGCTCAAACCCTCATGCTGGCCGACCAGCTCGTCGGTGATGTCGATCGCGCGCTCGAGTGCGCTCTTGCGGTCGTTCCAGATCGACTTGAGTGCGCCGGGCTGCATGAACTCGAAGCCAACCGCGAGCGCGCACTCGACCGCGCCGCTCTGCACGGCCTGGCGCGCGAGATAGAGCGCGGACGAGCCCGTCGCACAGTTGTTGTTCACGTTGATGACCGGAATGCCCGTCATGGCGACCTGATAAAGGGCCTTCTGTCCGCAGGTCGAGTCGCCGTAGACGTAGCCCGCATAGGCCTGCTGCACATCGCTGTAGTCGATGCCCGCGTCGGCGAGCGCCTGGCGGATCGCGGTGGCGCCCATCACGTCGTAGGTGTCGCTCGCGCCGGGCTTCTTGAACGGAATCATGCCGACGCCGGCGATGTATGCACTTCGAGTCATATCAGTACTCCTGAGTGAGTTGAATTTTTTTAAAGCTTGCGTGAGATGAGGTCGCGCATCACTTCGCTCGTGCCGCCGTAAATGCGCATCACGCGAGCGTCGGCGAATGCGCGGGCCACCGGATATTCGAGCATGTAGCCGTAGCCGCCGTGCAACTGCACCATTTCGTCGAGCGCCTTGCCGAGCGTTTCGGTCGCGAAGAGCTTCACGACAGCGGCTTCCTCCAGCGTGAGGCGGCGTCGCACGTGTTCAGACAGGTAGTGATCGACCATGAGCCGCACCGCGAGCGCCTGAGCTTTGATGTCGGCGAGCTTGAACTTGGTGTTCTGGAAGTCCCACACGGTCTGATTGAATGCCTTGCGGTCCTTCACGTAGTTCAGTGTGTGCTCGAGGCAGGCTTCGAGCTTGGCAGCCGCGTTCACGGCGATGGAGAGGCGCTCCTGCGGCAGTTCAGTCATCAGGTAGGCGAAGCCCTTGCCTTCCTCGCCAAGCCGGTTCGAGACCGGCACGCGCACGTTGTCGAAGAAGAGTTCCGCGGTGTCCTGCGCATGCTGGCCCACCTTTTCGAGCTTGCGGCCACGGCGAAAGCCTTCGCGGTCGGTTTCGACCACGATCAGGCTCACGCCTTTGGAGCCGGCCGCCGGGTCGGTCTTGCAGACCATGATGATGAGGTCCGCATTCAGGCCGTTGCTGATGAAGGTCTTGCTGCCGTTGATCACGTACTCGTCACCGTCGCGTACGGCGGTCGTGCGCACGGCCTTCAGGTCGCTGCCCGTACCCGGCTCGGTCATGCCGATGGCGAGGATGTATTCGCCCGAGCAGGCCTTCGGCAGCCAGCGCTGCTTTTGCTCCTCGTTGCCGAGCCGCGCAATGTACGGAGCGATGATGTCCGAGTGAACCCCGAAGCCGAGGCCGCTCAACCCGGCGCGGCTGACTTCCTCGTTGAACACGGCCGCGTGGCCGAAGTCGCCGCCGCCGCCGCCGTATTCGGTCGGCAGCGTCAGGCATAGCAGGCCTTCGCGGCCGGCCTTGAGCCAGGTCTCGCGATCGACCTTGCCGGCCTTGTCCCATTCGGCTTGCCTCGGCACGCATTCCTTTTCGAGGAAGCGCCGCGCGGTGGTGCGCAGCATCTCGTGGTCGTCGCGAAAGACGTTACGGTTGATTTGCATATCGGAGTCCTGAACGTAAGCGGTTGCTGTTGGGAGTGTTGAGGGTGAGATCAACGCGCGCGAGCGACATGCGCGGCGGGTTCGGCGTGAAAGAGCGCGTCGACGAGGTGGGCCCGGCGCGTGCGCGTGACAGCCTGATTGACATAACCCTTGTCGGCGATTTCGTTCGCGTCCATGGAGGGCGGCTCTGCCATCAGCAGCAGCCGTTCGACGTGAACGCTCGCACCTTGCGCGCGCTGGTTGCGCAACTGCTCGCTCAGTGCGGCGACGACGACAGGGTGTCGCGCCAGCGCGGCGGCGTCGAGGCCCGCGAGTTCGGGCGCGAGACGCTGGCACGCCGGAACGTTCGGCCAGGCGAGCGCGGCGACGTAATCGTGATCGTGTCCGCAGATCACGGCGTCGGTGAGCAGCGGGGCGCAGCGATCGAGCAGCGCGAGCCGCATCGCGCCCGTGCGCACCCATGTGCCGTTCGTGAGTTTGAAGTCTTCCACGACACGACCGGCGAACAGCATGCCGTCCGATGGGTTTTCGGGATTGGCGAGGCGCACGGCGTCGCCGAGCCGGAAGAAGCCTTCCTCGTCGAAGGCGGCCGCCGTGAGCGCCGGCTGCTTGATGTAACCGCCGAACACGTTCGCGCCGCGCATGCGGATCTCGTAGCGGCCGTCTGCGCTTTCGAGTGGCACGAGCTTCACTTCCGAACCCGGAACCGGTGTGCCGATATTGCTGATCGTGTTGGTGATCCAGCCGCACATCGTCCCCATGCCGCTCGTTTCCGTGCAGGCGAGGCCGGTCGCGAAGGCGATGCGCTGGCCAACGGTCTTTTCGGCCACGCGTTGGATGCGCTCGTGGACATCGGTGGGCAGGCTCGCGCCGCCATAGCCGAAGAAGAGAACCTTCGAGAACAGGTTCGCCGCGAGTTCAGGGTCCCGTTCGAGCTCGTTCGCGAGCACGGCCCAGGCTGACGGGACGCTCGTGAAAATCGTGGGCGCCACCTCGCGCAGGTTGCGCACCGTCCGCTCGATGAGGCCGGGCACGGGGCGTCCGTCGTCGATATAGTGGGTCGCACCGAACTGGATCGAGCGGCCCAGGTTGAGCACGCCGCCGAGGCCGTGATGCCATGGCAGCCAGTCGAGGAACACAGGCTCGGTGTCGAGCAGGAAGGCGAGATTGTCGGCGTAGTAGGCGGCTACGGCCTTGAGATTGCCGTAGCTCAGGGCGACGCCTTTGGGTGTGCCGGTCGAGCCGGACGTGAAGAGCACGCGTGCTGTTGCATCCGCCGCGATCGCGGCATGCGCGGCGGCGACTGCGGCGCGCCGCGTCGCGGTCAGTTCGGTCTGCGCGAGCGTCGCCCAGTCGAGCTGGCCTGCGCCGGCGCCTTGCACGGCGACGACCGGCGCGTGGCAGTGCGCGAGCGTGGCGAGTGCACGTTCGAAGGGGGCGGCGTTCTGCACGAACAATGCGCCGGGCGGCACCAGTTCCGCTATGGCCTTCAGACGCGCGAAGTCCTGGCTCAGCGTCGCGTAGGCGGGCGAAACCGGTGCGGTGGGAATGCCCACGTATTCGGCGGCGAGCAGCACGACGGCCTGTTCGATCGAATTACCGGAGAGCAGCATGAGCGGGTGCGCCTGATCGAGGCCCAGCTCGAGCAGCGCGGCGCCGACGCACTGCACCTGCTGCCAGAGTTCGCGCCAGCTCAGGCGCCGCCATGCGCCATCGCTCCCGCGCTCGCAAAATGCGGCGGTCTCGCCGCGCGTGAGCGCCCAGCCCTCGACGAAATCCACGAAGCTCTTTTGCGTAATGGCTGGCGGCGGATTTGCCGGGCGCAGGATCAGGCTGCCGTCGCTGCGCCGCTCGACGAGCGTTTGGCGGTGGGGCATGGGTAGAGGCCGGACGGCAACCGCCGGCGCAGTACTGGCCGAGAGCGTACTCATTAAGCCGTGTCTCCTGAACGTTTGCGTGCAACCCTTGAGGTGCACCACGTTGATTTTTCCGGGAGGGGTTTCGTCGGGCGAAACCCCTTGAAAACAAGCATAGCGGGTGGTGCCGGCAGTCGTACCACCCGTACCGGGTGGCGCATGCGCGCCCGTGCCCGGGCGGGGCGCCCGTCAGGGATCGATGCCCAGATCGCGCACGCGCGCGACCGCTTCATCACGGCTCGATACGCCCAACTTGCCGTAGATGTTCTTGAGATGCCACTTGACCGTTTCGGGCGAGATGCCGAGCGTGCGGGCGATCTTCTTGTTCGGCAGCGCCTGCGCCAGCAGACTCACGACCTTGGTCTCGCGCTCGCTGAGGGTTTCGGCCCCGTTTGGCGTTGCGTCGCGCTGGAGCGAAGCTTCGTTCGTTGTGCTGGCGAGTGCGGCTGCCGTGTCCTGCGCGGCGCGCAACCGGTCGACGTAAAACGCCAGCACGGGATCGGCGCCAGTGTCTGCTTCGTCCGTTTCGCCCGCCATGCCATGCACAACCTGGTCCGCGAAGGCAACGATCCCCGCGTCCACGTCGAGCACGCTGCGCACGAGGCCGAGCCGGTGGGCGAGGCGCAAGCCGGCGAGCGCGGTTTCTCGGGCAACTTCCAGACGACCGCGGCGGTGATCCACGAGCGCCGACTGCATGCGCAACTGCACCATGTGGTGCTGCCAGCCGCGCTCGCTGCAATGCGCAATGAGTTCGGGCAGGCGCAAGGCCGCGCCCTCGAAGTCTTCGTGTGCGAGGCACCAGTTGACATGGGAGCGCTCCGCGAGCGCGTGGACGTCGTGCCACGCATTCGGCCGCGTGGGCCGCAAACGTGCCGCGATCATGTCGAGTCGCGCGAGATCGGTTTCGGCGTCTTCGAACTGGCCGCAATGCAGATGCTGGCGGACTTGCGCGGCGAGGCTGTGCGCGAGGAGCCGCGGCAGGCCGTGCCGGCTTGCGTACTCCTCGAGCCGATCGAGATACGCGAATGCATCGAGCCGGTGACCCTCCGCCCAATGCGCGGCAGAGAGCACGGTGTGCACACGTAGTACGGAGTCCGGAATGGATACGCGCTCGAGCACATCGACGCGATCTTCGAGCAGCCGTCTCGCACCGGCGATGTCGTTGAACTCGTAGAGCGCCTCGCCAAGCAGCGCCGCCGCGAAGCACGCGGCCTCCGCCGTGCTGCTGCCACGTTCGTCGGCCTCCGCGAGGACGTCGCGGCTAATGCGCTCGACCTGCAGGAACTGCCCTTCGAGCGCGTAGCTGAAGCCGACCAGGCAGCGCCCGTTGAGCACGCCCGCGGAAGTGCCCATCAACGGGGAGCCGGCGTGCAGCGGGCGTGGGGTGTCGTGTTGCGCGGCGCGTGCCTCTTCGTATTCCCCGCGCCGCATGTAGAGCCAGGAAAGCAGGTTGCTGCGCGCGCCGATCGACTGGCTCGTGGCGTCGACCGGGGCGGCGAGAATCGCGGGCAGGATGGCCGCCGCGCTGTCGGCGTCGTCGCGTTGCACGTCGACGGCCGCGCGCAGCAGCAAGAGGCGGTACCGCGCCTGGGTGTTTTCGGCGGGAATCGCGGTGTCGAGGCGCGCGATGCTTGCGGCGCAGGCTTCGAAGTCGCGCGCATACAGTTCGAGCTGCAGACGCCACAGTCGCAGGTCGATGCGCGCCTCGATCTCGGCGTGCGGCAGCAGGTGAATGAGCGAGACGAGCTTGCGCAAATCGCCGGACAACTGCAGATCGCGCGCCACCGACAGTACGAGCTCGGCAGCAGCGGCCGCTTCGCCGGCCTGCAGCGCGTGGCGCACGGCTTCTTCAGGTAGCCCTTGGTCGCGGAACCAGCACCAGGCCGCGTGATGCACCGCGTGCTGCAGGGCCTCGCTTCGCGTGCGCATGCGATCGAGCAGGGTCTCGCGAAAGAGCGGATTGAGCCGGTACCACGTCTCATTACCGACGCGTTCTACCTGCATGATGAAGAGGTTGTCCGCTTCGAGGCGTGCGAGCAGCGCGAGGACTTCCTCTGGCGGCTGCTCGTCGCCGACGAGCGCGACGCACAGCGACGAGCACAGGCGCGCGCAAACCGAAGTGCGCACGAGCAGCTCGACCTCGGTTGCCGAAAGGCGGGAGAGCACCGCCCGTTCGAAGTAGTTTCCAAAAGCGCTCGCGTCGTGAAGCTGCATGCTCGCGAGGGGCGGGACGACGTCCGCCGAGCGGCGGCGCTTCAGATGCATGGAGAAAAGCTGCAGGCCGGCCACCCAGCCATCGGTCAGCTCGTGCATCTCGCGCGCATCCTTGTCGCTGACTTCGCCAAGCTGCGCCCGCAGATATGTTGCGGATTCGGCGAAGGTGAAGCGCAGGTCGCGCATGTTGAGCTCCAGCACCAGATCCCGATCGCGCAGGCGGCCGAGCGACACCGGAAAGCTGCCGCGCGACACCAGCACGATGTGCAGGTTCGACGGCGCGTAATCGATCAGCCACTGGAGGGCACGATGACTGCGTGAATTGGTGACGTGGTCGAGATCGTCGACGACGAGCGCAAGGTCGGCTGTGCGAGCGGCGATGGCGCGCACGAGCGCGATCACGGTGCGCTCGACCGCTTCGTCGTCCACGCCGCGGCCGCCGAGGAGGGCCGCCTCGCGGCAAATGGCCGGGTCGACCTGGGCGAGACTTGCCACGAGACCGTCGACGAAGCTCGCGAGATCGTCGTCTTCCGGCGCGAGCGTGAGCCACGCGAGATTGAAGCCTAGCGGCAGCAGCGCCTCGCGCCAGGCGAGCAGCGTGGTGGTCTTGCCGCAGCCGGCCGGCCCCTGGAGCACAATGCAACGCTTGCGCCGGGCCTCGATGAGTTGGCTGACCACACGCTCGCGTGCGACGACGCGCGTTTTGTTGCGCGGCGCCATCACCCGCGACGGCGCGCCGGTGGCGGCGGATGGGGAGTCGGGCCAGCGTTGCGGCATGTTCGCGTGCGCCTTGCAGTCATGGCGCCGCGACGACTGCGCACGCCCGATGACGAAACGAGTATCGGGCTATTGTAGCGCGCACGGTTATGCGGGCACGCGAGCGAGCGCGCCGCGCGTGCCGGTCGGCTTTGCGGTAGCGCAATGAGGACCGGCAGGGGGCGATACCGGCCGCTAGACATCGGCGCTCACTCGCGCGCGCGCAGCAGGCTCGCCCGCGCGCTCGCGCAGTGCATGCACGACTTCGCCGTCCACGCGCCATGCGTGGCATGCGTCGAGCATGGGCAAAAGCGGCTTCCCCTCGCGTTGGGCGGCTGCGGCGAGGCTCGTGTGCGCACCCTCCTGCAGCCCCATGATCGTCTGGAACGCAGTAGTAGCCATCGGGCCGAGCAACTCGGTGAGGTGCGTGCAGCCCAATGCGCCGCCCAGGCGCGCCTTCACTTCCTTCATGAAGCCGCTGCCAATCGCAATGCCGGCCAGCTTTGCGTAGGCCTCGTTGATCTGCGAGCACCAGGGCGTGGGCGCGCTTTCCGTGTGCGCGTGCGCCGCGCGAATCACGAGATGGGCGTCGATCGTGATCGTGAACCGCATGTCGTGGATCGGGCTACCGCGCGGCACGTCCTTGAACAACAGCGCCGAATCGTGGCCCTTCGTGTCCGTCATGCGGGCCTCGATGTCGTAGAGGCCGTCGTCGCGCACGTAGCCGGTGCAGACGATCTGGCGCGTGTGCGCCAACTTTCGCGTCGCGCTTGCGGTTGGATTTTGATGCATGCAAGGCCGCTCCAGAATGCGCCGCTGCAACGCCAGGCGCGATAGTGCGATCGTGAGCCGACTGGGGCACGGCGGCACCACCCCGCGCGGGTGGTTGGCGCACGTTGACGTTGCGGGTTGCGCAGCAGGGCGCGCCAGTTTCGTGGGCCTGCATCCAGGCCTGTATCTGGGCGTTGCGCATCCGGTTTCATGCGACGGTTGGGGTATTCCCGTCCCCACTCCGTTCGGGTAGTTGTCCCCTCCATCGTCCCTGCAACACTGCGCCGCATGTGCTTCGCTGTGCCAAACGGGTTACACATTCGCCGCGCTGTTGCACGCGGCAATCATAAAGAGGAGACATGCATGCGTTCTATCAGCAAGGGTATTTGCGGGGCGACGCTGGCCGTGGTGGCCGGTAGCGCCGCGGCGCAGTCGAGCGTGACGTTGTATGGCGTGGCAGATGTGTTCATTCAGTATTTGCACAACGGCGCGAAGAATTCGTATTCCGAACGAAGCGGCGGGAACACGGGGTCGATGTTCGGCCTGAAGGGAGTTGAAGATTTAGGCAACGGGCTGAAGGCGGTGTTCGACACCGAAGCCGGCTACAACATCAACAACGGCGGTCTGCTCGCGGATACCAGCGCGATCTTCTACCGTCAGGCCTGGGTTGGCCTCACGCACGAGAACTATGGCTCGCTGACATTTGGGCGCCAGTATCAGCCGACGTTCTGGGTCGTGTATCCGACCGATCCGTTCCGTGGCAACGAAGTGCTCTCGCCGCTCTCGGCCGCGGTGCTCGCGGTCGATCGCAATACGCTTGCGAGTCAGTCCGCAACGGGCCGCACGAGCAATTCCATGCTCTACAAGTCGCCGAATCTCGCGGGGGTCCAGTTTTACGGCATGTATGGCTTTACGGCCACCGTCACCCAGCCGGTTCCGCAGACCTCGGGCAACATACTCGACCTGGGGCTTACGTATTCGGGTTACGGACTCTACGCCGGCATCGCTTACCAGTATCAGCATCCCGGCACGGCGACGATCGCGGGGCTGCCCGGACCGCTCAACCTGCTCGGCACAGAACACTACACGGGCGTGCTCAGCTACCGCATCGGCATTGTCAATCTGCAATTCAACTATGCGTACAACAAGCCGCACGACGCGCCAGCGCATTCGCTCGCGGCGCTGCTCGGCGCGGGCAAATCGTCGAGCGTGATGGAGTTCGGCGCGACGGTTCAGGCGACGTCGGCCGATACGTTCGAGATTGCAGGGTTCGAGCGCAACGTGCGTGGCGCGCACGACAACACGCCCGGCGTGCAGATCGGCGTGGATCACAGTCTCTCGAAGCGCACGGCGTTCTATATGCGCGCGGGCTACATGAAGAACAACGGCACAGCGACGATGAGCTGGCCGGGCGTTTCGGTGACGAGCACGGACACGAAGCAGGTGCTCGCCGTGGTCGGCATGACGCATCGCTTCTGAACAGGCAGTGCCGCGCTTCGCTGCGCCGCGGTTGGCGGCACGCACGGGCGCGGCGCGGCCGCCACCCACCATCAACAAGGAGGGACCAGGATGAATGTCATTCGCAACGGCCGGGCGCTTGCCGTGGCCATGCTGCTTGCCGCATCGTTGCAGGCTCACGCGCAAGGCGGCGAGGCGTCGTCTTCCGCGCCCGTTGCCGCCGCGGCTTCCGTCGGCGCAACGCCGGCCTCGGCGAAGGCCGCTGACCGCGCGCTGCGCCGGCGCGTGCTGAACGCGCTCGCGAAAGCAAAGGGGCTACGCGCGAGCGGCATCACCGTGCGCGCGGCCAATGGCGCAGTGACGCTCGAGGGATGGGTACCGGAGCAGGCGCAGATCGAGCAGGCGACGCGCGTTGTTCAGAGCGTGGCCGGTGTGACCTCGGTGACTAACACATTGACGCTTTCGACTTTCTAGGGTGTCGATAAGCGGTGTGAGCGCAGAACGGGACCGGAAAGCCGGTCCCGCTTTTTTTGGGGGAGGAGATGAGGGCGGTGCGCAGCAAGCGCTGCTTGCCGCCTCGTTTGCGAAGCGCAGCAGCGTTTGATGGTGACTTACATCGTCACCGACTTGCACTCGAGGAATTCGGCCAGCCCCTCTGCGCCATATTCACGGCCATTCCCCGACGTCTTGTAACCGCCGAACGGCACGCTCACATCGAGCATCGCACCGTTGATGCGCACCGAACCCACACGCAGGCGCGCCGCCACCTTGCGCGCGCGTTGCGGGTCGCTTGTGGCGATGTAGCCAGCGAGCCCGTAGACACTGTCGTTCGCAATCCGGATGGCGTCCTCTTCGTCGTCGTAGGGAATGATCGCCAGCACCGGGCCGAAGATCTCCTCGCGTGCGATCGTCATGCCGTTGTGCACGCCGGCGAAGATTGTCGGCCGTGCGTAGAAGCCGCGCGTCAGGCCGGGCGGGCGCCCCAAGCCTCCTGCCGCCACGCGTGCGCCTTCCGCCATGCCGGCCTCTATCATGCGCTGCACTTTGTCGTACTGTGCGCGGTTCGAGAGGGGGCCCATGCGCGTTGCCGGGTCTGCCGGATCGCCGACCAGGATCGCGTTTGCGGCTGCCGCCGCGATCGAGACCGCCTCGTCGTAGTGCGTGCGCGGGACCAGCATGCGCGTCGGGGCGATGCAGGTCTGCCCGGAATTCGCCATGCACTGCGCGACGCCGCTTGCCACGGCGGACTGCAGATCGGCGTCGTCGAGAATCAGCAGGGCAGACTTGCCGCCCAGTTCCTGCGCGACACGCTTGACGGTAGGCGCCGCGCCGATCGCGACCTCGACCCCCGCGCGGGTCGAGCCCGTGATGGAAACCATGTCCACGTCAGGGTGCGACGCGAGCCGCGCACCGACCGTGCGGCCTTCGCCGAACACCATGTTGAACACACCGCGCGGCGTAGCAGCCTCGTGCATGATCTCGGCGAAGATCATGGCGTCGAGCGGCGCGATTTCCGAGGGCTTGAGCACGACGGTGCAGCCTGCGGCGAGTGCCGGCGCGACCTTGGCCATGATCTGGTTCAGCGGCCAGTTCCAGGGCGTGATGAGCGCGGCGACGCCGATTGCCTCGCGGCACACGTAGCTCTTGCCGTGCGTCGTTTCGAACGGGAAGTCGCGCAGGGTGTCGATCGCCGCGCGCAGCTGGGCGAGGCCGATCGGCGCTTGCAGCGCATTGCACAGCGAGATCGGCGCGCCGATTTCCTGGCGCACGGCATCGGCGATCTCGGGCAGGCGCCGCTGATAGATCGTGGCAACGCGCTCGAGCAGCGCGATACGCGTCTCGCGGCGGGTTTCGGACCATGTTGGAAAGGCGGTGCGCGCCGCGGCGATGGCGCTATCGGCGTCGTGCGCACTGCCCATCGCCAGCGTGCCAATCCGTTCTTCGGTGGCAGGATCGACAATGTCGAATGAGGCGGCGCCCGATGCTTGCTGCGCAGGCTCGACCCATTGTCCGTCGATATAGAAGCGGTTCAGTGTTTTCATCATGCGTTTCCTGAGTGCGACGCCATCGGCTCAAACCGGCCGATCGCCAATCACGGTCGCGCGCATCATGTGGCGCACCGCCGGGTAGTAGTCCTGAATGGCGTAGTGCTGACACGAGCGGTTGTCCCAGAAGGCAATCGTGTTCGGACGCCACTTGAGCCGCACCTGATACTCGGGCACCTGCGCCTGACGAAACAGAAACTGCAGCAGTTCCATTTCGGCGAGCTTGAAGTCGAAGCCCACGCGGTATTGGTCGACGGTCTTATGGCCGTAGTTGGCCAGATGGGTTGTGAATGCCTCGTTGACGTAAAGGATTTTCTCGCCGGTTTCAGGATGCGTGCGTACAACCGGGTGGGCGGTAGGCGGAAAGTGTTTTTTCATTTCGGCATGCTGGTCTTCGGGAACCGCGATCCCGAACAGCGGCAGAAAGTCGTGGACCGCAGTGAGATCGGCAATGCGCGTCTTGATGTCGTCGGGCAGGCCTTCGTAGGCCGCGGCCATGTTGATCCACATCGTGTCACCGCCGACTTCGGGACACTGCACACAGCGCAGCATCGAGCCCATCGACGGAATCTCGCGCCACGATACGTCGGAGTGGTAGAGATTCTCGCGCCCGCGTTTCGCGTCGTTGCGCCCGAGAATGACCAGCTCGGGGTGGTCCGGATGATGCGGAAACGTCGGGTGGACTTCCAGTTCGCCGAAGCGCCGGGCAATGGCTACGTGCTGCGCGGGCGTGATGTCCTGGTCGCGGAAGAACAGGACCTTGTACTTGAGGAGCGCGCGGCGCAAAGCGAAGCAGGTTGTGTCGTCGAGCGGATCGCGCAGGTCGATGTCGCCGATTTCCGCGCCGATGGCCGGGGTATGGCGAGTGAGCGTGAAAGGCCAGCTTTCTGCCTGGCGGGTATGAGATTCAGGTTCGTTAGGTTTGCTAATGGTTGCTTGCATGTCACTCTCCGGTATCGATATGTATTTGTGGTTGTGATGCTCGTCGTATTGACGGCTCACGCGCGCCGCATCGTGGCAAACGCGTGACGTGTTCGTTCAGGCGGTGATCGGTGTGGCGGCTTCGCCAAGCGTGCGTAGCGAGCGTTCGGGGTTTAGCCAGCGCAGCGCCACGATCGCAGCGAGGATCAGCAGCACGGCCGTTAGTGCAATGGCGATTTCATAAGCGCGTGCGCCGGACGCTGTGTAAGCCTGGACGAGCCGGCCGACAACGGCCGGCCCGATCGCCGCGCCGAGGCTAGCGACCGCCGTGTTGATGGCAATGATCGAGCCGCGCTGGGCAAGCGGCACCATTTCGGCGAGCATGGCGGGCGCGAGCGTCAGGCAGAACGTGGGCAGTGCGGCCGCTACGGCATAGCAGAACACTTTTTGCATCGGCGTGAGGTCGATCGCTGCAAGCGCGAGGAAGAGCAGCCCGCCCGCGATCGTGACGACGCTCGTAAGCCGTGCGCGGGCCTCGCGCGTGGTCGCACCGCGCTGGAGCATGCGCTGGGAGAGGGCGCTCAGTCCGATGTTGACTGGCGCAGCGAATGCGATGACCAGCGCGAAGAGACGTCCCGATGCAATGCCGCCGAAGCCGAGTCCCTTTTCGAGGTAGGTGGGCAGCCACGTGATGGTCTGGCCGAGTAGCCAATAGGTGACGAAGCCGAGCAGGAAGATGGAGAGAACGGAAGCGTCGGTGAGGATCTTGCGGTAGGGCAAACGGGCGGGGCCGCCAGTGTCCGTAGCTTGCGCGGTGGAGCCGGACGGCGCGCGGCGTACGCTGTCCAGGGTGCCTTCGCGGCCAAGGGCAAGCCACAGGACGCACCACAGAGCGCCGATAGCGGCGAGCACGAGGAAGTTCATGCGCCAGCCCCAGCGCTGGGTGATCGCGGGAATCGCGAGGCCGGCCAGCACCATGCCGACGACTGCGCCCTGGTTGATGACGGCCACGGGCACACTGCGTCTTTGGTCCGGAAACCACTTGAAGAGCGAGTGGACTGAGGTCGGGAACGAAGGGCCCTCCGCCGCGCCGAGAATCACGCGGCAGACCAGCAGTGCGAGCGTGCTAGTGGTGAAGGCCTGAGGAAGTTGCAGGATCGACCAGCTTGCGCCCATGGCGAGCAGGATCCAGCGGGTCGCGACGCGATTCGACAGAAAGCCGACGAGAACCGTCGAGGTCGAGAAGAGCCAGAAGAAACTGCCGGCGACAAAACCGAACTGCACAGGTGAGAGGTGCATGTCGGCCATGAGCGGCACCGCGACCATGCCGAGCACGATCTTGTCGAGAAAGTTGATCATGGCGAGCACGGTGAGCAGGGCCGTAACGGTCCAGGCGGACTTCGGCTGCCAGGAAGAGGAAGTGGACATGGGCGATCTCGTTGTGCCGGCTGGCGCCGGGGTGTTGCGGGCAACGCAAGGACGTGGACCGGCGGGCGCAGGACGGCTTCGCGCCGGGTTCGGTGCGGTGGAATCAGTGAGGGAAAGCCGTGAATTCGAGATGGAAGAGCGGGGCGGCCACGCGCGGTGCGTTCATGATGTCTCCTTGTCCGTGCGCGGCATCGTGGTTCGCGCTTCGGTAGTGCCTGTATCTGGCGTTACCTTAGGAGCATGGCTACCCGGGGCAACCACCCCGGGCGGGTAGGGCAGGGTAATCCTCGGGGGCGACATCGCATTTTTCTTTCGCGCAAAGCAAAAGGCCTCGTTGCTTTCGCAACGAGGCCTTTTATTCTTCGGTGTTTGTCGTTACCAACACCAGGAATTCTGGTGGGTAGTACTGGGATCGAACCAGTGACCCCTGCCGTGTGAAGGCAGTGCTCTACCGCTGAGCTAACCACCCGAAGAGATTGAGATTATGCAGGGCGTTTCCGATCTTGTAAAGCCCTTTTTTAAGCATTTTGCGCATCGGCCGTATTTTCTTCGGCCGGGGCGGGTTCGGTGCGCCACACGGACGTTCCCTTGACTGCCTTGTCGAGCTCGTTGAGCACGGCTTGATGCGCGCTCAGCTCTTCGTCGCTCGCCATGATCACCGGCAGATCGATCGACTCGAGTTGCACGCGCGGCGCGGCGGCCGCACCGGGCGCGGCGTGCTCGCCCAGCATGTCGATGACGAGGCTCTCCTGGCCGCGCGTCATCGCGAGATAGACCTCGGCGAGCAGTTCCGAGTCGAGCAGCGCGCCGTGCAGCGTGCGGTGCGCGTTGCTGATGCCGAAGCGATCGCACAGGGCGTCGAGCGAGTTGCGCTTGCCTGGGAAGATCTGCTTGGCCTGCACGAGCGTGTCGATCACCTCGCCGCAATGCTCCTTGAACCCCGGCTTGCCGAGCAGCGCGAGCTCGGCGTCGAGAAAGCCGATGTCGAACGGCGCGTTGTGGATGATGATGTCCGCCTCGCGCACGAAGTCGAGGATCTCGTCCGCGACTTCGGCGAACTTCGGCTTGTCGGAGAGAAACTCGGTCGTGAGGCCGTGCACGGCGAGCGCGCCCGGGTCGCTGTCACGCTCCGGGTTTACGTAGAAGTGCAGGTTGTTGCCGGTGAGCCTGCGGTTCACCAGCTCGACGCAGCCGATTTCGATGATGCGGTCGCCCGTGCGGGCGTTCAGGCCGGTGGTTTCGGTATCGAGAATGATCTGGCGCATGTCTTGTAAAGCGTGAAAGCGTGGGGCAGCCGCAAGGCGGTTTCGGCAAGCGGGCTCAGAGTGCGGCGAGCGTGGCGACGCCGCGGTTCGCGAGCGCGTCGGCGCGCTCGTTCTCCGGATGGCCGGCGTGACCCTTCACCCAGCGCCATTCCACCTCGTGCTGGGCGACGAGCGCGTCGAGGCGCTTCCAGAGGTCGTCGTTCTTGACCGGCGTTTTGGCGGCCGTCATCCAGTTCTTCTTCTTCCAGCCGTGAATCCACTCGCTGATGCCTTTTTGCACGTACTGCGAGTCGGTGTGCACGATCACCTTGCACGGGCGCTTGAGCGCTTCGAGCGCAGCGATCACGCCCATCAGTTCCATGCGGTTGTTGGTCGTGCCGGCCTCGCCGCCGAACAGTTCTTTTTCCTGCGTGCCGAAACGCAGCAGCGCGCCCCAGCCGCCGGGGCCGGGGTTGCCCTTGCAGGCGCCGTCCGTGAAGATTTCGACGAAGTCGGGTGTGCTCATGAGTCCTTGTTGCGTGTTGGGGAAGGGGTGGTGGCCGCGGGCTTCAGGCTCGCAGCCAGCACCGGCTTCTTGACCTTCCGTGGCCCGACGAGGCGCATGCCGCGCACGCGCTTGATCGCCGTCACCATATAGATAGCGCCGAAAATCGCCCACCAGCGGTCGCCCGCGGCTTCCATGAAGCCGTAGCGGCCGAGCCACTGGTCGGTCGAGAGCGGCGGACGATAGCAGCCGAAGCGCCCGCGTTCAAGCTCGAAGCCAAGCAGCTTGATCCAGTCTTTCAGCCGCGTGAACGCGATCAGGTCCTGGCGCGCCGGCAGGAACGGATGGCCGGTCAGCTTGCCGACCGACTGACGCGCGCCCCACAGCGAAAGCGAGTTGAAGCCGACGATCAGCAATTGCCCTTCGGGCATCAGCACGCGCTCGGCTTCGCGCAGCAGGCGGTGCGGGTCGCTCGTGAATTCGAGCGTGTGCGGCATCACGATGAGGTCGACGCTCTGCGCCTCGAACGGCAGATCGAGATAGTCGCACCACACGGTGCTGCGGCCTGCGGGCGCGTGCAGCAACGGGCTGCGGTCTGGCGTTGCGCCGTCCGCGCCGGGCATGGTCTGCCCGCCGTTCGGGTGCGCATGCGCCGGCGCGCCGGGTACGGAGTAGGGAGCGCTGGCGGCACTGGCGGCGTCGAGCACGAGGCCGCGGCACGACATGCGGTTCTCGCGCAGGGCGTCGAGCTGCGGCAGGCCGAGCTGCAGCGCATGGTAGCCGAATATGTTCGAGACCACGCGGTCGAGCTGCTCCTGCTCCCAGCCGAGCACATACCTGCCAGCGGGCGAGGCGGTCCAGGCGGGCCAGTCTATAATCAATCGGTCAGACATGTCGAAGAATACGTCGCCCCATGAAGAGTCCGCTTGAGTACGCGCGTTCGAGCGATGCGTGCGCCTACGAGTACGTACCGGTTCCGGCTTTTGAAGACAATTACATCTGGGTCGTTTCGGACGGCCAGAACGCCGTTGCCGTCGATCCGGGCGACGCCGCTCCGGTTCGCGCGTATCTCGCGAAGCGCGGCTGGCGGCTCGTCGCTATTTTACTCACCCATCACCACAACGACCATGTCGGCGGTGTGGCGGACCTGCTCGCCGACGCCGTTGTACCTGTATACGGCCCGGCCGGCGAGGCGCTCGGCCCGCTCGACCCGTTCGTCACGCGCGTGAAGGGTGGCGACGCCGTTCATCTGGATGCCCCCGCGCTCGACTTGAAGGTGATCGACGTGCCGGGCCACACACGCGGCCACATCGCCTATTTTCAGGCGGCGGATGCCGCCGGCACGCCGCACGTGTTCTGCGGCGACACGCTCTTTGCCTGCGGCTGCGGCCGCCTCTTCGAGGGCACGCCCGCGCAGATGCTCGACTCGCTCGACGCGCTCGCGGCACTGCCCGGCAACACCCACGTGCATTGCGCACACGAATACACGTTATCAAACATTCGCTTCGCGCTCGCCTGCGATCCCGAAAACGCCGATTTGCGCGAGTGGAGCCGCGCAGCGGCGGCGCTGCGTGAGCGCGGCGTGCCGACGCTGCCAACGACGATCGCGCACGAGCGCGCAGTCAATCCGTTCCTGCGTGCGGGCGATGCGTCGGTGCAGGCTGCGCTCACCGAGGCGCTGCACGAATCGGTGCCGGACCGGCTGGCTGCTTTCGCCATGATGCGTGAATGGAAGAATCGGTTCCGCTGACCCAGCCAGGTTAGGGGGCATGCTCAACCCAATCGTATGGAATCACGCCCAAGCTGCGGATTTCATGGATTTTTTTCAAATAATTCCGATTGACGGAAACGGGCACGTTCCGTACTATCGGCTGCAAATTCCAGCCATGCGGATGTAGATTTTCATGCGATTCATACTCAGTGCGCTGCTGGTCCTCATGCTCGCCGCCTGTGCGAGTGGGGGACCGTCTGCGAGTTCTCTAGCACCAGCCAACGCCCAGGCCAACGCCGACCTCATTCGTAAGACCTCCGCAGCAAGGGAAACCATTAACGTCGATCAAGGTTCCGTCGATCAGCTCACGAGCCCCGACGCCGACCTCTGGGGGCGCATTCGCCGCGGCTTCCAGATGCCCGACCTGCAGAGCGACCTCGTCGACATGAACGCCAACTGGTACGCCCAGCGGCCCGACTACGTTGCGCGCATGACCGAGCGTTCGCAGAAGTACCTCTATCACATCGTCGAAGAGCTCGAGGCGCGTCACATGCCCACCGAGCTCGCGCTGCTGCCGTTCATCGAATCCGCGTATAACCCGCAGGCGCTGTCGGTCGCGAAGGCCGCCGGCATGTGGCAGTTCGTGCCGGGCACGGGCCGCACCTACAACCTCAAGCAGAACATGTGGCAGGACGAGCGCCGCGACGTGCTGGCCTCGACCAGCGCCGCGCTCGACTACCTCTCGCGCCTGCACGACATGTTCGGCGACTGGTATCTCGCGCTTGCCGCTTACAACTGGGGCGAGGGGAACGTGCAGCGCGCCATTGCGCGCAACGAGGCGGCGGGCTTGCCGACCGACTATCAAAGCCTGCGCATGCCCAACGAAACACGTAATTACGTGCCGAAACTGCAGGCGGTCAAGAACATCGTGATGAACCCGCAGCAGTACGGGCTCACGCTGCCGTCCATTCCGAACCATCCGTATTTCGTCACGGTCACGACCTCGCACGACATCGACGTGGATGTCGCCGCCAAGCTCGCGAACATGACGACCGACGAGTTCCGCTCGCTGAACCCGTCGTTCAAGAAGCCCATCATTCTCGGCGCGACCGACCCGCAGATCCTGCTGCCGTTCGACAACGCGAGCGCGTTCGAGCGCAACCTGAAGGCCTATTCCGGCCAGCTTTCCTCCTGGACCGTCTACACGACCGACTCGCGCGCCACGCCGGCGGCGATCGCGCAGAAGATCGGTGTTGACGCCGACACGCTGATGTCGGTGAACAAGATTCCGGCGGGCATGCGCCTGAAGGCGGGTTCGACGCTCGTGGTGCCGCGCACCGACGACGGCGACGACGAGGACATCAGCGCCGACGTGGCGGAAAGCGCCGTGCTGGCCATGGAGCCGGATGTGCCCGACACGCGCAAGATGCTGATCCGCGTGCGCCGCAAGCAGTCGATGGAAACGGTTGCGAGCCGCTATGGCGTGTCGCTCGGGCAGTTGAAGGCGTGGAACAAGACTCACCGCGACTACGTCGCGCCGGGTCAGGTGCTGGTGCTGCACGTGCCGGTCAATAAGGCGATGCCGAGCGAACCGGGGCCGGAACGTCTGGCAGCGAACGTTTCTGGTGGTGCCGTGCAGCGAATTGGCACTCGCGTTGCAGACACCGGGTCGAAGTCGCGATACGATAAGAAGCACGGTCGCGCGCGCACCGAGGTCGTCAAGGTTTCCGAACCTGTCAAGGCCAAGACGGTCAGCGCCGCGCCCAGCAAGGCGTCGAAGGGTGCGGCAAGCCGCCCGAAGGCCGAAACCCACGCGCAGAAGCACCAGACAAAATAGCGGCTGGCGAAGGGTGCTCAAACATGCGTTGCGGGGGCAGCGCATGGTATTTCGCTCCGATCACTTTTCCGTTTTTGTTGTGTTTGACGCCGTCACCCCGCCAGGTGGCGGCGTTTTCATTGGTGGGTGCCAAAAACAGAAGCGGCGCTTGCCGCCACGCGTCCGCCCGCTATAGTGGATAGGGCCGTGCACCGGGCAGCGAGCACGCTCCCCGTCGCCAGCGTCATCCTGGAATTTGAAGGAAAGGTGACTTTCGCGCTATAATTTCAAGGTTTGAGCTTATCAACCCGCACCCTAGCGCCTACCTCTTCCCATCCGTTCATCCGCCGCCCGCGCTTCATCGTCAACTGGCCGGCTGCCGCCCGATCCTGCGTCACAAACGCGCGCTCGTGGCCCGGCGCCACAACGGTCGACCGCTGATGGGGTCGCGTAGCGAGCGAGCCGCGCGCGCATCCTGATCTTCACAGAAAAGGATGCCGACGCCGCAGCCGCTCTCAGGTCGCAAGATCGCAACGTCGGATAACAGGTCGGCACAGGGTGCTCCCCCAAGGAGTCTCCCGTGTTGCCGTCATTCTCTCCCGCTCTGCTCGCGCTCGCCGACGGCACGGTCTTTCGTGGTTACTCGATCGGCGCGCCGGGTCATACGATCGGTGAAGTCGTGTTCAACACGGCCATCACCGGTTATCAGGAAATCCTGACCGACCCGAGCTACGCTCGCCAGATCGTCACCCTCACGTATCCGCATATCGGCAACGTCGGCGTCAACGCCGAAGACGTCGAAGCCACGAAAGTCCATGCCGCCGGTCTGATCATCCGCGACCTGCCCGTGCTCGCCTCGAACTTCCGCATGGAGCGCACGCTCGGCCAGTATCTGAAGGACGAAGGCGTGGTCGCCATCGCCGGCATCGATACGCGCAAGCTCACGCGTATTCTGCGTGACAAGGGCGCGCAGAACGGCGCGATCCTCGCCGGTTCCGACGACGAAGCGAAGGCCATCGAACTCGCGCGCTCGTTCCCGGGCCTCGCGGGCATGGACCTCGCGAAGGTCGTTTCGACGGACAAGTCGTACACGTGGAACACCACGGAATGGCGTCTGGGCGAAGGCTACCGCACGCAGTCGGCGCCGAAATACAAGGTCGTCGCGTTCGACTACGGCGTGAAGCAGAACATCCTGCGCATGCTGGCTGAACGCGGCTGCGATGTGACTGTGCTGCCGGCGCAATCGACGGCTGAAGACGCGCTCGCGCTGAACCCGGACGGCGTGTTCCTCTCGAATGGCCCCGGCGACCCGGAACCGTGCGACTACGCGATCAAGGCGGCGCAGGCCTTCATCGAACGCGGCATTCCCACGTTCGGCATCTGCCTCGGTCACCAGATCATGGGCCTCGCCGTCGGCGCGAAGACCCTGAAGATGAAGACGGGCCACCACGGCGCGAACCATCCGGTCAAGGATCTGGCCGACGGCCGCGTGGTGATCACGTCGCAGAACCACGGCTTTGCGGTCGACGCCGCCACGCTGCCCGCGAACGCGCGCGTCACGCACGTGTCGCTGTTCGACGGCACGCTGCAAGGCTTCGAGCTGACCGACAAGCCCGCGTTCTGCTTCCAGGGTCACCCGGAAGCGTCGCCGGGCCCGCAGGACATCGGCTATCTGTTCGACCGCTTCACGGCGCTGATGGACAAGGCGAAGGCGTAAGCGCCGCGCTGAAGCCGAAGCGAAAGCGCAGAGCAGGGTGCGCAGCGAGCCGGGTTGAAGAACGGCCCACGCGCGTACCCGGGCGGCAGGCAAAGAAAGCAGCAAGCCGCCAGACGTAAAAAGACACAGGAATATTTAGCGAGAGCGTTATGCCCAAGCGGACAGACATCAAGAGCATTCTCATCATCGGCGCGGGTCCGATCATCATCGGCCAGGCGTGCGAGTTCGACTATTCGGGCGCGCAGGCATGCAAGGCGCTGCGTGAAGAAGGCTACAAGGTCATCCTCGTCAACAGCAATCCGGCGACGATCATGACCGACCCGAACACGGCCGACGTCACCTACATCGAGCCGATTACGTGGGAAGTGGTGGAGCGCATCATCGAGAAGGAGCGCCCGGACGCGATCCTGCCGACGATGGGCGGCCAGACCGCGCTGAACTGCGCGCTCGACCTGCACCACCACGGCGTGCTGAAGAAGTACAACGTTGAGTTGATCGGCGCATCGCCGGAAGCCATCGACAAGGCCGAAGACCGCCAGAAGTTCAAGGACGCGATGACCAAGATCGGTCTCGGTTCGGCGAAGTCGGGCGTGGCGCACTCGATGGAAGAGGCGCTCAAGGTGCAAGGCGAAATCTCCGAAGCCACCGGCACGGGCGGCTACCCGGTCGTGATCCGTCCGTCGTTCACGCTCGGCGGCTCGGGCGGCGGCATCGCGTACAACCGCGAAGAATTCGAAGAGATCTGCAAGCGCGGTCTCGATCTGTCGCCTACGCGCGAACTGCTGATCGAAGAATCGCTGCTCGGCTGGAAGGAATACGAGATGGAAGTGGTCCGCGACAAGGCGGATAACTGCATCATCGTCTGCTCGATCGAAAACCTCGACCCGATGGGCATCCACACCGGCGACTCGATCACCGTCGCACCGGCGCAAACGCTCACCGACAAGGAATACCAGATCCTGCGCGACGCCTCGCTGGCTGTGCTGCGCGAAATCGGCGTGGACACGGGCGGTTCGAACGTCCAGTTCTCGATCGACCCGAAAACGGGCCGCATGATCGTGATCGAAATGAACCCGCGCGTGTCGCGTTCGTCGGCACTGGCTTCGAAGGCCACGGGCTTCCCGATCGCCAAGGTCGCCGCGAAGCTGGCCGTCGGCTACACGCTGGACGAGCTCAAGAACGAAATCACGGGCGGTCAGACGCCGGCCTCGTTCGAGCCGACCATCGACTACGTTGTCACGAAGATTCCGCGTTTCGCGTTCGAGAAGTTCCGCGAAGCCGACCCGCGTCTCACCACGCAGATGAAGTCGGTGGGCGAAGTGATGGCCATCGGCCGCACGTTCCAGGAGTCGTTCCAGAAGGCGCTGCGCGGTCTGGAAGTCGGCGTGGACGGTCTGGACGAAAAGACCACGAGCCGCGACGAGATCATCCGCGAGATCGGCGAAGCCGGTCCGGACCGCATCTGGTACGTGGGCGACGCGTTCCGCGTGGGCATGACGCGCGAAGAGATCTTCGAAGAAACCGCGATCGACCCGTGGTTCCTCGCGCAAATCGAAGAAATCATCAAGAAGGAAGCCGCTGTCCGTGGCCGCACGCTCGAGAGCCTTTCGAAGGACGAACTGCGTTACCTCAAGCAGAGCGGTTTCTCGGATCGCCGCCTGGCGAAGCTGCTCGGCGCGAATGCTGCCGACGTGCGCCGCCGTCGTATCGAGCTGAACGTGCGCCCGGTCTACAAGCGCGTGGACACCTGCGCGGCCGAGTTCGCCACGAAGACCGCCTACATGTACTCGACCTATGAGGACGAGTGCGAGGCCAACCCGACGAACAACAAGAAGATCATGGTGCTGGGCGGCGGCCCGAACCGGATCGGCCAGGGTATCGAGTTCGACTACTGCTGCGTGCACGCCGCGCTCGCCATGCGCGAAGACGGCTACGAAACGATCATGGTCAACTGCAACCCGGAAACGGTGTCGACCGATTACGACACGTCCGACCGCCTGTACTTCGAGTCGCTCACGCTCGAAGACGTGCTCGAAATCGTCGACCTGGAAAAGCCGGTTGGCGTGATCGTGCAGTACGGCGGCCAGACGCCGCTGAAGCTCGCGCTCGACCTCGAAGCCAATGGCGTGCCCATCGTCGGCACGTCGCCGGACATGATCGACGCGGCCGAAGACCGCGAACGCTTCCAGAAGCTGCTGCAGGACCTGAACCTGCGCCAGCCGCCGAACCGCACCGCGCGCGCCGAAGACGAAGCGCTGAAGCTCGCCGACGAAATCGGCTACCCGCTCGTCGTGCGTCCGTCGTACGTGCTGGGCGGCCGCGCCATGGAAATTGTCCACGAGCCGCGCGACCTCGAACGCTACATGCGCGAGGCCGTGAAGGTGTCGAACGACTCGCCGGTGCTGCTCGACCGCTTCCTGAACGACGCGATCGAATGCGACGTGGACTGCATCTCCGACGGCACCGACGTGTTCATCGGCGGCGTGATGGAGCACATCGAACAGGCTGGCGTGCACTCGGGCGACTCGGCTTGCTCGCTGCCGCCGTACTCGCTGTCGAAGGAAACGGTCGACGAACTCAAGCGCCAAACCGCCGCAATGGCCAAGGCGCTGAACGTGGTCGGCCTGATGAACGTGCAGTTCGCGATCCAGCAAGTGCCGCAGGATGACGGTTCGAAGAAGGACATCATCTACGTGCTGGAAGTGAACCCGCGCGCTTCGCGTACGGTGCCGTACGTGTCGAAGGCGACCAGCCTGCCGCTCGCGAAAATCGCGGCGCGCGCAATGGTCGGCCAGAAGCTGGCGCAGCAGGGCGTGACGAAGGAAGTCGTGCCGCCTTACTTCAGCGTGAAGGAAGCGGTGTTCCCGTTCATCAAGTTCCCGACCGTCGACCCGGTGCTCGGACCGGAAATGCGTTCCACCGGCGAAGTGATGGGCGTGGGCAAGACGTTCGGCGAAGCGCTCTTCAAGTCGCAGCTCGCAGCGGGCTCGCGCCTGCCGGAGTCGGGCACCGTCTTCATTACCGTGATGGACGCCGACAAGCCCAAGGCCGTGGAAGTCGCGCGCATGCTGCACGAGCTCGGCTACCCGATCGTCGCCACGCGCGGCACGGCTGCCGCAATCGAGGCGGCCGGCGTGCCGGTGAAGGTCGTGAACAAGGTGAAGGACGGTCGTCCGCACATTGTCGACATGATCAAGAACGGCGAGATTTCGCTCGTGTTCACGACTGTCGACGAAACCCGCTCGGCGATCGCCGATTCGCGTTCGATCCGCATGAGCGCGCAGGCCAACAAGGTCACCTACTACACGACGATGTCGGGCGCACGCGCGGCCGTCGAGGGTCTGCGCTACCTGAAGAACCTGGAAGTCTATGATTTACAAGGCCTCCATGCTCGCCTAAACTAAGGCTTCAATTGTCTGTCTAACGCTCAACGAGGCAGGCTAAAAGAGCTGAATGTGCCGCGGTTAAGCGGCGTCCCAACAGGGTTTTCAGGCTGCGCCAGGCTGCGCAGCCGCCCTCGCAGGATGCACTTAACCGCGGAATTTTTTTTATGGCCGCAACGCTCGCGACACGCGTGCGTGGCGCGGCCTTCTTTAGGCCCTTGTGGGCCGTACGAGTTGTTTATGAGCACGATTCCCTTGACCAAGCGCGGTGCAGACCAACTTCGCGGCGAGCTGCAGCGCCTGAAATCCGTCGAGCGTCCGGCGGTCATCAACGCGATCTCCGAAGCGCGCGCCCAAGGCGACCTGTCGGAAAACGCGGAATACGATGCGGCGAAGGAAAAGCAGGGCTTTATCGAAGGCCGCATCGCCGAAATCGAATCGAAGCTGTCGGCAGCACAGATCATCGACCCGTCCACCCTCGAAGCGGACGGCCGCATCGTGTTCGGCTCGACTGTGGACCTCGAAGACCTCGATTCGGGCAAGACGGTGACCTATCAGATCGTCGGCGACGACGAAGCCGACCTCGAGCACGGCCTGATCTCGGTCAGCTCGCCCATCGCGCGCGCGCTGATTGGCAAGTCCGAAGGCGACGTCGCCGAAGTGCAAGCCCCGAGCGGCGTGCGCGAGTACGAGGTCATCGAGGTTCGCTACGTCTGAGGACATATCGACGTGAGTACCGCAAGTCAGGCGAGTTACGCCGCTCCCGTTTCGCTCGTTCCGCACCGGATCTTCGGGCTGTTGGCCATGTTGTGGGTCGGCAGCCAGCTGACCATCGGTTATGCGGTCGCGCCCGTTTTGTTCGCGTCGCTCGAAAGGGTGGTGGCCGGCGAGCTTGCCGCGCAGTTATTTCGCCTTGAAGGCGTGATCGGCGTGGTGTGTGGCGTGCTGCTGCTCGGCCTGTCGAACGTGCTCGCGCGCCGCGGCGCGCTGGGTTACCGCCGGTTGCGCTGGATTCTGGCCGCCATGCTGCTGTGCGTGCTGATCGGCTATTTCGCGCTGCAGCCGTTTATGAACGCATTGCGCGTTCAGGCCATGAGCGCGGGCATGGATGTGGCCAGCTCGCCCTATGCGAGCCGCTTCGGCTTGCTGCATGGCGTGTCGAGCCTGTTCTATCTCGTGCAGAGCCTGCTTGGTGCGTGGCTCGTCTGGCTGCTGCCTTCGGCGCGCGGCGCGTTGCCGCAGCGCCTCGGAGCTTCCGCTCAGTAAGCGAGTGCCCCAGCCGCTGGCGCCGAAAAAAAGCGCGGCTCGAAGGCCGCGCTTTTTTACTTCGAACCCTGGTGGGCCCGCTTCGAGCTGGTTTGGCGCTTCTTGGCGCGCTTGATGTTGCCGCCTTGCGTGACGCGCTCATTACCCTTGACCGTCACTTTTTGCGACTTCGGCTTGCGCATCGGGTTGTCGCTGGCCTTGACGACCTTGACGACGCGCGGTGCGGCGCCGCGCTTGCCCGCTTCGCGAGCGCTCGGGACGTCGGCCGACGGGCGCGACACGGTGCCGCGGGCGCCGGCGCGCGCGGTCGTAGCCTTCGCCTTGGCTTCCTCGGGCTTGTAGATGACGAGCAGCTTGCCGATGTGCTGGATCGGGGCGGCGCTCAGGCGGTCGCAGATCTCTTCGTAGATCGCGAGGCGCTCTTCGCGTTCGTCACCGAACACGCGCACCTTGATAAGTTGGTGCGCGGCGAGGTGAACCTTGATTTCCTTGAGCACGGCGTCGGTCAGTCCCTCGGCGCCGATGAGTACGACCGGTTTGAGCGCGTGAGCCTGGGAGCGCAGTTCGGAGCGCTGTTCGGCGGAAAGAGTGAGGGCGGGCATGGGATGTGGCAGACTCGACTAAAATGACGGCGCCGCGCAGTTCGCCAGGCATGAATTGACAACCTGGCAGACGTGGATGCGGTCCGCGAGTAGCGGGCCGCCAGCGGGCAAAGCGCGTCGGAACAACGGAAAACCGTGGGGAACGGCAGGGCGCGGGCAAAAAAACGCCGGCGGAGGAAAGAACATCCGGCCAGGCGGGCCGCGACGGCCGCACGAATAAAACGCGTATTATCCGCTAAAAGCGCGGAATCACGCAGCAAGAGTTCATCTTTAATGGCAAAAAATCGCTTCAACCAGTCGTGGCTGCACGACCATATCAACGACCCGTACGTGAAAATGGCGCAGCGGGAGGGCTATCGCGCCCGCGCCGCGTACAAGCTCAAGGAAATCGACGAGCAGGACAAGCTGATCCGCCCCGGCATGGTGATCGTGGACCTCGGCGCCGCGCCCGGCAGCTGGAGCCAGTACGCGCGCAACAAGCTCGCACAAGGCACGAAGCGCGACGACCAGCGCGAAGGCGGTATCGACGGCACGATCATCGCGCTCGACCTCCTGCCCATGGAACCCATTTCGGACGTGCAGTTCCTGCAGGGTGACTTCCGCGAGGACGACGTGCTCGCGCAACTGGAAGAATTGGTGGGTGGGCGCCCAGTCGATCTTGTAATTTCGGACATGGCACCCAATCTCTCCGGGGTCGCGTCGGCAGACGCGGCGCGTATCGAACACGTGTGCGATCTCGCGCTCGAGTTTTCGCAGAATCATCTGAAACCCGATGGTGCCCTTTTAGTCAAATGTTTCCACGGCAGCGGCTACAGCCAGATCGTCGAGAAGTTCAAGGATCAGTTCAAGGTTGTGGCGGCGCGCAAGCCGAAGGCTTCGCGCGATAAATCGTCCGAAACGTTTATATTGGGCAAACATCTGAAGCGCCCCCGTTAAACGGGGCATGATTGCCGTGCAAAAGGCGCGAACTGACCGCACAATGGGCGCAAGAGGCGGGCAGGACAAGGCGCTCGGGCTATTCCTGCGGTAGCGAAACGTTATGGCAGGGGTCGGTGTACTGGATTAGAATGCTTTGGTGGTGTCGCAAGGCAAATGTAGGCGCCCATCTATGAGTGAAGGAGTGGTGCTTTGAACAACAACATGTTTTCGAAGGCAGCAGTGTGGCTGGTGATAGCACTGGTGCTGTTTACGGTGTTCAAGCAGTTCGACAAGCCCCGTGTCCAGGAAGGCGTCTCGTACTCGCAGTTCATGGACGACGCGAAGGCCGGCAAGGTCAAGAGTGTCGTGGTGCAGGGGCGGAACCTCACGGTCACTCCGGCTGACGGCCAGAAATACCAGATCGTCTCTCCGGGAGATATCTGGATGGTCGGCGACCTGATGAAATACGGCGTGCAGGTGAGCGGCAAGGCCGACGAAGAGCCGAATGCGCTCGTTTCGGCGTTGTACTACCTTGGACCGACGATACTGATCATCGTGTTCTGGTTCTACATGATGAGGCAGATGCAGGGGGGCGGCAAAGGCGGGGCGTTCTCCTTTGGTAAATCGCGCGCCCGCCTGATCGACGAGAACAACAACGCGGTCAACTTCTCCGACGTCGCAGGCTGCGACGAAGCCAAGGAAGAAGTGTCCGAACTCGTCGACTTCCTGCGCGATCCGCAGAAATTCCAGAAGCTGGGTGGGCGTATCCCGCGCGGCGTGCTGCTCGTTGGCCCTCCGGGTACGGGTAAGACGCTGCTTGCGCGCGCCATTGCCGGCGAAGCGAAGGTGCCGTTCTTCAGCATCTCGGGTTCGGACTTCGTGGAAATGTTCGTTGGCGTGGGCGCGGCCCGCGTGCGCGACATGTTCGAGCAGGCCAAGAAGCACGCGCCGTGTATCGTGTTCATCGACGAAATCGACGCGGTCGGCCGTCATCGTGGCGCCGGCATGGGCGGCGGCAACGACGAGCGCGAGCAGACGCTGAACCAGATGCTCGTCGAGATGGACGGCTTCGAGGCGAACTCGGGCGTCATCGTGATCGCGGCAACCAACCGTTCTGACGTGCTCGACAAGGCGCTGCTGCGTCCGGGCCGTTTCGACCGCCAGGTGTATGTGGGCCTGCCGGACATTCGGGGCCGCGAGCAGATCATGAAGGTGCACCTGCGCAAGGTGCCGATTGCCAACGACGTGGATGCAGCGGTGATCGCGCGTGGCACGCCGGGCTTTTCGGGTGCTGACCTCGCGAACCTCGTGAACGAAGCTGCGCTCTTCGCCGCGCGCCGCGGCAAGCGCATCGTCGAGATGCAGGACTTCGAAGACGCGAAGGACAAGATCTTCATGGGTCCGGAGCGCAAGTCGGCCGTGATCCGCGAAGAAGCGAAGCGCGCTACGGCGTACCACGAGTCGGGTCACGCGGTCATCGCGAAGCTGCTGCCGAAGGCGGACCCGGTGCACAAGGTCACGATCATTCCGCGCGGCCGTGCGCTGGGCGTGACGTGGCAGTTGCCTGAGCACGACAACGAAACGTATTCGAAGGACTACCTGCTGGATCGTCTGGCCATCCTGTTCGGCGGCCGCGTGGCGGAAGAGCTGTTCATGAACCTGATCAGCACGGGCGCCTCGGACGACTTCAACAAGGCGACGCAAACGGCTCGTGCCATGGTCACGCGCTTCGGCATGACCGACGCGATGGGACCGATGGTTTATGCCGACGACGACAACGACGGCGGCCCGTTCGGCAAGGGCTTCACGCGTGCGATCTCGGAAGCGACGCAGCAGAAGGTCGACGCGGAAATCCGCCGCGTGCTGGACGAGCAGTACAACCTCGCGAAGCGCCTGCTCGACGAGAACCGCGACAAGGTCGAAGCCATGACCGCGGCACTCATGGAGTGGGAAACGATCGACGCCGACCAGATCAACGACATCATGGCCGGCCGTCCGCCGCGCTCGCCGAAGAGCTCGCCGTCGCCGGGCGACACGTCCTCGGGCGGTAGCACGGGCACCGAGGTCAAACCCGGTAGCGCCACTGCACCGGCGTGATCCTTATCGAGTAAAGTTGCGGGCTGGTGTGATGTTCACATCGGCCCGTTTTGCATTTCTGGCGCGCCTGTGTGCCGCCGCATCTCGTTACACATCTGACGTTTCTTGACGTGCCCAACATCTCCTCGCAAGGTAGTCTCCCACCTGAACCGCTCGCGTGCGGCCGCTTCACGCTGACTTTCGAGCGTCCGCTCGTCATGGGCATCCTCAACGCCACGCCCGACTCGTTTTCCGACGGCGGCCGGTACATCGCTTTTGGCGACGCCGTGCGCCGCGCGGAGCAGATGATGCTCGACGGCGTCGATATCATCGACATTGGCGGTGAGTCGACGCGGCCGGGCGCACCGCCCGTGCCACTCGACGAGGAACTCGAGCGGGTGATTCCGCTGGTGGAAAAGCTCAAGGGCGCGAACGTGCCGCTCTCGATCGACACATACAAGCCCGAAGTCATGCGCGCGGCGCTTGCGGCAGGCGCAGACATGATCAACGACATCTGGGGTTTCCGGATGCCTGGCGCAATCGAAGCCGTGCGCGGCAGCGCATGCGGGCTGTGTGTGATGCACATGCACGGCGAGCCGCAGACCATGCAGGTCGGCGAGCCCGATTACGTGAACGTCGTGCGTGAGGTTCGTGAGTTTCTTGCCGGGCGTTGTGCCGAACTCGAAGCGGCGGGCTTGGCGAAGGCGCGCATTAGCGTGGATCCGGGCTTTGGTTTCGGCAAGTCGGTCGTGGAGCACAATTACGCACTGCTCGCGCATTTGTCCGAGACGGCGCCTGAGGTCGCGGCAGGTGGCGCGCCGTATCCGATCCTCGCCGGCATGTCGCGCAAGTCGATGCTCGGCGCACTCGTGAACCGGCCCGCGCCCGAACGTGTTGCGGCGAGCGTGGCGGCGGCGGTATGCGCGGCGGAACGCGGTGCGGCGATCATTCGCGTGCACGACGTCGCGCCCACTGTGGACGCGCTCAAGGTCTGGGCGGCGATGCGCGACGCGATGGCGGTCGGCGCATAGTCTGCGCGAGGGTCAGCGAGCGACCGCGCGACCAACTGTGCGACCAACTGCGCGATCAACTGCGCGATCAACTGCGCGATCGACCGGCGACGCTCTTTGCCACGAGATGCACAAACGCATCCGGGCGGCCAAAATACAGGACAAGGCAGCACCAAACCGAGGGATAGAAAGATGGGACGTCGTTATTTCGGAACTGATGGGGTGCGTGGCAAGGTCGGCGAGGCGCCGATCACGCCCGATTTCGTGCTTCGGCTAGGCTACGCGGCGGGCAAGGTGCTCGCCGGGTCGGCGGGGGTATCCGGGCCGCGCCCGTCCGTGCTGATCGGCAAGGACACGCGTATTTCGGGCTATATGCTCGAAGCTTCTCTGGAGGCGGGGCTGTCGGCCGCGGGTATCGACGTGATGCTGGCCGGGCCGATGACCACGCCCGGCATCGCCTATCTCACGCGTGCGCTGCGGCTTGCCGCGGGCGTCGTGATCAGCGCGTCGCACAATCCCTACTACGACAACGGCATCAAGTTCTTCTCCGCCGACGGCAACAAGCTCCCCGACGAGGTGGAGACGCAAATCGAGGAACAGCTCGAGCAGCCGCTCGCGTGCGCGCCGTCAGAGCAGCTCGGCCGCGCACGCCGCCTGCACGACGCGGGCGGTCGCTACATCGAGTTCTGCAAGAGCACGTTCCCGCAGGCGTTCAACCTGCGCGGCCTCAAGCTCGTGATCGACTGTGCCAACGGCGCGGGTTATGACATCGCGCCGCACGTGTTCCACGAACTGGGCGCGGACGTGATTCCGATCGGCGTGTCGCCGAACGGTTTCAACATTAACGACGGCGTGGGCGCGACCGCGCCCGACGCGCTCGTGCGCGCCGTGCGCGCGAATCACGCCGACCTCGGCATCGCGCTGGACGGCGACGCCGACCGGCTCCAGGTGGTGGACGCACAAGGCCGCCTCTACAACGGCGACGAACTGCTCTACGTGCTCGTGAAGGACCGCATTGCGACCGATGGCAAGGTGGAAGGGGCGGTCGGCACGCTCATGACCAATCTTGCGATCGAGCAGGCGCTCGAAGGCCTTGGTGTGCAGCTGGTGCGCGCGAACGTTGGCGACCGCTACGTGCTGGAGCAATTGCGCGAGCGCGGCTGGCAGCTCGGCGCCGAAGGCTCGGGTCACATTCTTTCGCTCGACCGTCACACGACCGGCGACGGCATCGTCTCGGCGTTGCTCGTGCTCGCGGCGATGAAGCGCAGCGGCAAGACGATCGCGCAACTGCTTGACGGCGTGAAGCTGTTTCCGCAGAAGCTCATCAACGTGCGCATCGCGCATGGCGCCGACTGGAAGGGCAATGCCGAGATCCAGCAGTCGATCGCTTCCGCCGAGGCGGAATTGAAGGGTAAGGGGCGCGTACTGATCCGCGCTTCGGGCACGGAGCCGGTGCTGCGCGTGATGGTCGAGGCTCGCGAGGAGCGCGACACGGTGCACTACGCCGAGGCGATCGCCAACGTGGTCAAGCGTTCGATCGCGTAATCGCCAGCGACAAGCCGATGAGCGTGATGGCGCAACCCGCCGTCACGCTCATTTTTTTGCGATTTTTTCGACGTCGAAGCGCAAGCAGGCAAACGTTTAAAACACTCACATAACCGTTTGCAAACTATTTTCGAGGAATTCCTCGAATTTTTTCATCGGACCCCGGGACGCCGTCCGAGCGCCCATCCGGCGGGCTTTTCAGCCACGGCCGCCCTTGCCGGCCATCGCGCGAGCGCAACTCGCAGACCGCCCAATACGCATATCCACGCGCCTTTCAGCCAGTAATCGTACTGTCACGTTTGCTTCATGAATCGTCACAGTACTGTCACAGAGACCCCCTAAGCTTCGCGGTGTCGTTCATCCGCTCACACACTGGAGGTCTCATGAAATTGATGCAAACCGCGCTCGCTGGCGTTGCTGGCGCGCTCTTCGCGATCGCAGCGCAGGCTGCTGACATCACTGGCGCGGGTAGCACCTTCGCAGCACCGATCTATACGAAATGGGCGGATGCCTATCAAAAGTCGGGCGGCGGCAAGGTGAATTACCAGGGCATTGGTTCGTCGGGTGGCATCAAGCAGATTCAAGCCAAGACCGTTGACTTCGCGGGCTCGGACGCGCCGCTGAAGGACGAAGATCTGGCCAAGGAAGGCCTGTTCCAGTTCCCGACGGTGGTCGGCGGCGTCGTGCCGGCGATCAACGTGCCGGGCGTGAAGGCCGGCGAAATCACGCTGTCGGGCCCGGTGCTCGGCGACATCTACCTCGGCAAGATCAAGAAGTGGAACGATCCGGCCATCGTCGCGCTGAACCCGAAGGTCAAGCTGCCTGACCTCGACATCGCCGTGGTCCGCCGCGCCGACGGTTCGGGCACCAGCTTCATCTGGACGAACTACCTCTCGAAGGTCAACCCCGAGTGGAAGAGCAAGGTCGGCGAAGGCACGACCGTGGCATGGCCGACGGGTACGGGCGGCAAGGGCAACGACGGCGTCGCCGCCTTCGTGCAGCGCCTGCCGGGCGCGATCGGCTACGTCGAGTGGGCGTACGCCAAGCAAAATCACATGGTCTACACTGCCATGAAGAACGAGTCGGGCGCTGTGGTTCAGCCGGACACCGAAACGTTCAAGGCAGCGGCCGCTGGCGCGGACTGGAAGAAGTCGTTCTACCAGATCCTCACGAACGAGCCGGGCAAGGACGCATGGCCGGTTGTCGGTGCGACCTTCGTGCTGCTGCACACGGCACAGGACAAGCCGGACCAGGGCAAGGAAACGCTCAAGTTCTTCGACTGGGCCTTCAAGAACGGCACGCCGGCTGCTGACAGCCTCGACTACATCTCGCTGCCGCCGTCGGTTGTGAGCGAAATCAAGTCGCAGTGGAAGGAGAAGGTCAAGGACGCGAGCGGCAAGCCGGTCGCTGAATAAGCCAGGCGTCAGGCAAGCGTAAAAAAGGCCGCCGCGTGACGCGCGCGGCCTGTTCGCTTGTGGCTTGCCTGATTCCGCGCTGTCCATGATGTGCCGCCCGCCTTCCGGCTCAGTCGTCAGTATTAACGGCCGGAAGGCGGGCGATCTGCAGTCCTACGGCTGCATCAACGTCGTGAGCTCCGAGCTCGCGGCAACTGGAACCCAGGTCACCATGTCCGACGTCCCGCTCGTGTCGAACCCGCCCGGCAACGCCGCGCAGCAAAAAGCGCCCAGCCCGGCAGGGGACATCATTTTTGGCGGCCTCGCGCGCCTCGCTGCCATCGTCACGCTGTTGCTGCTCGGCGGCATCATCGTGTCGTTGATCGTCGCCTCGTTGCCGACGATCCAGAAGTTCGGTTTCGCATTCCTCTGGACTGCCGACTGGGATCCACCCAGCGAGCAGTTCGGCGCGCTCGTGCCCATCTACGGCACGATCGCCACGTCGCTCATCGCGCTGATCATTGCCGTGCCCGTGAGCTTCGGCATCGCGCTCTTTCTCACCGAGCTTTCGCCCGCATGGCTGCGCCGTCCGCTCGGTATCGCCATCGAACTGCTCGCCGCGATCCCGTCGATCGTCTACGGCATGTGGGGTCTGCTCGTGTTCGCGCCGATCTTCGCGCAGTGGTTCGAAAAGCCGCTCGGCACGCTGCTGGGCGGCATGCCGATCGTCGGCGCGCTGTTCCAGGGCGCGCCTATCGGCATCGGCATTCTGTGCGCCGGCGTGATTCTCGCGATCATGATCATTCCGTATATCGCGTCGGTCATGCGCGACGTGTTCGAAGTCACGCCCGTGCTGCTCAAGGAGTCGGCCTACGGTATCGGCTGCACGACCTGGGAAGTGATGTGGAAGATCGTGCTGCCGTTCACCAAGACCGGCGTGATCGGCGGCGTGATGCTCGGCCTTGGCCGCGCGCTTGGCGAGACCATGGCCGTCACGTTCGTGATCGGCAATACGAACCTGCTCGACAACGTGTCGCTCTTTTCGCCGGGCAACAGCATCACCTCGGCGCTCGCCAACGAGTTCGCGGAAGCGAGCCCGGGCCTGCACACGGCCGCGCTGATGGAACTCGGCCTGATCCTCTTCGTGATTACGTTCATCGTGCTGTCGATCTCGAAGCTCATGTTGCTGCGCCTTGAAAAATCGGAGGGTGCGCGATGAGCGAACCGATGATGAAAATTCCGGGTGCGATTTACGGCCCCGAACTGGACCGCATGCGCGACAAGCTGCAGCGCCGCCGCCGCGTGACCAACGCGATCGCGCTCACGCTCTCGCTCGCCGCCATGGGGTTCGGCCTTCTGTGGCTCGTGTGGATTCTCTACACGACGATTTCGCTCGGCATCGGCGGTCTTTCGGTCGAGCTGTTCACGCAGTCCACGCCCCCGCCGAACACCGATGGCGGCGGTCTTCTGAACGCCATCGTCGGCAGCCTGCTGCTCGTTGTGATCGCAACGTTCGTCGGCACGCCGATCGGCATTCTCGCGGGCATCTATCTCGCGGAATACGGCCAGAAGGGCTGGCTTGCGAGCGTCACGCGCTTCATCAACGACATTCTGCTGTCGGCGCCCTCGATCGTCGTGGGCCTGTTCGTCTACGCACTCGTGGTCGCGAAGATGGGGCACTTCAGCGGTTGGGCCGGCGCGATTGCGCTTGCGCTGCTGCAGATCCCGATCGTGATCCGCACGACCGAGAACATGCTCAAGCTTGTGCCGAACGCGCTGCGCGAAGCGGCTTTCGCACTCGGCACGCCGAAGTGGAAGATGGTGCTCTCCATCACGCTGAAGGCGTCGATTGCCGGCATCGTGACGGGCGTGCTGCTCGCCATCGCCCGTATCGCCGGCGAAACCGCGCCGCTGCTCTTCACCGCGCTGTCGAACCAGTTCTTTAGCGCCGACATGAATCAACCGATCGCGAACCTGCCGGTCACGATCTTCAAGTTCGCGATGAGCCCGTTTGCGCAGTGGCAGTCGCTTGCGTGGGCCGGCGTTTTCCTGATCACGCTGGGCGTGCTGGGTCTGAATATCCTCGCGCGCACGGTCTTTTCGAAAAAGTAAGGGCGGAGTTCCCGATGAACATGGCTGAGAGTCACCTCAACACCGCTGCGCACGGCAATGCGCCCTCCGCTGGGTTTGAACCTGCGGATCCCGCCCAGAACGCACGCCTGCCGGCGCTGGGCAAGCCGAAGATCGAAGTGAAGGACCTGAACTTCTTCTACGGCAAGTACCACGCGCTGAAGAACATCAACCTGCAGATTCCCGAAGGCAAGGTGACGGCGTTCATCGGCCCGTCGGGCTGCGGCAAGTCCACGCTCCTGCGCACCTTCAACAAGATGTTCGCGCTCTATCCGGAGCAGCGCGCCGAAGGCGAGATCGTGATGGACGGCGAGAACCTGCTCGCGACCAAGCGCGATATTTCGCTGCTGCGCGCACGTATCGGCATGGTGTTCCAGAAGCCGACCCCGTTCCCGATGTCGATTTACGACAACATCGCGTTCGGCGTGAAGATGTTCGAGAAGCTCTCGCGCCCGGAAATGGACGATCGTGTGGAGTGGGCGCTCACCAAGGCCGCGCTCTGGAACGAAGTGAAGGACAAGCTCGGCCAGAGCGGCTACGGCCTCTCGGGCGGCCAGCAGCAGCGCCTGTGTATCGCGCGCGGTATCGCGATCCGCCCCGAAGTGCTGCTGCTCGACGAGCCGTGCTCGGCGCTCGACCCGATTTCCACGGGCCGTATCGAAGAGCTGATCGCGGAACTCAAGAGCGACTACACGGTGGTGATCGTCACCCATAACATGCAGCAGGCCGCGCGCTGCTCGGACTACACTGCATACATGTACCTGGGTGAGCTGATCGAGTTCGGCGACACCGAAAAGATCTTCATCAAGCCGGTCCGCAAGGAAACGGAAGACTACATTACCGGCCGCTTCGGCTGAGCGTTGCAGGGAGCAAATCATGTCCGACAAACACTTGTCCAGCCAGTTCGACGCCGATTTGAACCTCATTTCGTCGAAGGTGCTCGAAATGGGCGGCCTCGTCGAATCGCAGATCATCACGGCCATGCAGGCGCTCAACGAGTTCGACGGCGCCGCCGCCGAGCGCGTGATCGCCGCTGAAGACCGCCTCAACACGATGGAAGTCGAGATCGACGAAGAGTGCAGCAACATCATCGCGCGCCGCCAGCCGGCCGCGCGCGACCTGCGCCTCGTACTCGCCATTTCGAAGACCATCACGAACCTCGAGCGCGCCGGCGACGAAGCCGAAAAGATCGCCAAGCGCACGAAGCGCCTGATGGAAGACGGCGCCTCGCGCACCGTCAACATCGCCGAGATCAAGGTCTCGGGCGAGATGGCCGTGTCGATCCTGCGCCGCGCGCTCGACGCGTTCGCGCGCCTCGACACCGTGGCCGCCGCGCAGATCGTGCGCGACGACAAGGCGATCGACGAGGAATTCCGCGCGTTCGTGCGCAAGCTCGTGAGCTACATGATGGAAGATCCGCGCACGATCTCCGTGGGCCTCGACTATCTGTTCATCGCCAAGGCGATCGAGCGGATCGGCGACCACGCGAAGAACATCGCGGAATTCATCATTTACATCGTGAAGGGCACCGACGTGCGGCACAAGTCGCGCGACGCGCTCGAACGCGAAGCACTCAGCTAATCAACTCCACAGGTAACAAGGTCAAGAGGTGCCGATGCCTAGCAGCATTCTCGTCATCGAAGATGAGCCCGCTATTTCCGAGCTGATTTCGGTGAACCTGCAGCACGCAGGCCACTGCCCGATCCGCGCCTACAACGCGGAGCAGGCGCAGAACCTGATCAGCGACGTGCTGCCCGATCTCATCCTGCTCGACTGGATGTTGCCGGGCAAGTCGGGTGTGAATTTCGCGCGCGATCTGCGCAACAACGAGCGCACGAAGCATATTCCGATCATCATGCTGACCGCGCGTGGCGACGAGCAGGACAAGGTGCTCGGCCTCGAAATCGGCGCTGACGACTACGTGACGAAGCCGTTCTCGCCCAAGGAACTGATGGCGCGCATCAAGGCGGTGCTGCGCCGCCGCGCGCCGCAGCTCACGGAAGACGTGGTGGCGATCAACGGTCTGAAGCTCGATCCGGCCACGCACCGCGTCGCGGCCGCCGCCGAAGGCTCGGAAATCAAGCTCGACCTCGGCCCGACCGAGTTCCGCCTGCTGCACTTCTTCATGACGCATCCGGAGCGCGTGCACAGCCGCACGCAACTGCTCGACCAGGTGTGGGGCGATCACGTGTTCGTGGAAGAGCGCACCGTGGACGTGCATATCAAGCGTCTGCGCGCCGCGCTCAAGCCGGCAGGGTGCGATGCTATGATCGAAACGGTGCGCGGCAGCGGCTACCGTCTCGCCAAGAGCGCCTAAGCTGGGATAACGGCCGCGCCGCAGGGTGAGTCACCGGGCGGCGCGACCGCTTCACTGCCGCCGGCAATCGAGCGGCGGTAACAAGATGTCGCGTGCCCGCATCCGACCGTATTATTCTTCGATCGCAGGAACATGAACATCATCTGGGCGCGCTCCCTCGTATCGATCGTTTTGCTCGCGCTCATTTGCGCGGGTATTGGCGCGATTTTCGGCGTCAAGATCGCGCTGGGCATCGCCGTGCTGGCGCTGCTCGCGCAAATGCTCTTCAGCACGTTCCACAAGCAGCGTCTCTGGCGCCTGCTCGACGCTCCGGTCTACGGCGAAGTGCCGAGCGCTCCCGGCATCTGGGGCGAAATCTACTACCGTTTGCACAAGCTCGCGAAGCGCTGGCACGCCCAGGTGCGCCAGGTGGAGCAGCAGCACTCGCGTTTCATCCAGGCGATCCAGGCCTCGCCCAATGGCGTCGCCATGCTCGATGACCACGACCAGATCGAGTGGTGCAACGCGATCTCCGAAGTCCACTTCGGGCTCGACGCGAGACGCGACCTGCGCCAGCACATCACGCATCTCGTGCGGCAGCCCGACTTCGTGCGCTACCTCAATTCGCACGACTACAAGGACATGCTGATCATGCGCGGCATGGGCGCGAAGCGTCAGAACGTGATCTCGGTGCAGGTGTTTCCGTACGGCGAGAACCGCAAGCTCGTGCTTTCGCAGGACATCACCGAACTCGAGCGCACCGACGCCATGCGGCGCGACTTCGTGGCCAATGTCTCGCACGAGCTGAAAACGCCGATCACGGTGCTCTCGGGCTTTCTCGAGACGATGCGCGAACTGCCGCTTGGCGAAGCCGAGCGCAACCGCTACCTGGAGCTGATGGAGCAACAGGCCTCGCGCATGCGCCACATCGTCACCGACCTGCTTGTGCTCGCGAAACTGGAAGGCGAGGGGCGTCAGCCCGGCGACCATATGGTCGACATGCGCGCGGTGCTCGGACACGTGCGCGAGGACGCCGAAAGCCTTTCGGGCGGCCATCACCGCATCACCGCCGATTTCGACGACGGCCTGAGCGTTACCGGCTCCGAAACCGAGATCATGAGCGCGCTGGGCAATCTCGCGACCAATGCGGTGCGCTACACGCCGGACGGCGGCACGGTGCATCTGTCCTGGCGCGCGGAGCATGGCAGCGCGGTGTTTTCCGTCACCGACAGCGGCCTGGGCATTCCGGCCGCCGATATTCCGCGCCTCACCGAGCGCTTCTATCGCGTGGATCGCAGCCGCTCGCGCGACACGGGCGGCACGGGCCTGGGCCTGGCGATCGTCAAGCACGTGCTGCAGCGCCACGACGCGGCGCTCGAAGTGAAGAGCGAGGAAGGGCGGGGCAGCACGTTCACGGTGCGCTTCCCGACCGTGCGCACGACGAGAAGGCAGCCGGCGCCGGTGTGAAGATCTGCAGTTGCCATTGAAAAAGCCGCTTCATTCGAAGCGGCTTTTTTGCGTGCAGCGTGAGCGGCGCGGTCAGTGCATTACGGACAGAACTTCGCGAGCAAGCTCAACTGCGCATTGCGCACGGCCTTGCCCGCGCGGCGGCGGCGATAGTGGCCGTCGCTTTGCATGAGCCACGCCGATTGATTGTCGCCGAGGAACGTGGAAAGCCCTTCGGCGATCACGCGGCGCTTGAGCCTGCGGTCGTGAATCGGGAACGCCACTTCGACGCGGCGGAACAGGTTGCGATCCATCCAGTCCGCGCTCGACAAATAGACGTCTTCCTTGCCGCCCGCATAGAAGTAGTAAATGCGATGGTGCTCGAGGAAGCGCCCGACGATCGAGCGCACGGTGATGTTCTCGGAGAGCCCCGGCACGCCCGGCTGCAGCGAGCACACGCCACGGATGATCAGGTCGATCTTCACGCCGGCCTGCGATGCTTCGTACAACTCGTCGATGACGGTCGGCTCGAGCAGCGCGTTCATCTTCGCGACGATACGCGCCTTCTTTCCCGCACGCGCGGCGTCGGCTTCGTTGCGAATCGCCTCGATCATCTTCGGATGCAGCGTGAACGGCGATTGCCACAGATCATGCAGCTGCAGCTCGCCGCCGATGCCCGTGAGCTGCTGGAAGACGTGGTGCACGTCCTCGCACATCTTCGGCTCCGAGGTCATGAGGCCGAAGTCGGAGTAGAGGCGCGCCGTGCGAGGATGGTAATTGCCGGTGCCGAGGTGCACGTAGCGGCGCAGCACCATGCGGCCGTTCACGGGCACGCGGCGCACGATCAGCATCATCTTGGCGTGGCACTTGTGGCCGACTACGCCGTACACCACGTGCGCGCCCACGGCTTCGAGCTGCGCGGCCCAGTTGATGTTGGTCTCTTCGTCGAAGCGCGCGAGCAGTTCCACGACCACCGTCACTTCCTTGCCGTTGCGCGCGGCCTGCATGAGCGCGTCCATGAGCGGCGAGTCGGTGCCGGTGCGGTAGATCGTCTGCTTGATCGCGACCACGTTCGGATCGTTGGCGGCCTGCAGCAGCAGTTCCAGCACGGGCTGGAAGCTCTCGTACGGATGATGCAGAAGCACGTCGCCCTGATCGATCACGTCGAACATGTTGCTGTTCGCGGCGATGCGCTGCGGAATGGCGGGCACGTGCGGCACGAACTTGAGGTCGGGGCGATCGACCATCTCGGGCAACTGCATGAGGCGCACGAGATTCACGGGGCCATCGACGTAATAGCAGTCTTTTTCGTCGAGACCGCTTTCGTCGAGCAGGCGCTTCGCGAGATGCGGGGGCGTTTCCGCCGACACTTCGAGCCGCACCGCATTGCCCAGGTGCCGCGCTGGCAGTTCGCCCTGCAGCGCCACGCGCAGGTTGGTAATTTCGTCTTCGTCGACGAAGAGTTCGCTGTTGCGCGTGATGCGGAACTGGTTGCAGCTGCGCACGACGAGGCTCGGGAACAGCTCGCCCACGAAGCGCTGCAGCAGCGAGCCGAGCAGCACGAAGCCGTGCTGGAAGCCGGAAAGCTCCTGCGGCATGCGCACGAGGCGCGGCAGCGCGCGCGGCGCCTGCACGATGCCCATGACGGCCTGGCGCCCGAAGGCGTCCTTGCCTTCGAGTTCGACCACGAAGTTCAGACTCTTGTTGAGCACGCGCGGGAACGGGTGCGCGGGGTCGAGCCCGATGGGCGTGAGAACGGGCAGCAGTTCGTCGAAGAAGTATTTGCGCGCCCAGGCGGTTTGCGCTTCGTTCCAGGCGTCGGTGCCGTGGAAATAGATGCCTTCCTGTTCGAGCGCGGGCAGCACGGTGTCGTGCAGCATGCGGTACTGGCGATGCACGAGACGCTGCGCGCGTTCGACCACGAGGTCGTACACGTGCTGCAGCGACATGCCGTCGGGCGAGAGGACGCCCGGGTTGTCGCGCATCTGCTCCTGAAGCCCGGCCATGCGGACTTCGAAGAATTCGTCGAGGTTGCTGCTGGTGATGCAGATGAAGCGCAAGCGCTCCAGCAAAGGAACAGCGGGATCGGACGCCTGTGCGAGCACGCGCTCATTGAATCCCAGAATGCCCAGTTCGCGATTGAGTAGGGGATAGCGGATGGACATCGGCAATGAAAACGGAATGTCAGGGAGTGATTCGAACGGACGCTCGGAAATTCTCACAGTAATATGACTTTATTGTGACATTCGGTGTGTCATAAATTTTACGCCGCATTTTCACGAAATCGACAAGTCGCGTTGCGAACATGCACGCTGGGTAAAAGTACCCATGGTCATGACCAATGCGAGGAGCGACATGGTGAAGTCGGCTACGCTTAAAATGACGCATTTGGACAGTGCGGCGGCGGCGCAGCAAGCCCGCATGGCCGCGCGGTCGTCTCTGTATGCACGCATGGAGCCTGCCCCTTCGATGGTCACCAATCCCCACCTGCTTGCCGCCGTCGACCTCGGTTCGAACAGTTTTCGTCTGATCGTAGGCCGCGTCGAGGAAACCGACGCCGGCAGCCAGATCTACCCGGTGGATGCCCTGCGCGAACCCGTGCGGCTCGCGGCCGGCCTGTCGAAGGACAAGCTGCTCGACCGCGCCTCGCAGGTGCGTGGCTGGGACGCGCTCAAGCGCTTCGGCGAGCGGCTGCGCGACTTCCATCCCGACCAGGTGCGCGCGGTGGCGACCAATACGCTGCGCGTGGCCAAGAACTCGCGGGAATTCCTCACCGAGGCGGAAGCGGCGCTCGGCTTCCCGATCGAAGTGATCGCGGGCCGCGAAGAAGCGCGTCTCATCTACGCGGGCGCCGCGCACTCGGTGCCGGCGAGCGCCGGCAAGCGCTTCGTGGTGGACATCGGTGGCGGCTCGACCGAGTTCATCATCGGCGCGCACTATACGCCGATCCGCATGGAAAGCCTCTATATCGGCTGCGTGAGCCATAGCCGCCAGTTCTTCCCCTCGGGCAACGTCGACGAGTACACCATGCGCCAGGCCGAACTCGCGGCCACGCGCGAAATCCAGATCATTTCCGCCGACTACCGCAAGACCGGCTGGGACCAGGCGATCGGCTCGTCGGGCACGGCGCGCGCGCTCGCGGAACTCGTCGAGGCGAACGGCTTCAACGATCCCGGCATCACGCACGGTATTTCGCGCGGCGGGCTCGAGCGCCTGAAGCGCGCGCTCATCAAGGCCGAGAACGTGAACCGGCTCAAGCTTGTCGCGCTCAAGCCCGACCGCATTCCCGTGCTGGCGGGCGGCCTCTCGATCATGATCGCGGTGTTCGAGGAGCTGGGCATCGACTACGTCGACACCACGGACGGCGCGCTGCGCCTGGGCGTGCTCTACGACCTGCTGGGCCGCTCGCAGCACGAGGACATGCGCACGGTCACGGTGGAAGGCTTCATGCGCCGCTACGGCGTGGATCGCGCGCAGGCGGGGCGTATCGGCGAGCTGGCCGTGAAGTTCTACGACCAGTTCGAGGAGCCCGACGAGGAGCGCCGCGAAGAGAACCGCATGTTCCTCACGTGGGCTGCGTCGCTGCACGAAATCGGTCTGTCCATTTCGCACAGCGCGTATCACAAGCACTCGGCCTACATCGCCAGCAACGCGGACATGCCCGGCTTCTCGCGCACCGACCAGGCGCGCCTTGCCGCGCTCGTGCTCGGCCACGTGGGCAAGCTCGGCAAGCTCTCGCAAACGCGCGATGTGGAGTGGCCGCTGCTGTTCTGCCTGCGTCTGGCCGCACTGCTCACGCGGCGCCGCGCCGACGTCGGTCTGCCGCACATCACGGTGGAGCAGGAGGGCAACGGCTACGAAGTGCTGCTGCCCAATGCGTGGGTCCAGAACAATCCGCTCACCGATTACAACCTCGTTCAGGAAGCGGCGGAATGGGGCAAGATCGGCATTCCGTATCGCGTGGTGTATACGGAGGAGTGAGCGCTGCGCGCTTCGCTGGTAAAAAAAGCCCGGCTCACCAATGAGCCGGGCTTTTTTTCGCCCGCTGTGTTCGCCCGCTGAAGGGCGAATGGGGACTTAGCGCGTGACGGCTTCGCCGAGGAAGTGGCGCGCGTAACGCTCGTTGATCTCCGAAAGGCGGAAGAGCGTGAGGAAGTCGGCGGTGTTGAAGTCGGGGTCCCAGGCGGGCGCCCCGCAGATCTTCGCGCCGAGGCGCAGATAGCCCTTGATGAGCGGCGGCGGCACGGCGGGGGCGCCGGTGCGCAGTTCCTCGACGGGCAGCGGCGTGTGCGGGAACGCGCGATATTCAGGGGCGGTCAGTGCGTTCGCGCCGAGCGCGCAGTACAGGTTCGCCGCGTAGTGGCCGCCGTCGGCCATGGCGACGCTCGCACAGCCGAGCATCGTCTCGTAGCCGTTGTGCTGCATATAGCCGCCCAGACCGCCCCACAGCGACATGATGACCGAGCCGCTGCGGTAGTCGGGGTGCACGCACGAGCGGCCCACTTCGACCATTTTCGGGCGCAGGTGCGCAAGACGCGAGACGTCGAATTCGCTTTCGGCATAGAGGCGGCCGATGCGCGCCGCCTGGTGCGGCGGCAGCACGCGGTAAGTGCCGACGACCTTGAGCGTGTCGAGGTCGCGCACGAGCAGGTGGTCGCAGTACGAGTCGAAGGCGTCGACGTCGAGACCGGCGGGGCCGGTCAGGCGTGCGCCCATTTCTTCTGCGAACACGCGGTAGCGCAGACGCTGGGCCTCGCGCAGTTCCTCGTCGGTGCGAGCCCAGGCTACCTGCAGCCGATGCTGCGCGGTGACCGTTTCTTCGGCACGCGGCAAGCGTCGGTTCGACTCGAACAACGTCGAGGCGAATGGCAGGGAGGGCGTCGGCAGATCTCGCATGGGGCGTCCTGGTCGGAAGTAAGAGAACTTTTCCGGCAATTTAGTAATACGCGGTTACGTTTCCATGAAAACGCAATGACGATTCGATGACGTGGTGTAAGGCAGACGGACGAGGTCGCCGGATGGGCGGGGCGGCGGGCGCGGTTTAACCGCTGTAGGGCCGCCTGCAGGCGGCCCGGTGGGGCAGGTGGAGGCGGGCGGAGGACTAGACGAGTTCGGGCGTGATGGCCGCGTGCAGGACGGCCTGATCGTCGCCGTTGCGGTCGCGGCTGGCGAGCCAAAGCACACCGGCTTTCTTCACGGCCCAGCTGCGCGAGTCGGTGTCACCCGAGAGCAGGCGCGCCGCGACCTCGCCGAGCGTGGGCTGATGGCCGACCACCACGACCGTGGACGAGAGGCCCTTGGGCCAGCCCACGGCGGTGAGTACCTGCTCGACGCTCGCATCGGGCGCGAGTTCGCGCACGACGCGATATTGATCGGTGAGCGCCTCGGCGGTCTGGATGGTGCGCGCGGCGGGGCTGGCGAGGATCACGGCGTCGTCGGGCAGGCGCGCGCGCAGCCACCGCGCGACGTTCTGCGCCTGCTTGCGCCCGCGCGTGGTGAGCTGGCGGGCGAGGTCGCTGGCGGCGATATCTTCGGCTTCGGCGTGGCGCCAGAGGATGAGGTGCATGGCGTCTCCTTTTGTTAGCTCATTGGCTCATTGGGTGCATGTGCGGCGTGTGCTCACATGGTGCACGCCCCGCTGCTGAGCGGCAAGCGCGTGATGCGGATCGCATTTCGTCTCGCTTTTTTCGCTGTGTCGTACGCGGATTTGACGGCGTAGGGGCACTACCGCTACAATCTCTGATTCGTCGGAGCGTAGCGCAGCCTGGTAGCGCATCTGATTTGGGATCAGAGGGTCGTAGGTTCGAATCCTATCGCTCCGACCAGCAATACCGAGGGGTTACACGCCATTGGCCTGTAGCCCCTTTTCTTTTTCCTCACATCGCTTGGCTTGCGTTTCGTCGTACGGCCGCGTTCCATTTGAAAAGCCGCCGAGCTTATAAAATACGGATCGGCCACACTTCCCGTGGCGATCGCACCCTGGCAGCCATGTTACGTTTATCCGAAGTCAAACTCCCCCTCGACCACGCCGAAAGCGATCTTGAAGCCGCGATTCGGGGACGCCTCGCGGAACTTGGCGTAGCGGCAGACGCGCTCGTCCGCTACACCGTCTTCCGCCGTGCGCACGATGCACGCAAGCGCTCGGATATCAAGCTGACCTATATCGTCGACATCGAAGTCAAGGACGAGGCGAAGGTGCTCAAGCGGATCGCCGGCAAGCCGCATTGCGGGGCGACGCCGGACATGACCTACCGCTTTGTCGCGAAGGCGCCGGAGCACTCGACGCGCCCCCGCCCGGTGGTGATCGGCATGGGGCCGTGCGGGCTGTTCGCAGGACTGATCCTCGCGCAGATGGGTTTTCGTCCCATCATCCTCGAGCGCGGCAAAGCCGTGCGCGAGCGCACCAAGGACACTTTCGGCCTGTGGCGCAAGTCCGTGCTCAACCCTGAATCGAACGTGCAGTTCGGCGAAGGCGGGGCGGGGACGTTTTCCGACGGCAAGCTCTACAGCCAGATCAAGGATCCGAACCACTACGGCCGCAAGGTGCTCGAGGAGTTCGTCAAGGCCGGCGCGCCGGAAGACATCCTGTATCTGAGCCGGCCGCACATCGGCACGTTCCGGCTCGTGAGCATGGTGGAAAAGATGCGCGCCACCATCCACGAACTGGGCGGCGAAGTGCGCTTCGAAACGCGCGTCGAAGACATCGAGATCGAGCAGGGCAAGGTGCGCGCGCTCAAGCTCTCGAACGGCGAGACGCTGCCGTGCGACCACGTCGTGCTGGCGGTTGGCCACAGCGCGCGCGACACGTTCCAGATGCTGCACGATCGCGGCGTGTTCATGGAAGCGAAGCCGTTTTCGCTGGGTTTTCGCATCGAGCACCCGCAGGGGGTGATCGATCGCAGCCGTTTCGGCAAGTTTGCGGGCCACAAGGAGCTTGGCGCGGCCGACTACAAGGTGGTGCATCACGCGAACAATGGCCGCTCGGTCTATAGCTTCTGCATGTGCCCCGGCGGCACGGTGGTCGCGGCGACCTCCGAACCCGGCCGCGTGGTCACCAACGGCATGAGCCAGTATTCGCGGGCCGAGCGCAACGCGAATGCGGGCATCGTCGTCGGCATCACGCCGGAGGATTATCCAGGCGGCCCGCTTGCGGGCATCGCGTTCCAGCGCAAGTGGGAAGAGCGGGCGTTCGAGCTCGGCGGCGGCAATTACCAGGCGCCGGGGCAACTCGTGGGCGACTTTATCGCCGGGCGGCCGTCGACGTCGCTGGGCTCCGTGGTGCCGTCCTACAAGCCGGGCGTGCATCCGACCGATCTCAGCACCGCGCTGCCCGACTATGTGATCGAGGCCATCCGTGAAGCCCTTCCGCAGATCGATAAGAAGCTCGCAGGCTTCGCGATGCACGATGCGGTGCTCACGGGCGTCGAGACGCGCACATCGTCGCCGCTGCGGATTCGTCGCAAGGACGATTACCAGAGCGTGAACGTCGCAGGTCTGTATCCGGCCGGCGAAGGCGCCGGGTATGCCGGCGGCATCTACTCGGCGGCCATCGACGGCATCGAGGTGGCGCAAGCCGTGGCGCTCAGTCTGACATCGGCGCACGCCTCCTGATAGCGGAAAACGACGGGCGGGATGCGTCGGCGCGTCTCGCAGTTCGTCTTCCAGTTCGTCCCTCAGTGTTCCCCCTCAGCGCGCCCTTCAGCGTGCGCGCTACTCGCCTGTCTTAAGCGGCGTTTGCCCCGGACGTAAGCCCCAGCGTCCGGGAGTAATCAATCCCCCATTTCCCGCCTTCCTCCAATCCCATAAAATACTGTATAAATATACAGGTGGAGGCGAACCGACCTCCTGCTTGCCGATGCCCCATTTCCTGCCGGGCAGGGCGGAGCGTTCCCATCAATCAGGCTACGAACCATGGCAGCAGCCGTCCAGACCACTGCGCAACTCGCCGCGCACTTGCCCCCCCGGCTGCAAAGCCGCGTGTGGCAAGGCGATCAGCTCGCGCACGCCAGCGAGCGCTCGGTGCCGAGCGGCCACGCCACGCTCGACGCCCAGCTTCCCGGCGCCGGCTGGCCCGCAGGCAGCCTGACCGAACTGCTCGTCGAGCAGGGCGGCGTGGGTGAGATGCGGCTCGTCGCTCCAGCGCTGCGCGCGCTCACCGCGCAGGCGGGCCGGCACGTGCTGCTCGTCGCGCCGCCATGGCGTCCGTACGCCTGCGCGCTCAAGGCGTGGGGGCTCGCGCTCGAGCGCGTGATCTGGGTGCGTGCGGCCGAAGACGAGGCCGCCTGGGTGGCCGAGCAGGCGCTCAAGCAGGAAGGCATGGGCGCCGTGCTGCTCTGGCAGACGAAAGCGCGCCCCGACGCCGTGCGCCGTTTGCAGGTCGCCGCCCAGGATTCGCAGGCGCTCGCCTTTCTCGTGCGGCCGCTCGCCGCGCGCAACCAGTCGTCGCCGGCGCCGCTGCGCATGACCTGCTCGCCGGTGCCGCCGCCCGAGGAAGCGAACCTGAACCGGCGGCAATGGATGCAGCTTGCCGCGCTCTGCGTCGATATCTTCAAGCGCCGCGGGCCGCCGCCCGCCCAGCCACTCGTCATTACATTGCCGCTGCAGGACGCGGTGCTGCCCCAGCCGGACGCAGCCTCCGTCGTCATGCCGTGGCCCGGGGCCAATCATGCTGTGGATCGCCGTCACCTTGCCGTTGTTGCCGCTGGAGGCCGTCAGACCTCTGATGCCGCCGGCGCCATCAACAGCGCGCCTGCCTGAAAGCGCCGATGCCGATGCCGTCAGCGCGCCGCGCTGCTACGCGCTCGCCGACCACGCGCGCATCCTGATCGCCGATCTCGACGCGCTGCGCCTGGGCGTCGAGCCCGGCAACACGCGCTCGCATGCGCTGGCGCTTGCGCCGGGGCTCGTGCTGCTCGAAGCCGATCCGGCGCGCGAGACCCGTGCGTTCGAGGCGCTCGCGCTCGCGTTGCTCGCCTATACGCCCAAGGTGTCGTTCGCGCAGTCGCACACGCTGTTGCTCGAAGTCGGCTCGGGCTTGCGTCTTTTCGGCGGCGTGCGCGCGCTGCTCGGGAAGGTTGCGGCGACGGTGGCCAGCTGCGGACACACCGCGCGCATCGCCTGCGCGCCCACGGCGTGGGGCGCGTGGACGCTCGCCCAGGCGCGCATCACGCGTTCGTCGCGCCGCTGGCACGTGCTCAAGGAAACGACGCTCGCGCGCGTGCTCGATTCGCTGCCGGTCACGCTCGCGCCGTTCGCCGCGCAGCACGACCACGCGCTCACGCAGATCGGCTGCGCGACGCTCGGCGATCTGCGGCGGCTGCCGCGCGAGGGCATCGTGCGGCGTTTCGGCGACGGCGTGCTCGGCTGGCTCGCGCAGGCGCGCGGCGAAGCGCCCGATCCGCGTGTCTGGTTCGCCGCGCCGCCGTCGTTTCACGCGGCGCTCGAATTGCAGGCGCGCGTGGAGAGCGCCGAGGCGCTGCTCTTTGCCGCGCGCCGGCTCGTGATGCAGCTGGCCGGCTGGCTTGCCGCGCAGCACGCGGCGTTGAGCGGCTTCGAATTGCGTCTGGAGCACGAACTGGCTTCGCGGCATGCGCCGCGCACCTCGACGCTCGCGATCGCGTGGGCGTCGCCTTCGCGCGACGCCGAGCATCTGCTGTGGCTGCTGCGCGAGCGCCTGAATCAGACCGAGCTTGCCGCGCCCGTCATTGGCCTTGCGCTCGTCGCCTCGCAGGTGAGCGAATACGCGGCGCCCACCGACACGCTCTTTCCGATGGCCGAGGCCGCCGAGGCGTCGCTCGGGCAGCTCTTCGAGCGCATCGGCGCGCGGCTTGGCGAGCAGAACGTGCTGCAGCTTTTCGTCGAGGACGATCATCGGCCCGAGCTGGCGATGTCGGCGCGGCCCTACCGCGAGAGCGGCGCGAAGCGTGCGCGCAAGCCGCGCAAGGCAAGCAAGCCGCAGCAGGAAGCGGACGCGAGCGCGCCCGTGCAAAGCGCCTTCGACCTGCCCGAGGTGCCGCTGCCGGCCCAGCCGCGTCCGGCGTGGCTGCTCGAAAAGCCGCTCAAGCTCGCGACGCGCGGTGACCGCCCGGTTTATCGACGGCCGCTGAAGACGCTCACGCGCACCGAGCGCATCGAGTCCGGCTGGTGGGACGGCGAGGGCGTCGGGCGCGACTACTACGTCGCCGCCGACGACCAGGGCCGCATGTTCTGGCTGTATCGCGAGCGCATTGGCGGCCAGTGGTATTTGCAAGGCCTGTTCGGCTAGCGCTTGTTCGTCGTTCATCCGGGTTTCAGCCATCATGTCGACCAGCGGGACGGGCGTGCCGTCGCCATCACAGTTGCCAGCGCAGTTGTCCGCGCAGTTGCCTGACTACGCGGAGCTGCACTGCCTCACCAACTTCACTTTCCTGCACGGCGCGTCGCGCCCGGGTGAGCTGGTCGAGCAGGCGATCCGCCACGGCTACCGTGCGCTCGCGATCACCGACGAATGCTCGTTCGCGGGCGTCGTGCGCGCCTGGAGTGCGCTCAACGAATACGACGAGGCGCGCAAGAAAGCGCATGACGAAGCCGTGCGCGAGGCCCGCGAACGCGGCGGCAACTCCGCCGCCGCGGCCCTGGGCCCGTTCGAACCGTCGCTGCATTTGCTGATCGGCAGCGAGCTGAATCTCGTCGATGACCATGGCGCGCCGTTCTGCACGATCGTTGCGCTCGCAACTAATCGCGAAGGCTACGGCAATCTGTGCGAGTTGATCACGCTCGCGCGCTCGCGTGCGGCGAAGGGCAGCTATCGCGTGCATCCCGCCGATTTCACCGAGCCCGAGCCGGACTTCGAGCATCTGAAGCACTTGCGCGACTGCGTGCTGCTGCTCGTGCCGCAGCGCACGGCCACGCTCGCGCAAACGCTGCGCGCCGCGCACTGGCTCGCGGGCTTCGCGGCCGAACGCGCGTGGCTCGCGCTCGAACTCTGGCAAACCGGCGGCGACGACACGCAGATCGAAGTGCTGCGCCACGTCTCGCAGGAGAGCGGACTGCCGCTCGTCGCGGCGGGCGGCGTGCTGATGCACGCGCGTTCGCGCAAGCCGTTGCAGGACACGTTGAGCGCGATTCGCATCGGCAAGCCGCTGGCTTCCTGCGGGCGCGCGCTGGAGGCGAATGCGGAGCGGCATCTGCGCTCGCGCGTGCGGCTTGGCGCGATTTATCCGCGCGAGGCACTCGACGCGACGCTCGACGTCGCGCGGCGCTGCACGTTTTCGCTCGGCGAGCTGGCCTACGAATATCCCGAGGAACTGGTGCCGCCCGGCGAAACCCCGCAAACGTGGTTGCGCAAGCTCGTGATGAAGGGCGCCCTGGAGCGCTGGCCCGACGGCCTGAACGACAAGCGCCGCAATCAGATCGAACAGGAACTCGAACTCATCGACGAGCTGAAGTACGAGAAGTACTTCCTCACGGTGCATGACATCGTCCGCTTCGCGCGCGAGCAGAAGATCCTGTGCCAGGGGCGCGGCTCGGCGGCCAACTCGGTGGTCTGCTATTGCCTGAAGATCACGGAGATCGACCCCGTGCGCATGAACATGCTCGTGGCGCGCTTTCTCTCTCGTGCGCGCAACGAGCCGCCCGACATCGACGTCGACTTCGAGCATCAGCGCCGCGAAGAAGTCATTCAGTACATCTACCGCAAGTACGGCACGCGCCGCGCCGCGCTGGCCGCGACGCTCATCACCTATCGCTCGCGCAGCGCGTTGCGCGACGTGGGCAAGGCGCTCGGCCTCGACAATGCGCTCGTCGAAAAGCTTTCGGGCGCGCATCAATGGTGGGACGGCCCCGATTCGATCGCACGCCATCTGGAGGAGGCGGGCTTTTCGCCGGACTCGCACGTCACGCAGCAGCTCATTCGTCTCACGCGCGAGTTGCGCGGCTTTCCGCGCCATCTCTCGCAGCACGTGGGCGGTTTCGTGATCGCGCGCGACAAGCTCTCGCGGCTCGTGCCGATCGAAAACGCCGCGATGAAGGACCGCTACGTGATCGAGTGGGACAAGGACGATATCGACGCGCTGCGGCTCTTGAAAGTGGACGTGCTCGCGCTCGGCATGCTCTCGGCGATCCGGCGCTCGCTCGAATTCGTGGCGCTAAGGCGCGGGTTGCCGGAGATGCGCGTGCAGGACATTCCCGCCGAGGACCCGGCGGTGTATCGCATGTGCGCCAAAGCCGATACGGTCGGCGTGTTCCAGATCGAGTCGCGCGCGCAGCAAAGCATGTTGCCGCGTTTGCGGCCGCGCACGTATTACGACCTCGTGATTCAGGTGGCGATCGTGCGGCCGGGGCCAATCCAGGGCGACATGGTGCATCCGTACCTCAAGCGCAGGCACGGCGACGAAGCGGTGGAGTATGCGAAGGAAGAATTGCGCCCGGTGCTCGAGCGCACGCTTGGCGTGCCGATCTTTCAGGAGCAGGTGATGCATCTCGCCATGGTCGCCGCCGACTACACCGGCGAGGAGGCCGACAAGCTGCGCCGCGCGATGGCCGCATGGCGGCGTGACGGCGATCTGCGTCCGTATCAGGCGGATCTTACGCAGCGCATGCTCAAGAAAGGTTACTCGCTGGAGTTCGCCGAACGCATCTGCAAGCAGATCGAGGGTTTCGGCGACTACGGCTTTCCGGAAAGTCATGCGGCGAGTTTCGCGCTGCTCGTCTACACGAGTTCGTGGCTCAAGCGTTACGAGCCCGCGGCGTTTCTGGCAGGACTGCTGAACAGTCAGCCACTCGGGTTCTATTCGCCTTCGCAGCTCGTGCAGGATGCGAAGCGTCACGGCGTGCAGGTGCGTGCGCCCGATATCGCGCTGAGCGACTGGGCATCGGTGCTGGAGCGGCGCGGCGCACCCGGCGAGCGGCTCGATGCCGAGGCGCTGCGCGTGCGCCATGCCGAGGTGCTGCGGTATCGCGCGCTGCTGGGCGCGGCTGCGCTGTTGCTGCGCGGCATGCTCAAGCGCGGCGGCCGGCGGCACAGGTTCATGGACGGCACGAAGCGCGTCGTGCGCTCACGCATTGCGCTCGCGCCGCGGCGCTATGGTCGCGACGGCCCGGCCGTGCGCCTCGGCTTCAGTCTCATCAAAGGCTTTTCCGAAGATGCCGCGCGGCGGGTGATGGAGGCGCGCGAGCGCGCCCCGTTCGCCGATGTCGACGACCTCGCGCGCCGCGCGGCGCTCACGCGGCGCGAACTGGAGGCGCTGGCGGCGTCGAACGCGCTCGCGAGCATTGCGGGCCACCGGCGCGAGGCGTGGTGGGCCGTGACGGCGCAGCACGCGGTGCCTGCGCTGTTGCGCGATGCGCCCGTTGCCGAGGCGCCGCTCGCGTTGCCGCGTGCTTCCGAGGGCGCGGAAATCGTCGCCGATTATGCGAGCCTGCGTCTCACGCTCAATCGCCATCCGCTTGAACTGCTGCGCCACGGCCTCACCAAGCAGCGTTTTCGCACGGCGGAGCAACTGGCGCATTGCCGGCACGGCATGCTCGCGCGCGTGTGCGGCATCGTCACGGTGCGGCAGCGGCCGGGCACGGCGAATGGCACGATCTTCGTTTCTCTGGAAGACGAGACCGGCACCGTCAACGTGATCGTGCACGCGGCGCTCGTCGAGTCGCAGCGCAAGGAGCTGCTCGGGTCTTCGCTGCTGGCGGTGGCGGGCGTGGTGCAGCGTGAAGGCGAGGTGGTGCACCTCGTGGCGCACCGGCTGGAGGACCACAGCCGGCTGCTTGGGCGGCTCGCAACGGAGAGCCGGAATTTCCATTGAATGTTCGCGGCGAGTTTCTACGTAGAAACCATGCGCGCAACGGCCTCGTGACGGGCCGCTGCGGTGGTGCCCGGCGCTATGCGCCGTCTTTCATGAAAGCGTCGAGCACGGCGCGAATCGCCGCGTCGAACGGCGTGCGGCGGCCGATGCCCAAGGTTTCGAGACGGCTCGAATCGAGATGGCAATTGCGTGGGCGCGGCGTGGCGTCGGTGGGCGTCGGCTGTGCGAGCAGACGCGCTTGTACGCCCAGTGCCTGCGCGATGCGCGCGGCGATGTCGTACTTCGTCATCGGCTCGTCGCCGGACCATTGCGCAATGCCGCGCACGGGCGCGCCGTCCGCGCAGCGCAGCAGCAGTTCGCGGATCACGAACGCCACGTCGGGCGTGAAAGTGGGGTAGCGCGTGGCCCACGCGTCCATCGGCGCCGCCTGCGCCCCGGGCTGCGCCGACGCGCGGATAGCCGGCACGAGGCTCGTGACCGCCGATTCATGCCAGCCGACGATCGGCCCGTACAGCAAGGGCAGGCGCAGCACGAGCGCGTTGTCGCTGGTTTCGAGCAGGGCCTGTTCGCCTTCGAGCTTGCTGTGACCGTAGGCGTTGAGCGGATTGGGCGTGTCGTCGATACGGTAGGGCGGTTGCGTGCCGTCGAACACATAGTCGGTGGAGATCGAAAGCATCCACGCGCCGCGCTGGCGCGCCGCCGCAGCGACGCTGCGCACGGCATCGACATTGAGCGCGCGCGCTGCCGCCGGATCGTGCTCGCACACGTCGGGGCGGCGCTCGGCGGCGGCCAGTACGATCGCGTCGGGCGCCTCGCGCTCGACGAATGCGCTCACGGCCTGCGCGTCGCGCACATCGAGCACGGTCTGCTGCGGGCCGCCATGGCGGAACGCGGTCGGCACGACCTGCCAGGGCGTTTGCGCGGCGAGTTCGCGGACGATGGCGCGACCTAGCAGGCCGGACGCGCCGATCACGGCAACCTTGAACATGGCGCGGCCTGTCAGACGCTGGCCGTGCCGACCACGGTGTAGCCGGCTTCGTCGATCGCCGACTTCAGGACTTCGGCGCTCTGGCTCGATTCGACCTTCACGCGGCCGGCGGCCAGATCGATCTCGACTTTGGCTTGCGCGTCGTGTTCGTGGATCGCGCGTGTGACGGCGCCTACGCAGTGCTGGCAGCTCATGCCTTCGACGTTGAACTGGATCATCGTGTGTTCCTTTTTCAGAGATTGAGGCTAGTTACTACTCGATATGAGGCCGCCGGCGGATTATGCCAGCCGGGGCCGCTTGTCGCGCTGGACCTTCCCATCATGGGAAGGTGTACGATCGAACCATTGATCAACCCTTGACCAGACAGCGGGAGAACGGCGTGAACATCGGCGAAGCGGCGCGCGAATCGGGCGTCACGGCGAAAATGATTCGCTACTACGAAAGTGTCGGGCTGCTGGCGCCCAAAGGGCGTACGGAGTCCGGCTACCGGGTCTATGGTGCGCAGGAGGTGCATTCGCTGCGCTTCATCCGTCAGGCGCGCCGGCTCGGCTTTCTGGTGGACGACATTCGGCGCCTGCTGGCGCTCTGGCACGACCGCTCGCGCGCGAGCGCCGAGGTCAAGTCGATCGCGCTCGAACATGTCGCCGAACTCGACCAGCGGATCGCCGAACTGACCCAGATGCGCGACACGCTCGCCCATCTGGCTTCGCACTGCCAGGGCAACGACCGCCCCGATTGCCCGATCATCGAACGGCTTGCCGACACTGCCGCGACGGACTGCCACGAGCCCGGCCACGCGCACTGAGCGCAGGTGCAACCGCCATGGGCAAATTGCCGCAACCGCACTGACTAATTGCACAATGTTGGTGCGTTTGCGCGCGATTGCTGACAATCGCCTGCGAAAATGCTGAAAAATGTGTCGATAAAACATGATGTTGCCGATTCGTATCCCACCATCATTCCAAAATGGAATGCACGGTATTCGGGCAATTCACTAGCAAAGTTCGGTGCAACCGTTATAATGCGGGTTATCCCTAATGAGGGTTATCCCTGATGCGAATTCACCGGGGATCGCCGAACCGAATCCTTGGAGCACACCATCATGTTTGCATTCCTTCTTGAAAAGCTGAGCAACTGGTTTGAAACTGCTGAACGTCGTCGCCGCGAAGCGTATCTCGCATCGTCGGCCGATATCGTCCAGCTCGAACAGCGCATTCGTTCGATCGAGTCGAACGGCTACAGCTCGCTGTAAGCCGGCGCTGCAGGCCACTGACCGGGTGTCGACCCGGTGAGAGCAGCACAGTTTCAAGCCCCGCATTGGCGGGGCTTTGTCATTTCTGCGCCACCGATGGAGCAGAGTCTGAGCCTTCCCACCGCGGTAAGGTAAAGTCTTTTTTGCGACAAGCCGTCATAGCAATGGTGTCGCTATCTCTCCGGGGGCCATTCATGGTGCAAGACCGCATTTCCCATCGCACATTGGTGTCGCCGCGCCGCGCGCCGCGGCGTTTTTCTGTTGCGCGTGCGGGGCTGATCGCCGTCGTCATGGCGTGCGCCAGCGCCAGCGTGCATGCGGGGCAGCCGCTGATTCTGGATACGCAAAGAGGGATTAGCGACGGTCAACCGGGCATCGTTCTGCAAAACGCGCCGCTCTCGCACGAACCGATGGTGCAGGCGGCGCAGCCGGCGGGTCTTGCGCCGGATTCGTCGCAGCCCTATGTCGTCGCGCCGTATGTGGAAGTGCAGCAGGGCGGCGGTCGGCCGAATCCGCCGCCGCGGCCGCCACGCCCGCCTCATCGCGAAACGCCGCCGCTTCCCCAGCCGTTGCCGGCCGGGCAGTGACGCCTCAAGCGGAGTGAGGCGGTTCGCGCGGCTCAGTCGCCGCGCGACTCGATCTTGAACTGTGCGCCGGCGTCCTGGCCGAGCGTTTTCACGAGCCAGGGCAGCGCCTCTTTCATCGCCGCTTCGAGCGTGTAGGGCGGGTTCAGGATGAACATGCCGCTGCCGTAAAGGCCGAAACCGTCTTCGGGCGGATTGCTCACTGAAAGCGTGAGGTGCAGCCAGTTCTTGTCCTGCAGGCGCTTGAGTTGCTCCGGAAAGCGCTGCGACTCGGGACGCGTGACCTGCGGATACCACACCGCATAAGTGCCATTCGCAAAGCGCTTGAGGCTTTCCTCGACGCAGGTCAGCGTGCGCGCGTAGTCGCGCTTGTCCTCGAAAGACGGGTCGACCAGTACCAGCGCACGGCGCGGCGGCGGGGGCAGGAGCGCCTTGATGCCGTCGAAGCCGTCGCCTGCGTAGATCATCACGCGGCGCCCCGCGTCGTGGAAGCGGTGGCGCAGCACGTCGATTTCCGTGCTGTGCAATTCGAAGAGCCGCATGCGGTCCTGCTCGCGCATGAGACGCCACGCGAGATAGGGAGAGCCCGGGTAGAAGCGCAAGTCGCCATCGGGGTTCAGCGCCGCCACTTCGTCCACGTACTCGGCGAGCGCCGCAGGCAGGTCGTTGCGGCCCCACAGCTTGCCGATGCCCGTGTCGAATTCGGCGTTCTTCGTGGCGTAGCCTTCGCGCAATGCGTAGGCGCCCGCGCCCGCGTGGGTGTCGATGTACCAGTACGCCTTGTCCTTCTTGCCGAGGTAATGCAGCAGTTGCACGACGACGGCGTGTTTCAGGACATCGGCATGATTGCCGGCGTGGAAGGCGTGACGGTAGCTCAGCATGATGGACGGGACACGAAGTCCGGTGAGAACGGGGAAAACGGCGGCGGCGCGATTGCTGCGCCGCCTGCCTGCGCCATACGCACACCGCTACCGAAGCAGCGGTGCGCGCAGCGAGGCCGCGTATTGTACGTCACCACGAGTGCGCAGCCGCAACGCGAGTCACCCGCAGTACGCCAACCTCCCGGATGCGCTCAGGCGTGCGCCCATCCGACGGCGGCGAGCGCGCCGCGCGTTGCGGGCATGCGCGAGACGTTAGTCGTAAGCGTCGCCGACGATGGCCTCGATCTGCGCCTTGACGTCCGGCGTGATCTTTTCCGCCACGTCGCGCGCCTTCATGTTTTCGCCGATCTGCTCGATACGCGAGGCCCCGGTGATGACTGTGCTCACATGCGGATTCTTCAGGATCCACGCGAGCGCCAGCTGCCCCACCGAGCAGTCGAGCTGTTTCGCGAACTCGGCGAGCTTGCCGACGATCTCGTTCTTGTCAGGGTCGGTAACATTCTTGCGCAGCCAGTCGTAGCCCTGCAGTTCCGCGCGGCTGCCCGACGGCACGCCGCCGCGATATTTGCCGGTGAGCAGGCCCGAGGCGAGCGGGCTCCAGGTGGTGAGGCCGAGGCCAATGTCCTCGTAGAGCCGGCGGTATTCGTCTTCCACGCGCGTGCGATGGAACAGGTTGTACTGCGGCTGCTCCATGACCGGCTTGTGCAGGTGATGACGCTCCGCAATTTCCCACGCGGCGCGGATTTCGTCGGCGCTCCATTCCGACGTGCCCCAGTAGAGCGCCTTGCCGCGCGTGATCATGTCGCTCATCGCCCAGACGGTTTCCTCGACCGGCGTGTTCGGGTCGGGACGGTGGCAGAACACGAGATCGACATATTCGAGCTGCAGCCGCTTGAGCGAGCCGTCGATCGCGTTCATGAGGTACTTGCGGTTGAGCGTGTGGTACTGGTTGGGCGCTTCGTTCAAGCCCCAGTAGAACTTGGTCGAGACCACGTAGCTCACGCGCGGCCACGCTAGCTCCTTGAGCGCCTGGCCCATGAGCTCTTCCGACTTGCCGCCTGCATAAGCCTCGGCGTTGTCGAAGAAGTTGATGCCCGCGTCGCGCGCCGCCGCGAGCGATTCGCGCGCGAGCCTGGCGTCGACCTGGTTTCCGTAGGTGACCCACGAGCCGATGGACAGTTCGCTTACCTGCAGGCCTGAGCGGCCCAGTCGCCGATAGTTCATTAACGCCTCCTTGTGAGCCGATAAAGCTAGCACGACTTGGCCATTGTTGCTGAACGGCCTTGCGGTGGCTGGCATGCCGCATTGCGCTTTGCACTGCGGCGAAAATCGCTTTTGCTTGTCTTGCTCGATGCTTGGACGAGACGGGTTCATGCACAATAGCCTGGTTGGCCGCGACGCAACATCCGGCCGGATGGCATAAGCCATTCGTCAGGTTTGACGGCGCGCGCTCCGAGGTTTCATCCTGTCCCGTTCACTCACCTGGAGGTGCCCGATGTCGTCTCTCTCACTGAACACGAAACTCGATGGCAAGGTCGCAGTCGTTACCGGCGCGGCCAGCGGCATTGGCAAGCAGATCGCCCTCACGCTCGCGCAGGCAGGCGCTGCGGTCGCCATCGCCGACCTGAACCAGAGCGGCGCGGACGCCGTGGCCGAAGAGATCAAGGGCGCAGGCGGCAAGGCCATCGGCGTCGCCATGGACGTGACCAATGAGGACGCCGTGAACCAGGGCATCGACCGCGTCGCGGCCGAACTCGGCCCGGTGGATATCCTCATCTCGAACGCCGGCATCCAGATCGTGAACCCGATCGAGAACTACGCGTTTTCCGACTGGAAGAAGATGCAGGCCATCCACGTGGACGGCGCATTCCTCACCACCAAGGCGGTGCTCAAGCACATGTACAAGGACGACCGCGGCGGCGTGGTGATCTACATGGGTTCGGTCCACTCGCACGAGGCGTCGCCGCTGAAGTCGGCCTATGTCGCGGCCAAGCACGCGCTGCTCGGCCTCGCGCGCGTACTCGCCAAGGAGGGCGGCAAGCACAATGTGCGCTCGCACGTGGTGTGTCCGGGCTTCGTGCGCACGCCGCTCGTGGAAAAGCAGATTCCGGAGCAGGCCAAGGAACTCGGCATCTCCGAAGAAGAAGTGGTCAAGCGCGTGATGCTCGGCGGCACAGTGGACGGTATTTTCACGACCGTCGAGGACGTCGCGCAAACCGTGCTGTTCCTCTCGGCGTTCCCGAGCGCTGCGTTCACCGGCCAGTCCTTCGTGGTGAGCCACGGCTGGTTCATGCAATAACGCAGGCATCGAGCGCAGGAGGCGCGGCAATGGCGCAACGCAAGAAAGGGCAGGTCCAGTCGAGCGCAGTCGACGACGAAGTCGGCGCGCATGCCGGTGCACAGTCCGGCGCGCATGCCGGCAACGCACCGCATCCGCATGTTTCCCAGTGCGGCCCGCAGGCCAAGGAGTGGGAAACCATCGCGCTCACGCTGCAGGGGGGCGGGGCGCTCGGCGCGTATCAGGCGGGCGTGTACGAAGGGCTCGTCGAGGCCGGCATTGCGCCCAACTGGATCGCGGGCATTTCAATTGGCGCGCTCAATACCGCCATCATCGCGGGCAATGCGCCTGAGCATCGCGTGGCGCGTCTGCGCGAGTTCTGGGAAACGATCTGCCAGCCGGCCTACAGCTTCCCGTTGCCGTCCTTCGTCGAGCACGCGCTCTTCAATGCGAATGCCGCCGTGCGCAAGACGTTCACGGCCATGCAGGCGGCAGGCGCGATCATGGAAGGGCAGAAGGGCTTTTTCGTGCCGCGCTTTCCGCCGCCGCTGCCTCATGGGTCGGGCTCTCCCGAAACGGCCAGCTACTACGACACGAAGCCGCTCAAGGCGACGCTGGAACGTCTGTGCGACTTCGAGCGCATCAACTCGGGCGAAACGCGCGTGTCGGTGGGCGCGGTCAACGTGGGCAGCGGCAACTTCGTCTATTTCGACAACAAGACCACGAAGCTGCGCCCCGAGCATTTCATCGCCTCGGGCGCGCTGCCGCCGGGCTTCGCGGCGGTCGAGATCGACGGCGAGTACTACTGGGACGGCGGCCTGATGTCGAACACGCCGCTCTACGAGGTGATCCAGACCACGCCGCGGCGCGACACGCTCGCGTTCCAGGTCGATCTCTGGAGCGCACGCGGGCCGGTGCCCGACAACCTCATCGACGTTCAGGGCCGCGTGAAGGACATTCAGTATTCGAGCCGCACACGTCTCGTGACCGACATCCTGCAGCGCTCGCAGCGTTACCGCCATGTGCTGCGCGAGGTGCTCGATCGCGTCGCGCCCGAGCATCGCAATGATCCGTGGGTCGCGCTGGCAGACGAGCTTTCGTGCTCGAAGAAGTACAACGTGATCCACCTCATCTACCGGCAGAAGGAATACGAGGGGCATTTCAAGGACTACCAGTTCGGCACCTCGACCATGCGCGAACACTGGGCAAGCGGTTTGCTGGACATCCGCGCCTCGCTCGCGCAGCCGGGCTGGCTCGACAAGCCCGATAACGACTCGGGTTTCGTCACGCACGATATCCATCGCGACATGCGCGGCCACGGCATCTGAGTCATTCGCGGCTTTCGTCACTCGCCAAAGAAAAAGGCGTCCGTTCTTTCGAACGGACGCCTTTTTTATCGGATCAGCTTGCCGCGTTGCAGCGGCGCATCTTGCCGACGAACGGCTTTACTTCAGCACTTGTGCGACTGCGCTTGCCACGACGTCGAGGTTGCGCGTGTTCAGCGCGGCCACGCAGATGCGGCCCGTGCTCACGGCATAGATGCCGAACTCTTCGCGCAGGCGGTCGACTTGTGCAGCCGTCAGGCCCGAGTACGAGAACATGCCGCGTTGCACGTTGATGAAGTTGAAGTCGCGGTCCACGCCGGCAGCCGTGAGGCGCTCGACGAGGCCCGTGCGCATTGCGCGGATGCGGTTGCGCATTTCGCCGAGTTCCGCTTCCCACATGGCGCGCAGGTCGGCCGAGCCGAGCACGGCGGCGACCACCGAGCCGCCGTGCGTCGGCGGGTTGGAATAGTTCGTGCGGATCACGCGCTTGAGCTGCGAGAGCACGCGCGCCGATTCTTCCTTGCTGCTCGTGAGGATCGACAGCGCGCCCACGCGCTCGCCGTACAGCGAGAACGACTTCGAGAACGACGACGAAACGAACACGTTGAGTTCCGAAGCGGCGAACAGGCGCACGACTTCGCCGTCTTCCGCGATGCCGTCGCCGAAGCCCTGATACGCGATGTCGAGGAACGGCACGAGGTTGCGTGCCTTCACGACTTCGATGATCTGCTTCCACTGGTCGACCGTGAGGTCGACGCCGGTCGGGTTGTGGCAGCACGCGTGCAGCACGATGACGGTGCCGGCGGCGTAGCCGTTCAGCGCGGTGAGCATGCCTTCGAAGTTCACGCCGTTGGTCTGCGCGTCGTAGTACGGATACGCGATGACTTCAAAACCTGCGCTTTCGAACAGGGCGCGGTGGTTTTCCCAGCTCGGGTCGCTGATCGCGACCTTGGCGTTCGGGTTCACGCGCTTGAGGAAGTCGGCGCCGATCTTCAGCGCCCCCGTGCCGCCCAGCGCTTGCGCCGTCACGACGCGGCCCGCTGCGATCAGCGGCGAGTCGTCGCCAAGCAGCAGCTTTTGCACGGCGGCGTCGTACGCGCCGAGACCTTCGATCGGCAGATAGCCGCGCGGCAGACCGGCTTCCACACGCGCCTTTTCGGCTTCGCGCACCGCGCGCAGCAGCGGAATCTTGCCTTCTTCGTTGGTGTACACGCCCACACCGAGGTTCACCTTGGTCGCGCGCGCATCGGCGTTATAGGCTTCGTTCAGACCCAGGATCGGGTCGCGGGGGGCGAGTTCGACAGCGGAAAAGAGGGACATGATCGTTCGGCAAAAGTGAAGGAAGATCGGTTGGGCCGCATGCTGCACCGGCCACGGAACTCGCTATTGTAACGAATCCTCAAGCTGGATTTCCGCGGATTTGCCATTCTCCGCGCCGCTTTCAGGGCTATTTCCGGCACGATTGGGCGATTTCTGGCGCGCGCCCGCTTGGGCGTCTGCCAGGGCGTTCGCCGTGGCCGCGACGCGCGGGCCTTGCACTACTGCCGTTGCGCCCCATGTATGGCTGACCCCGCCTCGTCTCGCCCCAGGCTTGCCCATCGGCAAGATTCGGCAAGACGCTAGAATAGTTGTTTGCTCCGCGCACAGGATGCCCCCCATGTCCGACCACACCGTCGCCGACGCGCCCGCGCTCGACGAGTCGAAATTCGTCCAGTACGAAGGCTCGCCGTTCCAGCTCTACCAGCCGTACCTGCCGGCCGGCGACCAGCCGACGGCCATCGAAACGCTCGTGGAAGGCGTGGAGGACGGCCTCTCGTTCCAGACGCTGCTCGGCGTAACGGGCTCGGGCAAGACCTACACGATGGCGAACACCATCGCGCGCCTGGGCCGCCCGGCCATCGTGTTCGCGCCGAACAAGACGCTCGCCGCGCAGCTCTACGCCGAGTTCCGCGAGTTCTTTCCGCGCAATGCCGTCGAGTACTTCGTCTCGTACTACGACTACTACCAGCCGGAAGCCTATGTGCCGCAGCGCGATCTCTTCATCGAGAAGGATTCGTCGATCAACGAGCACATCGAGCAGATGCGGCTTTCGGCCACCAAGAGCCTGATGGAGCGGCGCGACGTGGTGATCGTCGCGACCGTTTCGGCGATCTACGGTATTGGCAATCCGTCTGAGTACCACCAGATGATTCTCACGCTGCGCCACGGCGACCGTCTCGGCCAGCGCGACGTCATCGCGCGCCTGATCGCCATGCAATACACGCGCAACGAGCAGGACTTCCAGCGCGGCACGTTCCGCGTGCGCGGCGACACCATCGACATCTTCCCGGCCGAACACGCCGAAATGGCCGTGCGCGTGGAACTGTTCGACGACGAAGTGGAAACGCTGCAGCTGTTCGATCCGCTCACGGGCCGCGTGCGCCAGAAGATTCCGCGCTTTACCGTCTATCCGTCATCGCACTACGTGACGCCGCGCGAAACCGTGCTGCGCGCCGTCGAAACCATCAAGTCCGAATTGCGCGAGCGACTCGAGTTCTTCCATACGGAAGGCAAGCTCGTGGAGGCGCAGCGCCTCGAGCAGCGCACGCGCTTCGATCTGGAAATGCTTCAGGAGCTGGGCTTCTGCAAGGGCATCGAGAACTACTCGCGGCACTTTTCGGGCGCGCTGCCCGGCGAGCCGCCGCCTACGCTCGTCGACTATCTGCCGACCGACGCCATGATGTTCCTCGACGAGTCGCACGTGCTGATCGGCCAGTTCAACGGCATGTACAACGGCGACCGCGCGCGCAAGGAAAATCTCGTCGATTACGGCTTCCGGCTGCCTTCGGCGCTCGACAACCGGCCGCTCAAGTTCAACGAGTTCGAGCGCAAGATGCGCCAGGTCGTGTTCGTCTCGGCCACGCCCGCCGACTACGAGAAGAAGGTGACGGGTCAGATCGCGGAACAGGTTGTGCGGCCCACGGGCCTCGTCGATCCGGTGATCGAGGTGCGGCCCGCGTCGACGCAGGTCGACGACGTGCTCGGCGAGATCAACGAGCGCGTGGCCGTCGGCGAGCGCGTGCTCGTCACCACGCTCACCAAGCGCATGGCCGAGCAGCTCACCGAGTTTCTCTCGGACCACGGCGTGAAGGTGCGCTATCTGCATAGCGACATCGACACGGTCGAGCGCGTGGAGATCATCCGCGACCTGCGTTTGGGCACTTTCGACGTGCTCGTGGGTATCAACCTGCTGCGAGAGGGCCTCGACATTCCCGAGGTCTCGCTCGTGGCGATTCTCGACGCCGACAAGGAAGGCTTCCTGCGCGCCGAGCGCTCGCTGATCCAGACAATCGGGCGTGCCGCGCGTAACGTGAACGGCAAGGCCATTCTCTACGGCGACCGCATTACCGACTCGATGCGCCGGGCCATCGACGAAACCGAGCGCCGCCGCGCCAAGCAGATCCACTTCAACGAAGAGAACGGCATCGTGCCGCGCGGCGTGGTCAAGCGCATCAAGGACATCATCGATGGCGTGTACAACGTCGATGAAGCCCGCGCCGAGCTGCGCGAGGAGCAGGAGCGCGCGAAGTTCGAGGACATGTCCGAGAAGCAGATCGCCAAGGAAATCAAGAAGCTCGAAAAGCAGATGATGGACTACGCGAAGAACCTCGAATTCGAGAAGGCCGCCCAGACGCGCGATCAGCTCGCGGTGCTGCGCCAGCGCGTGTTCGGGGCGAACGTGGGCGACCATCCGATCTGAGCATCGGGCCACGAGGCGGGTGGGGCGGCTTTGCGCCGCACCCTGCCTGTCCCATTCGAATGCCTTTCGTCAGATCCCGACGCTGCAACCGGGCCGCTAGCCGCCGTAAGCCCCTGTTAACAAATCGCTGCTAAAACCCTGTCGCGGTTGGGTTTTCCGCGCCTCCGAATTTGTCCCTCATCTGCATCGGTGTTAAACTTCGCCATTATTGAGAATTGTTCGCATTAGCGTTATTACATGGACGCAGCGAACGTAGGTCGGATGTAACCCTCATATATAAAAACCAGGAGTTTCGATGCGGATTCACTCTCTCTTGCGCGGCACTGCCGTCATCGCGGCCGCCACGGCGGCGTTTGCGGCCAATGCGGCTGAATACCCGATCGGCAAGCAGGCAATCCAGGGCGGCATGGAAATCGGCGCGGTCTATCTGCAGCCGATCACCATGGAGCCGGAAGGCATGATGCGCAAGGCCTCGGATTCCGACATTCACCTCGAATCGGACATCCACGCGGTCAAGAACAACCCGACCGGCTTCGCCGAAGGCGACTGGATGCCGTATCTGCAGGTTCACTACGAACTCACCAAGCCGGGTTCGAGCTACGTGCAAAAGGGCGACCTGATGCCGATGGTCGCCAACGACGGCCCGCACTACGGCGACAACGTGAAGCTCGCCGGTCCCGGCAAGTACCACCTCAAGCTGATCGTCGAGGCGCCGATGCAGACGGGCCACATGGCGTTCGGCCGTCACGTCGACAAGGAAACGGGCGTGGGCCCGTGGTTCAAGCCGATCACGCTGGAATACGATTTCCCGTTCGCGGGCATCGGCAAGAAGGGCGGTTACTAAGTCGTAGTTAGTGTCACCCGGCAGTGCGAGCGGCGGCGCGCATCGCGTCCAGCGCCGCCGCATGAATGGCAGCAAGGAGCAGGTAAAACCCATGACTGGAAAGCGGAAGTTTGCGGCACTCGCGCTCAGCGCGTCTTTTGCGGTGTCGCTCGCGGGCGTGGCCACGATCGCGCACGCCGAAGATCTGCCCACGTTCAAGCTCGAAATGAACGACGGTAAGCTCAACCCCGCGCGCATCGAAGTGCCGGCGGGTAAGCGCATCAAGATCGAGGTGCGCAATACGGGCAAGGGCGCCGCGGAGTTCGAGAGCGTTCAGTTGCGCAAGGAAAAGGTGCTGGCGCCCGGCGCGGATTCGTTCGTTGTGATCGCGCCGCTCGATCCGGGCGAGTACAAGTTCTTCGACGATTTCCACCAGCAGGCGCAGGGCGTGATCGTCGCGAAATAAGCGTAGCGAAGTAAGGCCGCTGGCGTGTAGCGCCGGTAGCAGGAGGTGTTGAATGGGTCAGGTGATGTTCATCGTGTGGCGGGAGAGCGTCGAAGCGCTGCTCGTCGTCGGGATTCTTTATGCGTGGCTGAAAAACGGCGACGCCGACGCGCGGCGCGGCGTGCCGTACCTGTGGGGCGGAGTGGCGCTCGGCATCGTTGCCGCCGTCGCGCTCGGCGCGGCGCTGGTCGGCTTCACCGAAGTGCTGTCGGGCGACGCGCAGGACTACTTCCAGACCGGCATGGTGCTGGTGGCGTGCGTGCTGATCGTGCAGATGGTGCTGTGGATGAAACGCCACGGCCGCACGCTCAAGCGCGAGATGGAAGAGTCGCTGGAAAAGAGCACGCGCGACGCGAACTGGTGGGGCGTGACGATTCTCGTCGCGCTGGCCATCGCGCGTGAAGGCAGCGAGACGGTGATCTTTCTCTACGGCCTCGGCTTCGGTCAGTCGGGCCATGTGGACGCGAGCCAGTATCTCGCGGTGCTGATCGGCCTCGCGCTGGCGTTCCTCACGTTCTATCTGCTTCAGCTGGGCGGCAAGATCTTCTCGTGGCGGCACTTCTTCCGCATCACCGAGATCATGCTGCTGTTCCTCGGCGCGGGCCTGTTCCAGACCGGCGTGGACAAGCTGATCGACAAGGAAATCCTGCCGACCATCGTCGACCAGGTGTGGAACTCCTCGGCAATCCTCGATGACTCGAGCACCTTCGGCTCGCTCGTCGCGACGCTCACGGGCTACCGCGCGCATCCGGCGCTCATGAACCTGATCGCCTACGCCGTGTACTGGCTCGTGGTGTGGTTCCTCGTGCGGCGCGCCACCGGCCGCGCGGGCGTGGTCGCGAAGAGGAAGGCAGCATGAGTTGTGCATCCGCTCGCCCGGCAAAGGCAACGGGTCGCCTTGGCAAGCTCGCCCAGGCGGGTCAGTGGATGCAACGTCACGGCGCGGCGATCCGCGCCGTGCAGTGGGTCGTCGTCGCCGTCTACGCATTCCTGATTCTCGTGCCGGCGGCAATGCCGCTGCCCGGCGACACGGCGCACCTGTGGAACAACCTCACGCTCGCGGCGCAGTTCGTGTTCTGGGGCATCTGGTGGCCGTTCGTGCTGCTCTCGATGGTGATGCTCGGCCGCGTGTGGTGCGGCGTGCTCTGCCCCGAAGGCGCGCTCACCGAGTTCGCCAGCAAGTTCGGGCGCGGCCGCGCGATTCCGCGCTGGATGCGCTGGGGCGGCTGGCCTTTCGTGGCCTTTGGCCTCACCACGATCTACGGTCAGATGGTGAGCGTCTACCAGTACCCGAAGGCGGTGCTGCTGGTGCTGGGCGGCTCGACGCTCGGCGCGATGGTGATCGGTTTTCTGTACGGGCGCGAGAAGCGCGTCTGGTGCAAGTATCTTTGCCCCGTGAACGGGGTTTTTGCGCTTCTCGCGCGTCTCGCGCCGTTTCGCTTCAAGGTCGACGAAGACGCCTGGCGCAACTCCTACACGCACGGCGAGCACGGCGGGCATCGCGTGATTCCCGTGAACTGCGCGCCGCTCGTGCCGCTGCGCAACATGAAGGGCGCCGCGCAGTGCCACATGTGCGGACGCTGCAGCGGCCATCGCGACGCCATTGCGCTCTCGTGGCGCTCGCCCGGGGAAGAAGTGGTCGAGTTGGGCGACAGCCAGGCGAACCCGTGGGACACCGCGCTGATTCTCTACGGCCTGCTCGGTGTGGCGATCGGCGCGTTCCACTGGACGGGCTCGCCGTGGTTTATCGGCATCAAGCAATGGCTCGCCGGCTGGCTCATCGACCGCGACATCACATGGCCGCTCGACACGAACGCGCCGTGGTTCCTGCTCACGCATTACCCGGAGCAGAACGACGTGTTCTCGTGGCTCGACGGCACGATGATCGTCGGCTATATCGTCGCCACGGCGCTCGTGTATGGCACGGCGCTGCTCGTGATTCTCGCGGGCTCGACGGCCGTGCTCGGACGTTTCGAGATGCGGCGCCTACATCACTTCGCGCAGTCGCTGATTCCTCTGGCGGGCGCGGGCGTGTTCCTCGGCCTCTCGGCCACGACGCTCTCGCTTCTGCGCGCCGAGCACGTGCCGCTAGACTGGGCCGCCGAGGTGCGCATTGCGATTCTCGTCATCACGAATCTCTGGAGCGCCTGGCTCGCCTGGCGTGTGACGGGCCGCTACAGCTCGCGGTTCTGGCAGCGCGCGCTGGCGTTCGCGGGCTTCGCGCTCGCGCTCGCCGTGGTGGACAGCGCGTGGTGGCTCATGTTCTGGGGCTGGGTGCGCTGACGTTTCTTCGTCTGCCGCTGATATAGCCGACATACGAGGCATCAGCGCGTCGCGGCACAAGTCTGGGTTACTCTCAAAGACCGGGTTGGCTATCTTGCCAAACCCGGTTTTTGACTCTTCGGAGAGACGCATGCGAACGCGAGCAGTACTGACCGACGAAGACGTGATCCGGGTAGCCGACGCAGCCGTTGCGCACGCCCGCGCGAATGAATGGATCGTGACGATTGCCATCGTCGATGATGGCGGCCATCTGCTGTATCTACGCCGGCTCGACGCCGCCTCGCCCATTACCTCGGAGATCGCCGTAGCCAAGGCCCGCACCGCCGCGCTAGGGCGCCGCGAGAGCAAGGTCTACGAGGACGTCATCAAGCAGGGCCGCACGGCGTTTCTCAGCGCGCCGCTCACCGGCATGCTGGAAGGCGGCGTGCCCGTGATCGTGAACGGCGATGTCATTGGCGCGGTAGGGGTGTCGGGCGTGAAGTCCGATCAGGATGCGGCTATTGCGCGTGCCGGCATTGTGGCGCTTGGGGTCGAGTAAGCGCATCCATCGCCGCGCGTAGCGGCGCCACAAAAAAACAAAAGCCGCGGACCGTGCCGCGGCTTTTGCTCGGGGTGCATAGCCTCGGGCGGCTCACGCTTCGCGCGCCACTCCGTGCTTTGCATGGGGCCGGAGTAAGCGCTGAAGCGCCAACTCCGGATCGACACAGGTGTGAGAACAAAAAAATGGCGTGGCTTGCTTCGACGGCTGGCTTGAAGCTTGAAGGATGTCTGCACGAAGGGGTCTAGATCTCGCGTGCAAGCCGTCGTTGCTGGCTAATGCCCCAACGCCTCTCAGAGGAGGCGGTCCCCACAATACCCGGTTGAAACCTCGCGGTTTCCTATTTCGTCAGGATCAGCTTGCCGAGCCGGGTGGCCCGCAGCTGATACGTCTCGCCGTTGTGCATGATGCTCACATGGCTGCGGCCTTGCAGCAGCGCCGCGCTATCCAGCTTGCGCTCGTCGCCTGGCGCGGCGGCCGCCGTTTCGGCGATCTTGCGCGGCTTCGGCTGAGCGACGGCAGGTTTGGGCCGTGCGCTGGTCAGTGCCGAGCTGCCGTTGCGGCGCAAGCTTAGCGTGGAGGTGCGGTTCAGTTCGGTCATGAACGTGACGTCTTTGTCTCGATTCGATGGAATGATTCTAAATGATAATCGTTCACATTTACAACTACGAGATATTCATCGAAATCGAACGCCGATAGCCTGAGCCGAAGCGGGCGTTGCGTCATGAATCGGCGTTTGCCATCCCGCGCAAGGCGGTTTGACAAACGCCGGGGGCCTTCAGTGCAGCGCGTTCGGCGCGTTGCCGTCGCCTTGCACGAACTGGCGGATGAGCCGCACGGTGTCGATATCCGACTCGCGATAGGCCGATTTCACGATCTCGGAGGTCTGGCGATCGTCCTCGGTGTCGGCGGTCGGCAGCGTCGTGCGGTACTCGAAGCGCAGAAAGAGCTGCAGCGGATCGGGCTGCTCGATCGTCATCGTGAGCGAGCCGCCCACGTACTCGGGCGTTGCCATGATGTCGTAGCGCACGCTCTCGTTGGGTGTGAGCGTGACGCGGTCGCGCACCGTGGCGTGGCCGTAGTGCAGCTCGCGCTCCATCGTGCTCTCGGTGCGCGAGAGGATCGTGCAGCTGTCGAGCCCGATCACGAAGAGCTGCGGCTGCTCGGCGCGCAGCACCAGCCCTTCCCACAGCTGCTCGCGCGTCATGGCCTCGACGAGCGGGTTCAGCGGATCGTTGATCTGGATGAGGTGTTCGAAATTCAAGGCGGCGCCTTCCTGTGTTTGTGTCCTTGCGCCGACGCTCAAGCGACGACGAGGCCCGTGCGGATCACGATCGTGTTCGTGAGCACCTTGTGGACCGGGCAGGCGTTGGCGATCTGCAGCAGGCGCTCGCGCTGCTCTTCGGTGAGTGCGCCTTCGAGCGCGATCTGGCGGTCGATCCTGGTGCCTTCGCTGCCGGTTTCCATCGTGAGCTTCACGCGTACGCCTTCGAGCGGCCACTCCTTGCGCTGCGCGTACATCTTCAGCGTGATGGAAGTGCAGGCGCCAAGGCTCGAGAGCAAGAGCGAGAAGGGCGACGGTCCGCGGTCGCCGCCGCCGAGCGAGGCGGGTTCGTCCGCGATCCAGGTGTGGGTGCCGTCGTCGAACTGGACCTGATAGTTCGTCGAGCCAATGTGTGCGGTGACTGCGGGTTCGGCCATGCGCTCCTCGCGGGCGGGACGGTTAAAGAGGGACGGGCGCGCGACCAGCGGTGCGCGCTCCGGAAACCTTATTGTGACGGAAAGCGGGCGTGCCTGTGGCGATGCGACAGAACCCGCTGCGGCGCTCGCCCCGGTTTCAGTGAGCGATGCGTCCCATGCGCCCGGCCTGATAGTCGAGCACCGCCTGGCGGATCTCCTGCTCCGTGTTCATGACGAACGGGCCGTAGCGCACGACCGGTTCGTTCAGCGGCACGCCGCCGATCAGCAGCACCTCGAGCGGCGCGCTCGCGTCGGCCGGAGCGGCGATCGTGACGGTGTCGCCGTCGCTCGCGAAGGTCACCATCTGCTGGGCATCGATGGCTTGCGACTCGGGGCCGTACAGACCCGTGCCCGAGAGCCCGTATGCAAACACGCGATATTCGCTCGGCACCGGCTGCTCCACGCGCGCGCCGGGCGCGAGCGTGAAGTGCTGGTAGAGAATCGGCGTGCGCGTTTCGATTGCGGCCTTTGCACCGAGCGCTTCGCCGGCAATGACCTTCACCGAGACCTTGCCGTCCTTCGAGCGGCCCACCGGAATTTGCTCCGTGGGCAGTTCCTGGTAGCGCGGCGCCATCATCTTGTCGCGCGCGGGCAGGTTCACCCACAGCTGCAGGCCATGCATGCGGCCGCCCGTGCGCGTGAATTCGGGGTCGGGCATTTCGCTGTGGATCACGCCTGCGCCAGCCGTCATCCATTGCACGTCGCCGGGGCGCAGCGTGCCCGAGTGGCCCGCCGAGTCCTTATGGCCGAAGCGGCCTTCGACCATGTAAGTGACGGTTTCGAAGCCGCGGTGCGGGTGGTCGGGCGCGCCCTTGGCCTCGCCGGGCGCGTAATCGACGGGGCCCATCTCGTCGAGCAGCAGGAACGGATCGAAGTCCATCAACTGGCGGGTCGGGAACGGCCGATGGACGATGAATCCGCCACCCTCGGTGGTGCGAACTGCGGGATAAACGCGTTCGATCGTGCGGGTCGTGGTCATGGATCTCACCTCGAATTGTGGGAATTGCGTTATATGCGAAACAAACCGCTATTATAGGTACCCAATTTGGCCTGTTTTACGGCCTCATCGCAATGGATTGTCCCATCGCTGGAACGACGACATGAAAATCGATTCGCATAACCTCAACGACCTGATGTACTTCTCGCAGGTGATCGAGCATGGCGGCTTTTCCGCTGCCGAACGCGTGCTCGGCATCTCGAAGTCGCGTCTGTCGCGGCGGGTGAGCGAACTCGAGGCCTCGCTCGGCGTGCGCCTGTTGCAGCGCTCCACGCGCAAGCTCGCGCTCACGGAGGCGGGCGAACTCTTCTACGAGCATTGCCGTGCGATGCTCGCCGAGGCGCAGGCCGCGGTGAACGTCGTTCAGTCGCTGCGCTCGTCGCCGCGCGGCACGGTGCGCGTGAGTGTGCCCGTCACGCTTTCGCAGACCATCTTTTCGCAGGTGATTCCGGAATTCATGCATCGCTACCCCGAGGTGCGGGTGGTGATGCGCGTGACGAACCGCGTGATCGACCTGTTCGAAGATTCCGTGGATATCGCGTTGCGCGTGCGCTCGGAGCCGCCGCAGAACGCCAATATCGTGGTGCGGCCGTTGTGGCGCACCGAGCAGATGCTGGTGGGTGCGCCGAGCCTGCTCTCGCAGAACGCGCCGCCGCTCACCCCCGAGGACCTTTCGCGCTTCGAAACGCTCGATACACCCACGGGCGACGGACGCCACGTGTTCCAGCTCATCGCACCCGATGGCACGCGTCATTCACACGAACACGAGCCGCGCCTCATCACCGCGGATCTCACGACGATCCGTGAGGCCGCCTTGCAAGGCCTTGGCATCGCTGCATTGCCGGAGATGATGTATGGCGCCGCGCTGCGCACGGGCAAGCTCTCGCCCGTGATGCCGGGCTGGACGTTGCCGGTGCCGCAACTCTATGCGGTATTCCTCTCGCGTCAGGGTATGGTTCCCGCCGTGCGCGCCTTCGTCGATTACCTCGTGGAAGTGCTCGATGCCGATAAGAGCTTGCAGCAGGAGTGTCCGCTCAGAAGCGACGTTGCCGCGCTTGCAGCGAAGGCAGAAGGGCAGAGCACACCGAGCGCGCAGGTTGGGCTGCCACGCACAAAGAGCGCCAGCAAGATCGAAACGGCATGAAGCTTTGCGAACGTGCACGCGCGTGCGCTTGTATGAAGCTTGGCTTGCTGCGCAGTGCATTCGTGCATTACGTATAGCGCCATTTGTTTTTAGGCATTCAAGCGTGACCAGCCATCGCTACATTCAATGGCCTAACTCTTGTAGGCGTGAAGCGAGAGGAATATATTGAAGTCCTTCTCGCCAAGCACCGGTCTTGAGCGGGAATTGATGGCCGCTATCATAGTGGGCCTTCAGGGCCGAAAGCGCAGTCCGTGTTGCCCACGGCAGTCGCATGTGCCGGTGTGAACCGATCGATTGTCGGGGAGTCGCCGCCACCGCCCGAATGCGCCGCGTGCGCACGAAAAAAGGCCTTCATCTGACGATGAAGGCCTTTTACTTTGTACCGCTGAATTAAGCGTGCTGCGCGCAATCACGCACGCAGCGAACCGCTCAGTGATGCGCCGGGTCGGTGACGAAGCCAAGCTTCGTGAGGCCGCCGCTCTGCGCCGCAGACATGACCTGTGCAACGCGTTCGTATTGCACCTTGCGGTCCGCGTTCAAATGCAGTTCCGGCTGCGGCGTGGTTTGCGCCGCGGCCGCGATCTTCTGGTTCAGCGCTGCGTCGTCCACTTGCGTGCCGTCCCACAGCACCGTGCCGTCCGCTTCAATCGAGATATTGATCTGCGCGGGCTTCGTGTCTTCCTTCTGGCTGCTCGCGTGCGGCAGGTCGATCTTCACGGCGTGACGAATCACGGGAATCGTCACCATGAAAACGATCAGGAGAACCAACATGACGTCGACGAGCGGCGTCATGTTGATTTCGTTCATCAGGCCATCGTCGTCGTCGCTGGCAAAGGGGCTCATCGCCATGATGCTTGCCTCCGCTCTTTAATGGCTGCGCGCAGCAACACGCAGGTTGCCCGTGTTGCCTTCCTTCGACTGGCCACGGGCCGTCGAGGAGAGGCGCGCGCCCGTCACGAAGAAGGCATGCAGGCCGTGCGCGAAGCGGTTGAGCTTCGAGACGATTGCCTTGTTGGCGCGGGTGAGGGCGTTGTAGCCCAGCACGGCGGGAATGGCGACGAACAGGCCGAACGCGGTCATGATGAGCGCTTCACCCACCGGGCCGGCCACGGCGTCGATCGAGGTTTGGCCCGTTGCGCCAATCGTAAGCAGTGCGTGATAGATGCCCCACACCGTGCCAAACAGGCCGACGAACGGCGCCGTGCTGCCGATCGAGGCAAGAATGGCGAGGCCGCTTTGCATCTTCGCGACCGACTCGTCCATGGTGTCCTTAAGGCAGCGCGTGACCCAGTCCGACACGTCCATGCGGTCGTGCAGATGCGGCTGCGTCTGGTGATGATGATCGGCGGCTTCCTGGCCCGACAGCGCGAGCGCGAGGAACGGGTTGTCTTCAGGCGAGCCGCTGCCGAGTTTCTTCACGCCGTCGGCGAGATCGTCCGAGTGCCAGAACTGCTGCTCGGCGTTCTTCGTGAGGCGCTTGAGTCGCGCGACGTTCCAGCCCTTCACGACGATCACGCACCACGACAGCACCGACATGATCAACAGCGCGAGCGCGATGCCGCGCGTCACGAAATCCCCTTGCGCCCAGACGTGGGCGATACCGTAGTTCTGCATTGTTAGTCCTCTTTATTCAATTCATGAAAGCGTGTGACTTCAGCCGGTCAATCGTTCAGGCTGAACTCGAAGGGTTGCGTGTAGGCCGCGCGCACGGCTTCGCCGTTTTCCAGGTACGGCTTGCACGAGCTTTGGCGCATCGCGTCGAGCGCGGCGTCGTCGAGGCGGGCGGAGCCGCTCGACTTCTTCAACTCGATGTTCTCGATCTTGCCGGTGAGGCCCACGACGAAGTGCACGAAGGCCGTGCCCGTTTCGCCGCGCCGGCGCGAGAGCGTCGGATAGTCGGGCTGCACGATGCGGCAGTCGAGGTGCGATACGTTCTTGGGCGCCGAAAGCGCCATGGTCGGCTTGGCGTCGGTGGCCGCGGCGGCTTGCGGTGCGGGCGCGGGCGGCGTGGGAGCCGGCGGCGTTGGCGCGCTAGGCGCGGCCGACTCGATCGCGTGCTGCGAGGGCGCTTCGGCCACGGGCAGCGGAGTCGGCTTGGGCTTGGGCTGCACCTTCGGCTTTTCGCGCGTCACGTGCGGGACCGGCTTGGGCGGTGGCGGCGTGGGCGTGGACTGAATCGCAGCGGGGGCGGCGACCGGCTCGGGCTTGAGCAGTTCGGCCGTCATCGTTTGCGACTGGAGTGCGACGGGCGTCACGGGTTCGCGCTTCATCAGCACGACGCCGATGAGCGCGGCATGCAGCGCGACCACGATCGCGCTCGCCGTGACGACACGGCGATTGACGTGAACAGTGGAAGACGGCAGCGTGCCAGCGGTGGTTTGGAAAGCCTGCATGTTTAGCGTGGCTGCCATGCGGACAGCGGCGCGCAGGCGAACCGGCGCGTCGTGTCGGGCAGCTTTATTTGCGAAAGATCAACAGCGAGATGCACAGCGTCGTTACGAATCCGATCAGCAATTCCATCACGACCTCCTTTGAGGGTCACGAGCGGTAGCTGGCTGGTCGGGAGACGGGCTTGCTGTCGGCGGCGATTTGACGTCCGCGGCGCCTGGCACGCGAGGCGCCTTTGGCTAAGCGGGCGGACGGGGCGGGCGCGCATCGGTGGCTGGATGCGCGCCATGGCTTCAGGCAGCCTTGCGCTCGTAAAACGTGAGCGGAACCGCATGAGGGACTACGGCGGGGGCGACCGGATGCGTCATCCCGCAGCGGCTCGCGCAAACACCGCTTTGCGCCATCACGTCACGAACGGATTCTTCGCACTTGCCGCAGCAGGTCGCGACGCCGAGCTCGAACTGCAGCTCGTCGAAAGAATCCATGCCTTCCTCGATGGAGGCGCGGATCGTCCGGTCGGAGACGGATTTGCAAACGCAGACAATCATGATGGACCGCAATAGAGAGAGTTAATGCGAATTATTATCATTATGTTTGCTGGGTTTGGCAAGCGGGTAGACGGATTTTTTGTAACAAAACCGGATGCTTAGCAGGGGTTTTGCTTTGGGTCAGGAAATGACGGACGAGAGAGGGACGCTCGCCAAGGCGCCGAACGGGCCGGCAAGCGGTCAGCCGTGGCGCTGGCCCCGTAGGTTTGGGTAGCGGCGATGGAGCTTGCTAGCGGGCTTCGGGCAGGAGCCAGATGGTACGCGGGCGGTGAGTCAGGCGCGCAGAAACGGGGTTGAAACGAGAACACCCTGCGAAACGCGAATCGCAAACTCTGGAATTGCGCCTGGTGTAGCGCCGGCGCGTCAGGCCGCGTTCGCTTCGAGTTCCCGCGTGCGGCGCGAGGGGATGACCACGCGTTCGACATTGGCGTCGAGCCCCAGCAGCGCGGCGGCCAGCTCATGCAAATGCGCGCCGTCGCTCGTCGAGCAGAAGCGAATGTCGTCGGCGCCCGCGCCTGCAGGCTCGCCGCCCGCGCGCAGGCCGTGCTGGTCGAGCACGCGTTCCAGTTGGCGCGCGATGGCGACGCTCGTGTCGACGAGCGTCATGCGTTCGCCGACGATCGAGCGGATCGCGGTGTCGAGAAACGGGTAGTGCGTGCAGCCGAGCACGAGCGTGTCGGCGCCCGCGTCGAGCATGGGCTCGACGTAGGCGCGCAGCAGCGCGAGCAATTCGGCTGAGCTAATGTCGCAGCGCTCCACGGCTTCCACGAGGCCATGGCCAGGCTGGCACAGCACGCGCAAGTCGGCCGCGTGACGTTCCACGAGCGCCTGAAAGCGTGCGCTGCGCAGCGTGACCTGGGTGGCGAGCACGCCGGCCACGCGCGATTTCGAAACCAGCGCCGCCGGCTTTATCCCAGGCTCCACCCCGACGAGCGGGACGGAGAGCCGCTCGCGCACGAGCGCGATGGACTGCGCCGTGGCCGTGTTGCAGGCCACCACCAGCGCCTTCGCACCCTGCGCGACAAGCCATTCGCAGATCGCGAGCGTGCGGTCGGCAATGAAGTCGTCGTCGCGCTGGCCATACGGCGCGTAGCGCGAGTCGGCGACGTACACGAGCCGTTCCGCGGGCAGCAGCGCGCGCACGGCGCGCAGCACCGAAAGGCCGCCGAGACCGGAGTCGAAGATGCCGACGGGCGCAGCGCTGGAAGAGGCCGGTAGGTTCACGGAGACGGGTGCAAAAGGGTGGGTGCGCATCCGCAAGGCGGACGGATGCGCGCGAGCCGCGAGGCGTGCGATCAGGATTCTACCGAACCCATGGCCGACTGCTGGTAATTCTGGATGCCGATCTTACCGATGAGGTCGAGCTGCGTTTCGAGCCAGTCGATATGCTCTTCGGTGTCGTCGAGAATCTTCACGAAGATTTCGCGCGAAATGAAATCACGCACCGATTCGCAATACACAATGGCTTCCTTGCAGGTGGACTGCGAAATCTGTTCGAGCTTCAAATCGCACTCGATGATTTCCTTGGTTTCTTCGCCAATCAGCAGCTTGTGCAGGTCTTGCAGGTTCGGCAGACCGTCGAGCATGAAAATACGTTCGATGAGCCAGTCGGCATGCTTCATTTCGCCGATCGATTCGTCATATTCATGCTTGCCGAGTTTCTCGAGGCCCCAGTGCTTGTACATGCGGGCATGCAGAAAATACTGATTGATAGCCGTGAGCTCGTTCTTGAGCTGCGCGTTCAGATATTCGATGACCTTCTTGTCGCCTTGCATAGTCTTTCCTTTCTTTGTGGGGCGGTGGCTGGTTTCCAACAATAAACGCTCAATACACAAAAGCCAAGGCCGAATCTACGTTGAATTGCGGTAAATATCGGCGATTTACTGTGTGCTGAGAATTAATCTCAGTACGCTTTCTCGCGGCGCAAATAAAAACCGGGGCGCGAGGCCCCGGTTTTTAAACAGGCATCAGGCGAGCATCAAACCGTGGCGACCGGAATCTTGCCGATCTTTGCTTGCCATTCGGCGGGGCCGGTCTTGTGGACCGAGGTGCCCGACGAATCGACCGCGACCGTCACCGGCATGTCCTGCACGTCGAACTCGTAGATGGCTTCCATGCCGAGGTCTTCGAACGCGAGGACCTTCGAGCCGCGGATCGCCTTCGAAACTAGGTAAGCCGCGCCGCCCACCGCCATCAGGTAAGCCGCCTTGTGCTTCTGGATCGCCTCGATCGCGACCGGGCCGCGCTCGGCCTTGCCGACCATCGAGATGAGGCCCGTTTGCGAGAGCATCAGTTCGGTGAACTTGTCCATGCGGGTGGCCGTGGTGGGGCCTGCCGGGCCGACCACTTCGTCGCGCACCGGATCGACCGGGCCAACGTAGTAGATCACGCGGTTCTTGAAGTCCACCGGCAGCTTCTCGCCCTTCGCGAGCATGTCGGCGATGCGCTTGTGCGCGGCGTCGCGGCCCGTGAGCATCTTGCCCGAGAGCAGCAGCGTCTGGCCCGGCTTCCACGAAGCGACTTCTTCCGGCGTGAGCGTGTTGAGGTCAACGCGCTTGCTCGTTTCCGTGTTCGGTTCCCAGTTGACCTTCGGCCACGCGTCGAGCGAGGGCGCTTCGAGCTTGGCCGGGCCCGAGCCGTCGAGCACGAAGTGCGCGTGGCGCGTGGCGGCGCAGTTCGGGATCATTGCGACGGGCTTCGAAGCGGCGTGCGTGGGAGCCGCGTGAATCTTCACGTCGAGCACGGTGGCGAGGCCGCCCAGACCCTGCGCGCCGATGCCGAGCGCGTTGACCTTCTCGTGCAGTTCGACGCGCAGCTCTTCGATCCAGTCCTTCGGACCGCGCTTGATGATGTCCTGGATGTCGATGGACTCCATCAACGATTCCTTGGCCATCAGCATCGCCTTTTCAGCGGTGCCGCCGATGCCGATGCCGAGCATGCCCGGCGGGCACCAGCCCGCGCCCATCGTCGGCACGGTCTTGAGCACCCAGTCCACGATCGAGTCGGACGGGTTGAGCATGACGAACTTCGACTTGTTCTCCGAGCCGCCGCCCTTGGCCGCCACCTGCACGTCGACCTTGTCACCCGGCACGATCTCGTAGTGGATCACGGCCGGCGTGTTGTCCTTCGTGTTCTTGCGGCCGCCTTCGGGCGGGCTCACGATCGAGGCGCGCAGCACGTTGTCCGGGTTCAGGTAACCGCGGCGCACGCCTTCGTTGATCATGTCGGTCACGCCCATCGTGGCGCCGTCCCAACGCACGTCCATGCCGACCTTCACGAAAATCGTGACGATGCCGGTGTCCTGGCAGATCGGGCGGCGGCCTTCGGCGCACATGCGGCTGTTCGTGAGGATCTGCGCGATCGCGTCCTTTGCGGCCGGGCTCTCTTCGAGCTCGTACGCGCGGCCGAGTGCCTCGATGTAGTCCTGCGGATGGTAGTAGCTGATGTATTGCAGCGAATCCGCAATGCTCTGGATGAGGTCTTCCTGTTTGATGACGGTCATGGCTAGCTTCTGTGGGGACGGGTGTTTTGAATTTATGTACAGCGTGCGCGGTTCAGTCTGCGTCGGCGGTTTCGGGAACCGCCTGACGCGCGAGCGCATGCCCGCCTGGCACCGGATGGCGCGCGGCGAGCTCCTGATAGTGTTCGGGGTGCGTATGCGTGGTGATGCGGTCGATCCACGCCATGACGAGCGCGGAAGCGAGGAACGCCACGTGGATGATCACCTGCCACATCACCGTATGCGACGAAGCGGCGTCGGGATTGATGAAGGTCTTGAGCAGGTGGATCGACGAAATGCTGATGAGCGCCATGGCGAGCTTGACCTTCAGCACGCCGGCGTTCACGTGGTCGAGCCATTCGGGCTCGTCGGGATGGCCTTCGAGATTCAGGCGCGAGACGAAGGTCTCGTAGCCGCCCACGATCACCATGATGAGCAGGTTCGAGATCATCACCACGTCGATCAGGCCGAGCACGGCCAGCATGATGCTGGTTTCGTCGAGCGTGGTGGCGTGGCTCACGAGGTGCCAGACCTCCTTGAGGAACAGCACGCAGTAAACGGCTTGCGCGACGATCAGACCCAGATAGAGCGGCACCTGCAGCCAGCGGCTCATGAAGATGATGCTGGGCAGCGGACGCATGCGGCGACGGGCTTTACCCGGTGCGGCGGCGGAAGGCGGCTGGGGGCGTGCGGCGGACATGGGCAATCACGGTGGCGAAATCGGGCGGGGCCACAGGGGCGGTGTCGTCTGGTTGGGGCCAGAAGGCGCGCGCGAGGGGCCGGGCGGGCGCTATTGTACAGCGTCGCAGGAAGGGCCCGCCGGGATTCCGACAGGCCCGCTCCCGCTGTGATGCTTTCAACCTGATTACGCGGCGCTCATGAGACCACGGTCGGCAGGCGCTTCGCCTTGAGGCTCGCGAGCCCGATGCCGGCTACCACGCAGGCGAGCGCAATGCCGTGCGCGGGGGTGGGGCGCTCGCCAAGGAACGTGATGCCATAGAGAGCGGCCGCCACCGGCAGCACGGCGGTAAACACGCCTGCGATACTGCCCGGCACGTGGCGAATGCCCATCATCCAGAGACAGAACGAGAACACGCTCGCCGAAAGACCGTACCAGAGCGCGAGCCACCAGATGCCTGCGGGCACGGCAGAAAAATCGAACGACAGTGCGCCGGGCAGTCCCACGGGCAGCATCAGCAGAAAGCCGAACAAGTGTGTGTATGCGCAGATGTCGAGTGGCGCGAGCGTTTGGGTGAGCCGGCGCGACAGGATCACATAGAGCGATTCGCAGCACACCGCGCCGAGCACCATCAGGTTGCCGACGAACGAGCTTGCGCCGGTATCGCCGCCGCCCACGTGTGCGAGATTGATGACGGCGATGCCGGCAATGGCGAGCGCGATGGAGGCGAGCGCGCGCGCATCGGGGCGCTCGCGCAGGAAGAGCCACGAGAAGAGGGCGACCACGGCGGGAATCGTGCTCGTGATGACGCCGGCCGCGACCGCGCTCGTGCGATGCACGCCGCCGAGCATCAGCAGCGTAAACCCGAATGTCCCAAAGAGCGCCTGGAGGAACAGATTGACCCATTCGCCGCGCTTCACCTGTTGCATTTTGGAGCGGCGCAGCAGCGGGCCGAGCACCGCAAGGGCGACCACGAAGCGCAGCAACGCAAAGAGTGGAACAGGAATGAAGGCGACGATTGACTTGCCGATGCCGACGTTGCTGCCCACGAGCAGCATCGAGGCAATGAGAAACATGTAATAGCGATTCAAGCTGGAATCCGGGTGCGCAGTTCAGTTAGCATTCTAAATGTCTGCTTACTTGCGTGCCATGGCGCGCGACTTGCAATGCCTGCATGTGCGCGCGTAAGTGGGTGGTAAGTTGCTACGCTTAATCTTGCCGGCATGGGTGGTTTGCGCAGATCGTATTGCCGCACGTTCGTGCTGCGAGTCGTGCTCAGAAGCGCGCCCCCATGCATGCTGCAATGCCACAATGGCGGCTTGCAGCGCAAGCCAATAGCGCCGCGCCCGTATGGGCGGCGGCGCACGGAGACGGCGCGCAGGGGCATTGAAGATGCTCATGCGTGTCCACGAGTTTGACGTTTCATCTTCACCAAGGGGTTGTCGATGTCTGCGATTGAATCGGTTCTTCAGGAACGCCGCGTCTTTGCGCCTTCCGAGCAAACGGTGGCTGGCGCCACGGTGTCCGGCATGGACGCCTACAAGGCGCTGTGCGCCGAAGCCGAACGCGATTACGAAGGCTTCTGGGCGCGCCTCGCGCGTGAAACGCTGACCTGGCAAAAGCCGTTCACGAAGGTGCTCGACGAATCGAAAGCGCCGTTCTACACGTGGTTCGAAGACGGCGAACTCAACGCCTCGTACAACAGCCTCGACCGCCACGTCGAAGCGGGCAATGGCGAGCGCGTCGCGATCGTCTTCGAAGCCGACGACGGCACCGTCACGAACGTCACTTACAAGGACCTGCTCGCGCGCGTCTCGCGCTTCGCCAATGCGCTGAAGAAACGCGGCGTGAAGAAGGGCGACCGCGTGGTCATTTACATGCCGATGTCGGTCGAAGGCGTAGTCGCCATGCAGGCCTGCGCACGTATTGGCGCGACGCACTCGGTGGTGTTCGGCGGCTTCTCGTCGAAGTCGCTCAACGAACGCATGGTCGACGTGGGCGCGGTCGCGCTCATCACCGCCGACGAACAGATGCGCGGCGGCAAGGCGCTGCCGCTGAAGAACATCGCCGACGAAGCGCTCGCCATGGGCGGCTGTGAAGCGGTGCACAGCGTGATCGTGTACCAGCGCACGGGTGGCAAGGTCGCCTGGCACGAAGGCCGCGACCACTGGATGCACGAAGTCTCGGCGGCCGAAAGCGACACCTGCGCTCCGGTGCCGGTGGGCGCGGAACACCCGCTCTTCATCCTCTACACGTCGGGCTCGACGGGCAAGCCGAAGGGCGTGCAGCACAGCACGGGCGGCTACTTGCTGTGGGCCGCGCAAACCATGAAGTGGACCTTCGACTACAAGCCGAGCGACGTGTTCTGGTGCACGGCCGACATCGGCTGGATCACGGGCCACAGCTACATTGCTTATGGACCGCTTTCGATCGGCGCGACCCAGGTGGTGTTCGAAGGCGTGCCCACGTACCCGAACGCGGGCCGCTTCTGGGACATGATCGCCAAGCACAAGGTCACGGTGTTCTACACGGCGCCCACCGCCATTCGCTCGCTCATCAAGATGTCCGAAGCCGATGCGAAGGTGCACCCGAAGAGCTACGACCTTTCGTCGCTGCGCATTCTCGGCACGGTAGGCGAGCCGATCAATCCCGAAGCGTGGGTGTGGTACTACGAAAACGTGGGCGGCAAGCGCTGCCCGATCGTCGATACGTGGTGGCAGACCGAAACGGGCGGCCACATGATCACGCCGCTGCCGGGCGCGACGCCGCTCGTACCGGGCTCGTGCACGCTGCCGCTGCCAGGCATCATGGCCGCGATCGTCGACGAAACCGGCCAGGACGTGCCGAACGGGCAGGGCGGCATTCTCGTCGTCAAGCGCCCGTGGCCGTCGATGATCCGCAACGTCTGGGGGCAGCCGGAACGCTACAAGTCGGGCTACTTCCCCGAGGAACTGGGCGGCACGCTGTATCTGGCGGGCGACGGCAGCGTGCGCGACAAGGACACCGGCTACTTCACGATCATGGGCCGTATCGACGACGTGCTGAACGTCTCGGGGCACCGCCTTGGCACGATGGAGATCGAGTCGGCGCTGGTGGCGAACCCGCTCGTGGCCGAAGCCGCCGTGGTGGGCCGCCCCGACGACACCACCGGCGAAGCCGTGGTGGCGTTCGTGGTGCTCAAGGCCACGCGTCCGCAAGGCGACGAAGCCGTGAAGCTCGCCAACGATCTGCGCGCCTGGGTGGGCAAGGAAATCGGCCCGATCGCGAAACCGAAGGACATCCGCTTCGGCGAAAACCTGCCGAAGACGCGTTCGGGCAAGATCATGCGCCGCCTGCTGCGCTCGCTGGCGAAGGGCGAGGCGATCACGCAGGACGTTTCCACGCTGGAAAACCCGGCGATTCTCGATCAGCTTGGCGAATCGCTCTAAACGCTGAGGTTCGCGCGGCGCCTTGCCTGGCGCCGCGCATCGCATTGCTCCCCGCATTGACCCCGATTGCCGGCCATACGCGTTTTTGCTACACAGGCGCATGGCCGCGCCACACACGACACCACAGAACAATCTCAATCCCTTGCCTGAGCCGCCCCCGGTGAGCGAGGCGATGGCGCATGCGCATCGGCGCTACTGGCGCTTCAACGTCGCGCTGATCGCCGTGCTCATGACGATCGGCTTTCTCGTCTCGTTCGTCGCGCCGCTCTTTGCGCGCACGCTCGCCAACGTGCGTTTCGCGGGCTTTAGCCTGCCGTTCTACCTGGGCGCACAGGGCGCGATCCTGCTGTACGTGCTGCTCGTCACGATCTATATCGTGCTGATGCAGCGCGCCGACCGCGTGCTGCAAGCCGCGCGCGAAGCCGACGCCGCCATACGCGAGGCGAGCAGGGCCCAGCAACGATGAAGCTCGCGCACCGGCTGATCCGCTCCTACGCGCTGTACACGCTCGGGTTTCTCGCCTTCGTCTATGTGATGTGGCGCATCGAGCTTTCCACCGGCCCCGGCATGTGGATCGGCTACGTATTCCTGTTCGTGCCGATCGCGGTGTACGCGGTGATCGGGCTGCTTTCGCGCACGTCCGACCTGGTCGAATACTATGTGGCCGGGCGGCGCGTGCCCTCGTTCTTCAACGGCATGGCGACGGCTGCCGACTGGCTTTCCGCCGCGTCGTTCATCGGCCTCGCGGGTTCGCTCTACGCGAGCGGCTACGACGGGCTTGCTTATCTGATGGGCTGGACAGGCGGCTACTGCCTCGTCGCCTTCCTGCTCGCGCCGTATGTGCGCAAGCTCGCGCGCTATACGATTCCCGACTTCCTCGGCACGCGCTTTTCGAGCAATCTCGTGCGCGCGCTCGCCGTGCTCGCGACCATCCTCTGCTCGTTCGTCTACCTCGTCGCGCAGATCCAGGGTGTTGGGCTCATCGCCACGCGCTTCATCGGCGTGGACTTCGCCATCGGCATCTTTTGCGGGCTGGCGGGCATACTCGTGTGCTCGTTTCTCGGCGGCATGCGCGCCGTCACGTGGACCCAGGTCGCGCAATACATCATCCTGATTGCGGCCATCCTGATTCCGGTCTCGCTGATCGCGCATCGCGACGGCCTCGGCTGGCTGCCGCAAGCCGACTACGGCAACGTGATGCAGCGCGTGGAAGCGCTCGAGCGCGACGTGCGCGGCGCGAGTGCCGAGGCTACCGTGCGCGACGCATACCGCAAGGGCGCGGCGCAGTGGCAGACGCGCCTTGACACGCTGCCGCAGTCGTATGTCGCGGAGAAGACGCACCTCGTCGAGTCGCTTGCGGACCTGCGCCGCCACAACGGTCCGCTGCGCGATATCGATTCGCTCGAGCGTCAATTGAACGCGTTCCCGCGAGACGTGGACGCCGCACGCATGATGTGGACGCGTCAGCGCGACGACCTGCTCGAGCGCGCCACGCCGCCCGTGCCGATGAACGAGCCGTTCCCCGCCGCCGACGAAGCGGAGCGGCGCATTCATCAACGCAATTTCCTCTCGCTGCTCTTGTGCCTGTCGCTTGGCACGGCGAGCCTGCCGCACATCCTCACGCGCTACAACACGACGACTTCGGTGGCCTCGGCGCGGCGCTCGGTGGGCTGGACGCTCTTCTTCGTCGCGCTCTTTTATCTGACCGTGCCCGTGCTCGCGGTGCTGATCAAGTTCGAGATCCTCACGCATCTGGTAGGGCAGCGCTTCGACGATCTGCCGCATTGGGTCATGCAGTGGCGGCGTGTCGAACCGTATCTCATCGGCATCGCGGATGTGAACGGCGACGGCGTGGTGCGATGGAGCGATATCCAGATGCAGCCCGACATGGTCGTGCTCGCTGCACCGGAAATCGCGGGGCTGCCGTACGTGATGTCGGGGCTCATTGCTTCGGGCGCGCTCGCGGCGGCGCTTTCGACTGCGGACGGGCTGCTGCTCACCATCTCGAACGTGCTTTCGCACGACGTGTACTACCACATGGTCGATCCGGACGCGTCGAGCCAGCGGCGCGTGACGATGTCGAAGATCCTGCTGCTCGGCGTGGCGCTGTTCGCTTCGTATGTGGCGTCGCTCAACGCGGGCAACATTCTTTTTCTGGTGGGGGCGGCGTTTTCACTCGCGGCTTCGAGTCTCTTTCCCGTGCTCGTGCTCGGCGTGTTCTGGAAGCGCACGACGCGGTTGGGGGCGGTGGCCGGCATGGTTGCGGGCTTGACCGTGTGCGTCTATTACATCGTCTCGACGTACCCGTTCTTTACGCAACTTACGGGCTTTGCGGGTCCGCGATGGTTTGGCATCGAGCCGATCAGTTCGGGTGTGTTCGGTGTGCCCGCAGGATTTCTCGTGGCGATTGGCGTGAGTTTGCTCGATCGTAAGCCGGACGCTTATACGCTTGCGTTGGTGGACTATATCCGGCACCCGTGACGGTACGGACGTGATTGCGGGTGTGCGGTCTAGCACTTTTTTAACGCGCGCAAGAGGGGATACTGAAGTCCTCTCGTTCCCGCGCCGGTCCTCGAAGCAGTACGCGGGAATTCGGCGTCGGGCCGCGGCCCGACGCTTTTTTCTGCTGGCGGTTCCTTTCTTCCAAATTGAGTATTCAACGACAAGCTGCGTGAGCGCTCGTTGCGCCACTGCTTCCCGCTGCGCTATCAAATCATTCGTGTTCGGCGCCCTTGCAGTGTCTGCCGCATTTTGCCAAATGGTGGTGGCAACGACGCCTTCCAGACCTACGTTTACGAATCGGGCAATTCGTAAACGGTGCAGCGCTTCGGCTGCACGTCTACGGTCAATGGGTATCAGCAGAAACTGCCGGGCGAGGGCGGGAGCAGACCGGTGCCTCCATTGGCGAAACGACGTTCAGCACGGGGCAGGCTGCGGAGGATCGACGTGGACCGAGATGATCATGAATTTCGGCAATGGCACGCAAACGATCTCGGGCATGGATGGGAAAGGGCTTGTGTATAACAAGTATTGCACTGCGAGTGTGTGAATTGAGGGATGCGCTTGGGCTAATGATGTGCGCGTTTGTCGCGTTCGGGGCGGCGCAGTAGCGCGAACTGAAGGCGATTGCGGTAGGGATTTCCAGGCCTGAGAAGGCGTGGAAGATAAGTGTTGGATAGAGGTGGTCTATCACAGAGCCAAATCTAATGGAGTCGCGCTGCCCGATGAAGGAAGCGTGGGCGGCGCAGGTTACTCAATCGCAATAGCAGCCAAATATGAAAATCTCGCCGAAAGCGGGGCTTACGGATTTTCTACTATTCACTTCCAGAGGGAAACTCCGGAATCGGCACCCGATGCGGGATGGGCTCCGGTCCCTGATAAGTCAACTGACCATACATGAAATCGACGCCGACAGAATCAATCAGCCCCTCTGTCTGCCCGTAGTTCAAGATGATGATGGGCGCAGAACCTAGCGCAAGTTGCAGAAACATGTTTCTGGCAAACGGAATTCCAACGCTTGCAATCAGCGCCTCCATCATGGTCAGCCGGATACCAGCAAAAATAACTGAACCACTCCATCCGGCAATGTATCCACCGGAACCATCAAAAGAAACGGTACCGCCTTCGAAATCTCCGATGTGTAGCTCCGCCCCATGAAATGCCTCAGTCATGTAGGCAGCGCCACCGCTTGTAAATCCTTTGCCGGATACGCTGCCGGAGAAATTCCTGTCGAGAATGGTCAACTTCGGCAATTCCAGCCTGCTCAACTTGACGTGTCCCAGACCCAGAAGTGAAGCAGCGAGTCCCGAGCCAGTGTATTTGAACTGCTGCGCACGCCCGGACGGCTCGTCAAGGACTAGGACGCTATCGGTTACAGTCAGAAAGTGAAACCCGAGATTGACGCCCGCGCCAGTGTCATAGGTCCAGTTGCTTTTGCTTTTCAGAATCATGAGTGATCCACTGAATTTCTCTTTAGCCCCCCGACTATGCACAGGGTGGAAAACGCTCCCAGCAGAAGCGAAACCATCCAGCGGTCCAAGAACGTATCAATCTGGGCCGATGCCCTCGGCATGGCTGGGTCGTAGCGAATATCAACCCGGTCGCCAATAACAAGTGCAGTAACACTTCCTGGTCGGGCTGAAACAGGTTCGCCAGCGTTGGTTACAAAGGTGATCTCTGGATGGTGGCCGCCATGCGGCAAGCTGGTCACCTCACCTCTGGCCGTGAGCGATAGGTCAAGAAAATTCCGCTCATGGTTGACTGCCAGAACCGTTCCACAGGCCGTAACGATGCCAACCACAAAGGCAAGATATCTTCCGGGGAATAGCGGCTTACTTGGCAAGATTTTCCTTGATATCAAAGGTGGCCGTTACCATTCCTCCGCTTCCGCCCATGCTGTTTTGCACGACGTACTCTTGCGTAACCTTGGCAAATGAAAGAGCGACGTGCTCAAGATGCGAATTTCCAACCACAACCGGCCTGACACGTGTTAACACGACGTTGTTCATCGTGATCTTCAGAAAGTCAAGCGGCAGACCACCCGCCTTGCGTACCGAGAGGACGACCTTTGGAATGTGGCGGCCCGTCAGGCAATAGCGCATTAAATTGGGACTGGCCCGATCGATGTTATGAACAACTACAAGATCGTCGATAGTTGCTTTCGCGGCTCCGCCGCCGGAACCGCTCATCATGCTCGATTGCTGCGACATATCCCAATGCCAGCTAACGATATCAATCTCGCCACGGTGGATTTCGTCTTGTGACTCTCCGGCGATACCATCAATCTTGAGAAAACTATCAGCCATTGCGATGCCCATTAAGATTTCGGGACCCTTCAGGCTACTCCGCATTCGCAAATGGGTTTGATGAAAGAAGCCAAATCTCGATACCCGTCAAAGTGGTGTTAATGGGATAAGCGCCCCGTGAGCCTGGTGGTGCGGCTTATTCCTCGCCGTTCTCGCGCGATGGCGGATAAAGGTGGCGCGCTTTGCCGCCGCAACGGCAGCAAACGAAATTGGTTTCCGTCCGTCCAACGTCGCCCCCTCGCTGCTAGCTTGTACGGCAAGAGAATGAAGGACTTTAACGGACTGCTACGGATAGGAACGGCAGCAAGTTCGCACTCGCTGATGGGCTAAATGATGGGCCAAAAAAAACAAAAACCCCGTAAGTCTTTGAACTTACGGGGTTTTGCTGTTTTGTTCTGGCGGAGAGAGGGGGATTCGAACCCCCGATAGGCTATTAACCTATACACGCTTTCCAGGCGTGCGACTTAAACCGCTCATCCATCTCTCCGGCGGGAGGCGAATTATAGCAGAGTCCGCGCGCGGGAGGAAAGCGCCCGTGCTGAAGCTGGCACGCTCTACGCTTTGCAAAGTCCGACGAATCCCCTAAGCAACGCAGAAATCGGTCGTTCCCCGCTTCCTGGGCGTTCCGTAACGTTGCCGCACCGGCCTTGTAGCGGCCTCGCAAGGACCGCGCAGCGACAACCACCACACGCAACGGAACGCCTCGCATGAACAACAAAAACGCCGCCCTCTCACGCCGCCCGCTAACCGCCGCGCTCGCGCTCGCCTTCGCCGCATCAGGCGCGACACTCGCTACAACCGCCCACGCACAAAGCAGCGTCACGTTGTACGGCATCGTCGACGCCGGCATCGCCTACGTGCACAACGCCCAGAGCACGAGCGGCCAGAACCAGTCCACGCTCGTCAAGTTCAGCAGCGGCAATCTCTCGGGCAGCCGCTGGGGCCTGCGCGGCACCGAGGATCTCGGCAATGGCCTCGCCGCGATCTTCCAGCTCGAAAACGGGTTCAACGTAGGCACCGGAGCGCTCGGGCAGGGCAGCCGCGAATTCGGCCGCAAGGCCATCGTCGGTCTCGCCAGCACGACGTGGGGCACGCTCACGCTCGGCCGCCAGTATGATCCGCTCGTCGATCTCGTGCAGCCGCTCACCGCCGACGGTCCGTTCGGCGGCGTGTTCGGCACGCCAGGCGACCTCGACAACTACGACAACAGCCTGCGCGTGAGCAACTCGGTCAAGTACGCGAGCCCGCTCATCGCGGGGCTCCAGTTCGAAGCGTTGTACGGCTTCGGCGGCGTAGCCGGCGCCACCGGCAGCGGCCAGACCTACAGCTTCGGCGCCGCATACTCGAACGGCCCGCTCTCGCTCGCGGCCGGCTACTTCTTTGCCAACGGCGGCAGCACGCTTACTTCCGGCGTGCGCACCTGGACGAGCAGCTCGGACAGTCTCTTCAACACGGTCATCAATCAGGGCTTCGCGAGCGCAAGCTCCATCCAGATCGTGCGCGCGGGCGGCAGCTATGCGGTGGGCGCATTGAGCTTCGGGCTGGCCTGGTCGAACACGCAATACGCAAACGATGCGTACTCAACTTTCCACCAAACCGCAAAATTCAACAGCGGCTCGGCGTTCCTGAACTATCAGATCACACCGGCGCTACGTGCGGGCGCGGGCTACAACTACACATCGCTCACCGGCCCCTCGTCGGCGCACTACAACCAGGTGAACCTGGGTAGCGACTACTCGCTTTCCAGACGCACCGATCTCTACGCGCTAGCCGGTTACCAGAAGGCGAGCGGCCACACGCTCAGCACGAATGGCTCCAGCATCGTTGCGCAGGCATCGATCGGCGACTTCGGCGTGAGTTCGGGTGCCGACAATCAGGCACTCGTCGTGGTCGGGATCCGTCACAAGTTCTGACGCCAGCACGAGCACCTGCGGCGTGCGTCGGCAGCCGCACGGGGGATCGCCGATAATGCTTCGTCGATCCCCCGAGGAGAATCTGCTTGAAGGTCAGCGAAGCCGTTACCAGCCGCAAGTCCGTGCGCCAGTTTTTGCCCGATCCGGTGGACCCCGCCGTCATTCGCCGCGTGCTCGATACCGCGGCGCGCGCGCCCTCGGGTGGCAATCTGCAGCCGTGGCATGTGCATGTCGTGGGCGGCGATTCGCTCGCGAAACTCAAGTCAATCATGGCCGATCGCATTGCGCAGGCGCCCGCGGGCGAGCCGATGGAGTACGACGTGTATCCGCGCGACCTGGGTTCGCCGTATCGCGAGCGTCGTTATCAGGTGGGCGAGGATCTCTACCGAAGCATCGACGTCGCTCGCGAGGACCGGCCGGGCCGGTTGCGTCAGTTTGCGCGCAACTACGCGTTTTTCGACGCGCCGCTCGCGCTCTTTTGCACCGTGGATCGTCAGATGGGGCCGCCGCAATGGGCCGACCTCGGCATGTTCCTGCAGACGGTGATGCTGCTTCTGCGTGAAGCCGGCCTGCATAGCTGCGCGCAGGAATGCTGGGCGCGCTACGCGCAAAGCGTGGGAGAGTTTCTCGCCTTGCCGCGCGAACGCATGGTGTTCTGCGGCATGGCGATCGGTCATGAAGACGCGCGCGCGCCTATTAACCAGTGGCGCTCGGCGCGCGCACCGCTCGACGAATTCGTTCAATTCGACGGCATTTAAGCTTTAATAATACATATCGCTTACAGTGCTGCGCGAATGCGCGCGGCGAGCGCTTCGAGCTGCGCCATGTCGGCCATTTCACGCGCGTGCGGGCGCAGTTCTTCGCCCGCGCGGCGCGGAATCAGATGAAAGTGCACGTGCGGTACGGTCTGCCCGGCGGCGGCACCGTTGAACTGCGCGATCAACAGGCCTTCGGGTGCAAGCACCTTGCGCAGCGCAGCCGCCATCTTTTGCACCGTCGCCATCGCAGCGGCACCGGCTTCCGGCGAAAGATCGTAAATCAATTCAGCGCCTTCCTTCGGCAGCACGAGCAAGTGGCCTTCGGATTGCGGCATGACGTCCATGATCGCGAGCGTCGCGTCGTCTTCGTACACCTTGATGCAGGGCGCTTCGCCGCGCAGGATGCGGGCGAAGATATTTTTGTCGTCATAGGCCATGGTGGGTTTCTCCAGTTCAGGCGCGCTGTTTGCCAGCGTCCGGGCGATGAGTTTTGTCGAGTTTGCGATTATGGCCCGCCCTGTATGGGCTGTGCGTGTTCCTGCACGTTTTTTGAAGTAGGTGCATCATAGAGTTTCTCGCAGCGCGCGCGACGACGAATGTCTTGATTGCAACCTCTTGAATGGCAGCGGAGCAAGGTACCAAGGACCCGACTCCAGCCGACATGGAGCACGTATGGCAACGACTGATCTCGAAGCAGCTCATCCCGTTCGTGAGGCCGCCGTATCGGGGGCCTGGCGCTTTATAGCCCAGCTATTGGCGCGCGCAGACGTCAAATTCAACGGCACCCGGCCGTGGGACATGCGCATCCATGACCCGCAGGTGCCCGAGCGCGTGCTGGCGCTAGGCAACCTGGGCCTTGGCGAGGCCTACATGGACGGCCAGTGGGACTGCGAACAGCTCGACGAATTCTTCGCACATGTGTTGCGCGCGCATCTGGATGACCAGATCGATCCCTCCCGTCTCGTCTTCTACGCGCTCAAAGCGCGCCTCATGAACCGCCAGACCGTGCGCCGGGCATGGAAGGTGGGCCAGCAGCACTACGATATCGGCAACGAGTTCTACGAGGCGATGCTCGACAAGCACATGGCCTATACCTGCGGCTACTGGTCGGGCGGCGCGAAGACGCTCGACGAGGCGCAGGAGGCAAAGCTCGATCTCATCTGCCGCAAGCTGGGTCTGAAGCCCGGTATGCGCCTGCTCGACATTGGGTGTGGCTGGGGCAGCCTCATGAAATTCGCGGCCGAAAACTATGGCGTGTCGTGCGTGGGCGTGACGATCTCGAAGGAGCAGGCCGCGCTCGGCGCCGAGCGCTGCAAGGATCTGCCCGTCGAATTCCGTTTGCAGGACTACCGGTTGCTCGACGAGAAGTTCGACCGCATCGCGAGCGTGGGCATGTTCGAGCATGTGGGCCCGAAGAACTATCGCACCTATATGGAAGTCGCACAGCGCTGTCTTGCCGACGACGGTCTCTTCGTACTGCACACCATTGGCAAGAACCGCCGCGACACCACGCCCGACCCGTGGGTCGACAAATACATCTTCCCGAACGGCATGCTGCCGACTATCGGCCAGATCGCCGACGCTTCGGGCGGCCTCTTCGTGACCGAGGACCTGCATAACTTCGGCGCCGACTACGATCGCACGCTCATGGCGTGGCATGCGAATTTCGAGGCGGCGTGGCCGCGGTTCAAGGCGCAGATGGGCGAGCGGTTCTACCGCATGTGGCGTTACTACCTGCTGTCGTGCGCCGGGGCATTCCGCGCGCGCGATATCCAGCTGTGGCAGTGGGTGTTTTCGAAGAACGGCTTGCTGGGCGGCTATCAGCGTCCTGCCTGATCTTCCCGTTGCATCACCCAAGCGGCCGCGTTGCGCGAATGGCGAACGCGGCCGTTTGCTTTGCGCATCAGCGAATCAGTGCCGAGACCGTTGCAATGCCAAGGATCGTCATGATGACCGAGGCGCATACGTGTATGGCGATTTCGCCCGCGGCCCAGCCGAAACGTCCGTGCTGCAGATGCGAAACGACTTCTGCTGAGAAGGTCGAGAACGTGGAGAGCCCGCCCATAAGGCCCGTGATCACGAAGAGGCGCCATTCGGCGGAAAGCTGCGGCATGCGTCCGAAGTACGCGACTGCGACGCCGATCACATAGCCCGCGATGACGTTCGACGCGAGCGTGCCGAGCGGCAGCTCAGGGTAGAGGGCATTCAGACGCAGCCCGAGAACCCAGCGCAGCAGCGAACCGAGCGCGCCGCCAATGCCGACGGCGAGGATGGACAGATACATGGTCTGGAGTGGTTGAGGGCGCAATATGCGCCGGCGCGCCATCCCGCCGGCTCTGTTTTTCTACCGCTTTCGAGCACGGAGTGTAGCACCGGCCGAGTCCGGCGGTTCCATGCCATGGCGCTTTATCCTCAGACCTGGTTCTGTCTCGAACCATTGCAGGGCGGTGCGTCAGACGATCCCGCCGTTCGCGCGCAGCACCTGGCCGTTGACCCAGCCGCCGTCCGGCCCGGCGAGAAACGACACGACACTCGCAATGTCGTCAGGTTGCCCGAGGCGCTGAAGCGGCGGCATGCTCGCGAAATGCTGGACCTGCTCTTCGGTCTTGCCGCTGAGGAACAATTCCGTCGCCACCGGCCCCGGCGCGACCGCGTTCACGCAAATGGAACGTCCGCGCAATTCACGTGCGAACACGCGCGTGATCGTCTCCACAGCGGCCTTGCTTGCCGTATAGAGCGCGTAGCCGGGCAGGTTCATCGCGAGCACGGAGGTCGAGAAGTTGATCACGCGGCCGCCGTCCGCGAGTTTCGTCGCCGCTTCGCGCAGCGTGTTGAGCGTGCCGCGTACGTTGATGTCGAAGGTTTCGTCGTAGAGTGCGTCGGTCGATTCGGCAACGGTGACCGTTTTCATGATGCCTGCGTTATTCACCAGCAGCGTGGGCTGGCCCAGCGTTTCTGCTGTGGTTTCGAAGAGCCGGCGCACTTCGTCGGCCTTCGCGATGTTCGCTTGCGCAGCGATGGCGCGACCGCCTTGCGCCGCGATTTTCGCGACCAGCGCTTCGGCTTCGGCGCTGCGCAAGGCGTAGTTGATGACGACGGCGTAACCGTCGCGTGCGAGGCGTTCGGCAATGGCGGCGCCTATGCCGCGCGAGGCGCCCGTGACGATGGCGACGCCGCTCGCGTTCGCGGATGCGTTCATGATCGGAACCCTTCTCGTGAGTGATGTGGACGGGCTCGATCATGAATGAAACCGCGGCGGCGATCATTGCTTGCCGCCGGGTTTCATCATTCCATTTCGATTAACAATGCACGGCGGCGCTCAATAGGCGATGCAGACGGATTTGGTCTCCGTGTACGCGTCGATGATCGCGCGGCCATGCTCGCGGCCAATGCCCGAGGCCTTGAAGCCGCCGAAGGGCAGCGCCGGATCGACCATGTTGTGCGTGTTCACCCATACCGTGCCTGCCTGAACGCCGTCCACCACACGCAGAGCCTGGTCGAGCTGGTTGGTCCAGACGCTGGCGCCAAGACCGTACTCGGAAGCATTCGCCGCCGCGATGGCTTCCTCGACATCGTCGTACGGCATGGCGACGAGCACCGGCCCGAACACTTCTTCGCGCACGACGGTAAGCGGCTTGTTCGCCGCGTTCGAGATCACGGTGGGCTCGATGAAGTAGCCGCGGCGATTGCCATCGCCGCCGCCCGCCACGATGTCGCCGCCTTCGGCGCGTCCCTGCGCGATCATTCCCGCAACCTTGGCGCGATGGCGCGCCGAAACGAGCGGGCCCATCTGCGTGGCCGCGTCGAAGCCCGAGCCGAGTACCGTTGCGCGCGCAACGTGTGCGATGCCATCGACGATCTGCTCGTAACGCGCGCGCGGCAGATACAGGCGCGAGCCAGCCGTACACACCTGGCCGTGATTGAAGAAGATCGCGCCGGCCGCGCCTTCGATCGCCCGCTGCGGATCGCAGTCGTCGAGCACGATCACGGGGCTCTTGCCGCCCAGTTCCAGCGACACGCGTTTGAGGTCGCTTGCGCATTGCTTGCCGATGATGCGGCCCACTTCGGTCGAGCCCGTGAAGGTGACCTTGTCCACCTGCGCATGGCGCACCAGCGCCGCGCCAGCCGTTTCGCCCTGGCCCGTGACGACGTTGAATACGCCCGGCGGAAAGCCGGCTTCGTGTGCAAGTTCGGCGAGACGTATGGCTGTGAGCGGTGTTTCCTCGGCGGGCTTGAGCACCACGGTGCAGCCGCAGGCGAGCGCAGGCGCGATCTTCCAGACCGCCATCAGCAGCGGGAAATTCCACGGCACGATCGCGGCGACCACGCCTGCGGGCACGCGCCGCGTGGAGGCGTTGTAGCGCACGCCGGGCGGGAACGCGAGCGAGAGATCCACGGTGCTGCCCTCGATCTTGGTTGCCCAGCCGGCCATATAGCGCAGCCATTGCACGCTGCCGCCTACTTCGAGCATCTTCGAAAAGCCCAGCAGCTTGCCCTGATTGAGCGTTTCGAGTGCCGCGAGTTCGTCGCCGTGCTGCTCGACGAGATCGGCGAGTTTGAGCAGCAGGCGCTCGCGCGCGGCCGGCGGCATGCGTCGCCATGTATCGGCTTCGAAAGCGCGGCGCGCGGCCGTAACGGCTGCGTCGATGTCGGCGTCGCTGGCGTCGGGTACCTGCGCGATCTCGGCGCCGGTGGCGGGATTGAATACGGCGAACGTGCGGCCGTTGCCGCTTTCGCTAAAACGTCCGTCAACGAACATCTGCGTGCGGATCGTGTGCGTGAAGTCCTGGCGGTCCATACCGTCTCCTGGTTTTAGGTAGTAATGCGAACGTTTTTGGGTGGTGGTTTCAGCGTAAATCGATCGTGCTGCCCGCCGCGAGTGCGGCTGAAGCGGAGTAGGGGGTACGCGTGCGGAGTCGGCGCGGGGCCGCGAATGCGTATGCGCATGCAAGATTGAGCGCGCCGCCAACGAGGAACAGCACATAGAACCCTTGTCCAAAGCCCCATGACGTGGTGGCGATCGCCGCGCCTGCCAGCATGCCGGCATGGTGGGCGAGGCCCGGGCAGCCGGCGCCCGACGCGCGGGTCGCCCGCCCGCCGCGCATGAGCGTGGGGAGCGTCAGATAGTCGAGCACGGCGAAAGCGGGCGCAGCGAGCGCGGCCCACGGTGCAAGCGAATCTATCGTGAGCGCGGTGAGCAACGCGCCGCGCAATACGAAGAGCGCTAGCAGCGCGCGCCGGTAATCGACGCGCTCGGCGAGCCAGCCGGCGACGCCCACCACGGCGAGCGAGATCGCCACCTGTGTCACGGAAATCGCAGCGCCGCCGCACAGCGCGAAGAACTGGAAGCGCGCGAGCACACCGCTCGAAAGCCCGGCAAGCAGCGTGGGTGCAACGAGCAGCATGCCGTTGCGCCACGCTGGCGTCGTTACGTGCCGATGCGTCGAATTTGCGGCGTTCTCACCTGTACGCCGCAAGTGCAGGCATGCTGCGGCGATCAGGGCGGCGCCGCCCAGTATGAGCGGCGTCTGTGCCCCCGTCGCGCCGGCACGCGCGCCTTCGCCCGTTGCCGCCATCGTGAGTACGAGTGCGCTCGCGACCGGTACGGTGGCGCGCGTAACGAAGCAGCGTGCGAGCACGCCGGGCACCAGCGCCATCGAAAGCAAGGCAATTGCGCTTGCGGCGAATGCGGCAAACGATGCGCCGGCCTGCATCGCCGCGCTCATGATGCCTGCGGCAAGCGCGCTTGCGCCGCCTGTGATCGCCGCCCAGAGGCACAAGAGCCGTGCCACGTGCATCACAGCAAGGCGGCGCTCGCGCGGCATCATTGCGTGCTCACTGCTTGCTGTGGCAGCACGATTTCCCTTCGGGCGCAGGTGCGCCGTCCTGCACGCTGTGCGGATCGCGCCCGCCCGGCAGGTCCATCGCCGCATTGCCGTAGAAGAAGTTATTGGGCTTGAGCATGAAGCCCGCATACTCCACCGGCATCACGGGGAAATCCTCGGGCTTGCACACGTGCGTGTGCCCGAAGCTGTGCCACAGCACGATGTCCTCGTTCTCCACGTTGCGGTTCGCCTCGATATAGCGCGGCAGGCCGTCGCCGCCCGCGTGCTGGTTCGGGTAGTCGCCGCTCGCGTAGCGCTGCGTCGTGTCGTACGGCGTGACCCACACGTGGCGCGTGGCGAAACCGCCGCGCTGGCGCACCTTCGAGTTGGGATCGGCGAGCATGAGCGGCGAGTCGTTGACGATGAGCTTGTAGCCCGGATTCGCGCCCACGCGGTTTTTCACGTTCGGATTCACGACTTTCCAGAAGCGCCCGGTCTGACCGTTGGCGTTGCGCGCCGCTTCCTGCTCGGTCTTGAGCACGCGTTTGGTCGTATCGAACACGTTGCCGTACGGATTCTCCGCGCCCATCGCACGCGGCACGAATTCGTGCTCGGTCACGGAGTTCTTCTCGCCATCCACCATCATGTGCAGGCGCGCGTTGAAGAAGTGCTGATGCGTCGGGCCGCCCAGGTTTTCCGTGACCATGCCGCCCCACGGGTACGTGTCGCCGTCCGCCACCGCCGAAGTCTGGATGATGCCCGTGAGCTTGCATTCGAGCTGGATCGTGCCGTCCTGATAGAAGTACCAGTAAAAGCCGTAGTCGTAATTGCCCACGGTTGCGAAGAACGAGATGACGAGGCGGCGCGAGCGGCGCATCTCGAACACGCCGGTGCGGAATTCGTAGTGCTTCCAGAGCGTGCCGTAATCTTCTTCGTGCAGGCACACGGCGTTCTTCATGGTGAAGCCGTTGCCGAAATCGTCGGCGGAAGGAATGTCGAAATAGCGGATCGTGCCAAGGCAATCGCAGCCCAGTTCGAGCTGGTTCGCGAGCTTGCCGAGTCCGTATTCACCCGCGTCGAACGCGCTTTTCCAGTAGTGGTTCGTGGTGGGGTCCGAGTAGGGCACGCACATCTCGGTCACGCTCGCGCGGTACACGATCGGGCGCGGCGCGCTCTTGCCGTCGTCCCAGGTGATCTGGTGCAGCACGAGCCCTTCACGCGGCGTGAAGCCCACGCGGAATTTCCAGTTCTGCCAACTAACCTGCCAGCCGTCTATCGTAAAGCTCGGCCCTTCGGGCTGGCTGATGGAGAGCGGCTTGACGGTGGCGCGCGGCTCGCCGAGGCTCGGCGTGTCGTAGTTGTGCTTGGCGCGCGGGATGGGGATGATACGGCCGTCGTCGATCAGCTCGATCACCTTGTGCGCCAGCAGGTCCACCACGGCGACGACGCCTTCGATGGGGTGCGCATAGCCATTGTCGGTCAACGACTCGCGGTAGTAGCTCACGCAGCGCACGAGGCGGCGGCCGTTTTCGTTCGGGCGGTCGAAGGCGCCTGCGGAGAACGGATCGACTTGCACACGCTCGAGATCGTCTTCGGTGAGGCCGCGCTTCTTGACGGCCGCGCGCCACGCAGTGTCTTCCTTCACGATGCGCTCCGCATTCATGAAGTCTTCGATCATCACGGGCGGCTGGCCATAGGGCGCGCTTTGCAGTGCGAGCGCCTTGCGCGATTCCACTTTTTTCTCGCGCAGGTCCACGACGAATTCGAGCGTCTGGCTACGCGTGCGGTCGATCGCGATGACAAAGGCGCGGCGCGAATAGTACTCGCCGGGTTGGTAGGCGAGCACTTCCGCCTTGGGCGGTTCATGCAGTTCGGTAACGGGAAAGCGCCCATATTCATCGAGCTGCTCGGCGGCTTTCACGATGTCACAGGCAAGCTGCATTTCGGCGAGGCTCAATGGGTCGAGCGGATGCGCGTTCGGTTTCGTGTTCATAAGCATTTCGTAAGGATGACGTTGGGCGCAACAGGGCAGGCGACGGTATGAGGAATTCGCATTCGTCTCATGCCTTGTCGATGGGTCAATCGTAGAAACGCCGTATTTTTTTCGCGCTTGCAAAACGCGCCAAAGGGGCGATAGAGTGCGCCAGAGACGAACGATGGTTCAAGCCGTCGACGCATACAGGCCCTAATGGAGCGAGACATGAAAAGAGTGCCTGTCAATAGCGGTTTCCCCATGATTCGCGGCGCCGTGATGGGTCCCATCGTGCGTGCGCTCGACGCCGCTGGTGCGGACTGCGATGCATTGCTGGCTGAGTTCGGCTTGAGCCGCCGGCAGCTTTCCAATCCCTATGAAATCGTGGCGCTGGGGCGTTATGTGGGCGCATTCGAACGCGCGGCGCAGGTGCTCGACGAACCGTTTCTCGGTCTGCGCTTAGGCGCCGAATTGCAGCTCACGGAACTGGGGCCAGCTGGCCTCGTGTTCATGTCGTCGCCCACGCTCGGCGCCGCAATCCGTAAGTTCACCGATACGCTTGGCTCGTGGCAGAGCGCAACGGCCGTCGACCTCGTGACCGACAACGCATGGCCGATGTGGAGCTACCGCATTGCACATACGCAGATCTGGCCGCGCCGGCAGGACGCCGAATACAGCGTGTCGGCGATGTGCCACATGATTCGTCAGGTGCGTGGCGCGGCGTGGACGCCGTGTGAGATTCATTTCGAACACGCGGCGCCCGAGGACCTCAAGCCATATATGCGGCTCTTTCGCGTGCCGGTGCGGTTCCAGCAGCCGGCAAACGGCGTGGTCGTGCACCCGCACGATCTCGACACGCCGCTCAAAAGCGCCGACGTGCAGATGGCGCGCATGATGGAGCGCCACGCCACCGACCTCATTTCGCGCGACACGATCCCGCATACGCTCGTGGACCAGGTCCGCGATCTCGTGACGCGACGGCTCGCGCGCGAGAAGCTCGTGGTCGGCGACATCGCGAAGGACCTCGGGCTTTCGGACCGCTCCTTGCAGCGGCATCTCGCCGACGCCGGCACTTCCGTGCGCCAGATCATTCGCGAGGAGCGCGAACGCAGCGTGGCGGTGCTGCGCGAGCAGGAGGGCATGACCAACGCTGCTGTGGCCCGCGCGGTGGGGTATGCCGACGCCACCGTGCTATGGCGCGCAACGCGCAACTGGCAAGCAGTGAAAGCTAAATGATGGCTGTCGGTAAGTATGTGGACTGAATAAAGTACGAATTTCCAGTTCACGGCATTGATCAGGATGCCGAAGGTAATCTCGACCGCTTCACGGCGGTTAAGTGAAAACCCGCTCCAGCCCTGGCGCACTTTATCGAGTATTTGGCGCGTTGCGCCAAGTCGGCGAATTTATTAGCTGCCTACCATGCGCTCAATCCGAATCGGGAAATTCGATTCGTCGAGCGCCAGAGGCACGCGGTTCTTCATCGTGTCGTATGGCGAACCCAGAACAGACACCAGCAGAGGCAACGATGAACGAACCGTATTCTCCCGCTCACCTCGTTGGAGACGACGCGGCAGTGGACTCACAACGCAGCCTGCTCGGGCTTTGGCAGATCGTCTTTCTCGTCATTTCCGCAGCGGCGCCGCTCACCGGCATGCTCGGCGCGGTGCCGCCGGCCATCAGTCTCGGCAACGGCGCGGGCATTCCCGGCGCATTCGTGATCGCGGGCATCGTGCTGCTCGTGTTCAGCGTGGGCTTCGCTTCGATGAGCCGGCACATCGTGCGCGCCGGCGCGTTCTACGCCTACATCACGGCTGGTTTCGGGCGTCCCGTCGGCATGGCCGGCGCGCTCGTCGCGCTGCTCTCGTACACGAGCATCCAGATTGCGCTGTACGGCCTGTTCGGCTTCTTCTGCACAGTGGTGCTCGGGCCATTGATGCATAGTTCGCTGCCGTGGTACGCGTATTCGTTCGCGTGCCTCGTCGTCGTGCAGTTCACCGGCATTCGCGGCATCGACCTGAATAGCCGTCTGCTCGGCGTGCTCATGTGTCTCGAACTCGGCATCCTGTTGCTGCTGAGCCTCGCGATCGTCATTCATCATGGCGGACCGGACGGCCTCACGCTTGCGCCGTTTTCGCCGCGCCACGTATTCAGCGGCCATCTCGGCATTGCGGTGATGTTCGCGCTCGCGTCGTTTATCGGCTTCGAGGCCACGGCGATCTACGGCAAGGAGTGCCGCGACCCGAAGGTCACGGTGCCGCGTGCCACCTATGTTTCTGTCACGCTGATTCTCGTGTTCTTCGCGTTTGTCACGTGGGCCATCGTTTGCGCCTACGGCATCAGCAACGTGACGGACGTGGCGACGAAGCAGCCGGGCGACTTCTGGTTCATCCAGTCGACGCAGTACCTGGGCGGCGCGATGACCACGACGATGAGCTTCCTGCTGCTTTCCAGCATCTTCGCGAGCCTGCTGTCGTTCCACAACACGATCGTGCGTTACATCCACGCACTTTCGGGGGAGGGGATTCTTCCCGCCGTGCTCGATCGTCTGCATCCGAAGTATGGTTCGCCGTATCTCGCGAGCTATCTGCAGACGCTTTCGGTTGCGGTGCCGGTGGGCCTTTTCGTAATCGCGGGCAGCGATCCGTTCAATATCGTGTTCAGCTGGGGTTCGGCGCTCGGCACCATCGGCATCGTCATGCTGCAGGCGGTCACGAGCTTCTCGGTGGCGGCATTTTTCCGCGCCACGAAAAAGGACACGCGCCTCTGGCACGCGTTCCTGGCGCCTGTGCTCGGCGGCTGCGGTCTGCTCTCCATCGGCATCGTGCTGATCGGCAACCTCGACGCGCTCGCGGGCTCCGATAGCCCTGTCGTGCGCGCGTTCCCCTGGATCGTGCTCGCGGCCGCACTGGTCGGCGTGGCGATTGCGATGATCCTCAAGCGCTCGCGCCCGGACATCTACGCGCGATTCGGTCAATAGCGCCGCGCCGCGACGCGCTTCGCGCGAACCCCACGATTCACGCAGTTTCCTGCAGTTTCCCATAGTTCCAGACAAGAGCGGCGCGCCAGACGCGCCGCGCTCCGGTCGCGCGCGTGCATGCATGCAAGGGCGTGGCCTATCTCTCATCGAAAAGACAACGACATGGCAAATACCGTCAAGCGCACGGCACTGGCGCTGGCTTCCTGCGCCTTCGCGATTGGCGCGCACGCGCAATCTTCAGTCACGCTTTACGGCACGGTGGACGCGGGCCTCGTTTATTCGACCAACCAGCAGACCACGCACGCAGACGGCAGCACGAGCGGCCACGCAAACTGGCAACTGGGCGGCGGCAACCTCGTGCCGTCGCGCTGGGGTCTCACGGGCAGCGAGGACATCGGTGGCGGCACGAGCGTGAACTTCACGCTGGAAAACAGCTTCTTTTCGCAGAACGGCGCACTGCTGCAGGGCGGCACACTCTTCAACCGCAATGCCTGGGTGGGCGTCGCAAACAGCCGCTACGGCACGCTCACGCTTGGCCGCCAGTACGATCCGTTTTCCGACGACCTGGGCGCCTACGTGTCGAGCAACAACTGGGCAACGCTCTATGGTTCGCACTTTGGGGACGTGGACAATCTCAACGAAGCGTTCAACTTCAATAACTCGATCAAATATGTGAGCCCGAGTTTCGGCGGCTTCACACTTGGCGGCCTGTTCAGTTTTGGCGGCGTGGCGGGGAATTTCTCGCAGAACCGTGGCTGGTCGTTGGCTGCAAATTACGCCAACGGGCCGCTTTCGCTTTCTGCCGGTTACCTCGAATTGCGCAATCCGCTGCAGGCAGCGCTCGGCGGCGAGAGCGGTTATATCGGCGACTTTAGCTGCAGCAATCCGAATGCATCGTACTGCGAACTACAAAACGCGCAACGCATCAGCATTTTTGGCGCAGGCGGCTCGTACGCGTTCGACAAGATCAGCGTGGCGCTCAGCTATACGCACACGCGCTTGTCGCAGAGTCTCTATTTCGCGGACGCGGCGCGACCACAAGGCGCGGACATTTCGTTCGACATTGCCGAGTTGAATACGACGTGGCAATACTCGCCCGCGCTGCAGTTCGGCTTCGCTTATATCTTCAACGATGCGCATCCGGACGGCGGATCGTCCACGCGGCTGCATCAGATCAACCTCGGCGCGGTCTACAGCCTGTCCAAGCGTACGGCGGTTTATGCGGTGGCGATCGGGCAGAAGTCGTCGGGGGCAGGGCTTGGGATCGACGCCACGAGCGGCGCGACGCAGAACCTGGCGCAGATCCCGAATCTCGTGAATTCGGACACCGACAAGCAGCTCGCCGTGATCGCGGGCATTCGCCACAACTTCTAAGCGAGGAACCGCGGCGCAGCATGATGCGCCGCGGCAACCCCGGGCGCGTGCACGCTTCGCAAGCCGCCCGCGCCGTTCGGCAGTAGAATGTTCGGGTCCGCTTTTCGTGTGAGCCCGCACATGAAAGTTGCCTTGTTTGTCCCTTGCTTCATCGACGCGTTCTACCCCGAGGTGGCCATCGCCACACTGGAATTGCTCGAGCGCTTCGGCTGCGAGGTCGACTATCCGCTAGATCAAACCTGCTGTGGCCAGCCCATGGCCAACAGCGGCGCGCAGGCCGAGGCAGCCGGCGCGGAGCGGGTATTTGCCCGCGCCTTCGCGGGCTACGACTATATCGTCGGGCCTTCGGCGAGCTGCGTGAATCACGTGCGCGACCATTTCACCGCTATCGAGCAGACCGAAGCAGTGCGCAAGGTGCGCGAGAGCACGTATGAACTCGTCGAGTTCCTGCACGACGTGCTGGGCGCGCGCGAATTTCCCTGGGCCGAATTTCCCTGGCGCGTAGGTTTGCACAATAGCTGCAGCGCGCTGCGCCATTTGAAGGAAGCGTCCGTTTCGGAAATCGCAGGCCCGGTGTTCTCGAAACCGCTCGCGCTGCTCGAACATGTGAAGGGCATCGAGTTCGTGAAGCCGGCGCGCCCCGACGAATGCTGTGGCTTTGGCGGCACGTTCGCCGTAACCGAAGAAGCGGTGTCGGTGCGCATGGGCCAGGACAAGGTGGTCGATCACGTAAGCGCGGGCGCGCAGTACATCGTTTCCGCCGACATGTCCTGCCTCATGCACCAGCAGGGCTGCGCCGAACGCATGAGCGCGGACATCCGCTTCATTCATATTGCCCAGGTGCTCAACGGAGCGCGCGAATGAAGCGAGTCGAACATGCAAAGCTCGCCGGCGCGTTTCTCTCGCGGCCCGAGCATGTGGCCTTCCACGACAAACGTCTGTGGGACTTGCGCTCGAAACGCGACGCGCAGGCTCACGCCATTCCCGAATGGGAAATGCTGCGCACGCTCGCCTCGCAAATCAAGGCGCATACGCTCTCGCATCTTGCCGACTACCTCGACCATTTCACGCGCACGGCGCAGGCCAATGGCGTACAGGTCCACTTTGCGGATACGGCCGAGGAGCACAACGAAATCGTGTATCGCATTCTGAGCGAGCGCGGCATGACCGCGCTCGTGAAGAGCAAGTCCATGCTCACTGACGAGTGCGAGATGCGCCCGTATCTGGAGTCGCGCGGCATTTCGGTGATGGAGACCGACCTTGGCGAGCGCATCCAGCAACTCGACAGGCAGCCGCCCAGCCATATCGTCGTGCCCGCCGTGCACAAGCTGCGCGACGACGTGGCCGAAGTGTTCGGCCGCACCATCGGCACGGACCCGCACAACAACGACATTCACTATCTGGCGGAAAGCCAGCGCATGAATACGCGGCCGTGGTTCGTGCGCGAGAAAACGGCGGGCATGACCGGCTGTAATTTCGCGGTGGCCGAAACGGGGACGGTGGTGGTGTGCACCAATGAGGGCAACGCGGACCTTTCCGCCAACGTGCCGCCGCTGCATATCGTCTCGATGGGCATCGAGAAGCTGATTCCCCGGTTGTCCGATCTCGGCGTATTCGTGCGCATGCTCTCGCGCAGCGCGCTCGGCTCGCCTATCACGCAATACACTTCGCATTTTCGCGCGCCTCGGCCCGGCGCCGAAATGCACTTCGTGCTCGTCGACAACGGCCGTACCGAGCGGCTCGCGATGCCCGAGTTCTGGTACTCGCTCAAGTGCATTCGCTGCGGCGCGTGCATGAATACGTGTCCCGTGTACCGGCGCAGCGGCGGTCTCTCGTACGGCAGCACCTATGCGGGGCCGATCGGCGCGATCATCAATCCGACCTTCGATCTCAAGCGCTTCAGCGCATTGCCGTTCGCGTCTACGCTCAACGGCAGCTGCACGAATGTGTGCCCGGTGAAGATCAATATTCACGAGCAGATCTACCAGTGGCGGCAAGTCATCGCGGCGCAGCACGAAGTGCCGTTCGTGAAGCAGGAGGTGCTGAAGATGGCAGGCCGGTTGCTCGGCAGTCCGACGCTTTATCGTGGCGCGATGAAGTCGCTCGAAGGCGCGTTGCGCCGCTTGCCCAATTTCATGCTCTACAACCCGCTCAATATCTGGGGCAAACAGCGCGATCTGCCACACGTGCCGCGCACCACGTTCCATGCGTGGTACCGGAAAAACCGCAAGGGAGGCGGCGATGGCGGATCGTGAGGCATTTCTCGCGCGCGTGCGCGCCGCGCAACCCGCGCACGAACCGTTGCCCGAGGTGCCGTTGTTCGCCGCCCCGCCTGGCGACTTGCACGAGCGCTTTTGCGCTGCGCTCAAACTGATGGGCGGCAGCGAGACCCAGGTGCAGAGCGCGGCCGAGGTGCGCGCCATGATCCTGCGCCGCTTTGGCAGCGAGGCGCGCATCGCGTCGGCCACGCCGGAGGTGCAGGGCACGCGCGAGATCAGCGCCGCCACGCAGCCGGCGTCGCTCCAGGACGTCGACGTGGGGGTGGTGCGCGCGCGTTTCGGCGTCGCGGAAACGGGTTCGCTGTGGCTGAGCGAGCGTGAGTACGTGGTGAACGCGCTTGGCTATCTCGTGCAGCATCTCGTGGTTCTGCTCGATCCCGCGAGGCTGGTGGCGGGCTTGCAGGACGCGTACCGGCGCGACGATTTTCGCGGCGCGCGCTACGCGGCGCTCGTCACGGGGCCGTCCGCGACGGCCGATATCGAAGGCGTGCTGATCCAGGGGGCACAAGGCGTGAGGTCGTTGACGGTGGTGTGGCTGCCGGCGCCGTGACGGTTGCACGCCATGGTCATCCACGTCCTTCTCCTGAGCGGCTTTCTGCTGGCGAGCATCGCGCTCGTTCAGGCAGTGAGCCTGCGCTGGTCGATTTCCGAATCGGTCTTGCTGGCCGCGTGGGGTTTCACGCTCGGCGGCATCTATCTCGTGAGCGGTGAGGCCTGGCCCGCGCTCTCTGCCAACTTCGTGATACCTGCGCTCGCGCCGCGGCTGCCGCCCGAGGCGTACTTGTGGATCTTCCTGCCGCCGTTGCTATTCCAGGCCGCGCTCAGTGTGAACGTGCGCGAGATGCTCGGCGACGCGGCGCCCATTTTGCTGCTCGCCGTGGTGGCCGTGTTCGTCGCGACCGGCGTGGTGGGCGGCGCGGTCCGGCTCACGGGTCTCGGTCCGCTCGCCGACGGCCTCCTGCTCGGCGCGATGATCGCGACCACCGACCCCTCCGCCGTGCTGGCCGTGTTCCGCGAAGTGGGCGCGCCGGAGCGGCTCGTGCGCCTCGTGGAAGGCGAGAGCCTCCTCAACGATGCGGCCGCCATTGCCATTGCCGGCGTGCTGATCGCCGCGATCACCGGCGACGCCGCCAATGTGTCGGCCACGGCCGCGCTGCGTGCACTCGGTATCGCGCTTGGCGGCGGCCTGCTGGTCGGGGCGCTGGCCGGGCGCCTGTTCGCGTGGCTCTTGCCGTTGCTGGGCGGGGAGGGCAAGGCCGAGATCTCGCTCAGTTTCGCGCTGCCGTATCCGCTTTATCTTCTCGCCGACCAGATGTTGCACGTCTCGGGCGTGGTGGCCGTGGTCGCGGCCGGGCTCGTCATTAGCGGCCTGGGGAGCACGCGGCTGTCGCCTGTGAACTGGAAGCATCTGCAACTGATCTGGGAACAGATCGCGGCCATGGCGGGCGCGGCGATCTTTCTGCTCGCGGCCATGCAAATTCCAGCCACGCTGCGAAACGCGCAGTGGATCGATCTTGTCGCGCTCGCGGTGGTGGTGGTGGCGGCGTTCGTGGCGCGCGTCGTCGTGGTGTTCGGCATGCTTCCGCTCTTGAGCCGCGTGCGGCTCACCGAGCCGGTGAGCGCCGCCTACAAGCTCGTGATTGCCTGGGGCGGGTTGCGCGGCGCGGTGACGCTCGTGCTCGCGCTCGGCCTTGCGCAAGACACGGCGCTGCCCGATTCCACACGCCGTTTCGTCGCGATTCTCGCAACGGGCTTCGTGCTCGTGAGCCTGATCGTGAACGGCACGTCGCTCAAGCTGCTGATCCGCCGGCTGCATCTCGATCTGCTCTCGCCCCAGGAGCAGGCGTTGCAAAGCAAGGCGGTACAGCTTTCGTCGATTGGTGTATCCGAGCGCGTGCATATGGCGGCGCGCACCTTTCACATTCCCGATGCGATCGCCGACGAGGCCTGTCACACGTTCCGGCAGAGTGTCTATATCGGCGCCACGGGGTACGATATCGAAGCCGCGCTCTCCGACCGCGAGCGTCTCGTCATCGGCCTCGTCACGCTCGCGGCGAAGGAGCGCGACCTGATTCCGCAGTACGGCAGCGGCATCATCACGATCCGCAATCTCGACGCGATGATGCGCAACACCGACGCCATGATCGAAGAGGCGCGCGCGGGCGGGCGCCTCGGCTATCAGCGCGCCGCGGCGAAAATTCTCGCGGATACGGCGGGCATGCGCATCGCGCGCTTGCTCTATCGCTGGCTGCGCTTGCAGCAGCCGTATGTCGACGCACTCGCCGATCGTTTCGAACTCCTGATGTGTCGCCGGGTGGTGCTGCATCAGCTGATCGTATTCAACGACCAAAGCCTCACGCCGCTGCTAGGCGAGCGTCTCGCGGCGCTGCTCAAGACAATCTTGAAGACGCGCATCGAGAAGGCTGAACATGGGCTTGAGGACGTGCGCCAGTGTTTCGGTCACGCGGCCGACGTGCTCGAGCGGCGCATGCTGCTGCTCTACGCGCTGCGCGAAGGGCGCGAGCGCGTGCAGGCCATGTACGAAGACCGTTCCATTTCGAAAGAGATCTACGATTCGATCCGGCGCGAACTGGACGTCGCGTGGAAGCTCGCGGTGCCGCGGGCGCACCCGGACCTGGTGCCGGGCGAGGCTGAAGCGAAGGCTAAGGCGGTTCATACGCGCATCGACGCATTGAACGGCGCCAATGCGCATACGGAGCCCGCTGCATCGGAAGTACCCGAAGCGGCGCCCACCGATGCGGCCGCGCCGGTGGAAAACGCCTCCGCCGAGGAGCGGAGGGCGTCGCCATGACCGAAATCCAGCAGGCCTTGCTCGTATTCGTCCTGCTGCTCGGAGGCACGGGCCTGGGCGTCCTGCTGCGGCCGTTGTTGCCCGAGGAGCATCGCAAGCATGAAACCGTGCAGCTCGTGCAACTCGTGATCGGCATGCTGGTGACGTTTGCGGCGCTCGTGCTGAGCCTGCTCACCGCGTCGGCGAAATCGAGCTTCGATACGGCGACCAACGACATGCGCACCTACGCCGCCGACCTGATCCAGCTCGATCAACGCCTGCGTGATTACGGTCCCGACGCGGCAACGGCGCGCACCTTGCTGCGCGCCTATACGGCAAGCGCCATCGCCTCGACCTGGGAGCAGGAAAAGCCGCCGCCGGGCAACTACTATCCGCATGATCCAGGCGTTGGCAACGACGAACTCGAGAGCCGGCAGCTCGGCGCGCTGCTCGATTCGGTTGGGCACGAAATCGACACGCTCGTGCCGCACGACGCCTACCACCAGGCGCTCGTGAGCCCGCTCGCGCAGATGTTCGATCGCGTGACCGATACGCGCTGGCGTCTCATCGAAGAGGCGCATGGCTCGATCTCGCGGCCGTTCTTCACCATGCTCGCGCTCTGGCTGGTCCTGATCTTTCTGAGCTTTGGCCTTGTCGCGCCGCATAACGCGCTCGCGATCGTGCTGATCGTACTGGGCGCGGTGTCCATTTCATCGGCGGTCTTTGTGATCGCCGACCTCGATACGCCGTTTACGGGACAGCTCGTGGTGCCGAGCGATTCGATGCGCGACGCGCTCGCGCACATGAATGCGCCCGCTACGTAGCGACGCGAGCGAGCCATTGCGCTAGACTCGCGCGACTCGATGCGTACAGGAAAGGAGATTCGCAATGTTGCGCAAGACGCTCAATGCTTCGCGGCTGCAAGAGGAAGTGCACCGGCGCATCCACCGGCTGCAGGAGGTGGTCGACGACGGCGTGAAGATCGGCGTGCCGCGTCCGCAACTTCAAGCGCCCGATCGCAGCGGCTGCAACTGGACGATGCAGCACTTTCACAACGCGGCAGGCTTCGAGGCGAGCGTGGCGCGCGTGCTGGAGCAGATGCGTGCCGAGTACAACCTCGCGCAGGCAGAGGATGAAGCGGTAGAGGACGATGCCGGCCAGGCGGCGGACGCGAGCGATCCGTTCGGCGGGGAGAAGCGCGCTGCCGCACAGAATCCGTTTGGCGGGGCGAAGCCCGCTTCGGCTGCGAACCCGTTTGGCGACGCGAAGCCGTCGGGTAAGCAGGATCCTTTTGGAAGTGCCACGCCCGCGAGCGAGGAAGCGCCGCCGGCCAAGGGCAAGCGGCCCGCAAATCCATTCGGCGAATGATGGGTGCGCCGCACGCCGCCCGTCTCGAGCGGCGCGCGCGGTGCGATATTCAGCCTATTTTCAGTTTTCTTCCGCGGCGGCCTTGCTGCGTGTGCGGCGTGCACGCGTGGGCGCTTTCCTGGCGGCGGGCTCGGCCGGCGTAGCGGGAGCGCTCGCTGGTTCGTCCGCGGCGCTCGGCGCCGGTTCGGCGGCTTTCTTCGATGTCTTCTTGCGCGCGGGGCTCTTGCGCGCAGCCGTCTTGCGCGCTCGCGCGGGGGCGGGCGCGGCGGTCTCGACTGTTTCGAAATCGGCCGCCGATTCGGGCGTCACTGGCGCGACGTGTGCCTCTTGCGGCGCGTGGTCACGCTCGTTCGCGTCGAATGGCTCGGCGAAGAAGGGCGGCGCGGCTTCGTGCCCGTGCGCTGCATGCGCTTGAACCGGCTCGAACGGAATCTCGCCTTGCGTCTCGACCGGTTGCTCGATTGCGGCTTCGCGCGCGTCCGCCGCGCCGCCACCGCGGCCATTGCGACGGCCTTTGCGCCTGCCGCGCGGCTCTTCGGTGCGTGGCGCCGGGCTTTCCGGCGCCGACACGCTGGCGGCGGCCGACGGGAGGGGCGGCGGGTTCAGCCGCGACACCCAGGTGCCCGACTTGTCGTCGCGGCCCACTTCAAGCAGGCCGCGCGACTGCGCCTCTTCGAGCAGATTGCCGAATGCGCGAAAGCCGTAGCGCGTTTCGTTGAAGTCGGGCCGGCGGCGCTTGATGGCGCTCTTGAGCACCGAGGCCCAGATCTTGCCGCTTTCGCCGCGCTCCAGCACGAGCGCGTCGAGCGTTTCGATCGCGAGGGTAACGGCCTTCGACTTGCGTTCTTCGCCGTCCTGCTTCGGTTGGCGCTCTTCGCCGCCCTGGCGTTTCGCGCCGCCGCCGTCCTTGTTCTTGCCTTTGCCGTGCGCCTGCTGGTCGCGCGCGAGGTCGCGCACCAGGTCGTCGTAGAAGATGAACTCGTCGCAATTGGCGACGAGCAGGTCGGAAGTGGAGTGCTTCACCCCCACGCCAATCACCTTCTTGGCGTTTTCGCGCAGCTTCGAGACGAGCGGCGAAAAGTCGGAGTCGCCGCTCACGATCACGAAGGTGTCCACGTGCGACTTCGTATAGCAGAGATCGAGCGCGTCCACGACGAGGCGGATATCGGCCGAGTTCTTGCCCGACTGGCGCACGTGCGGAATTTCGATCAGCTCGAAACTCGCCTCGTGCATCGCGGCCTTGAAGCCCTTGTAGCGCTCCCAGTCGCAATAAGCCTTCTTCACGACGATGCTGCCCTTGAGCAAGAGCCGCTCCAGCACGGGCTTGATATCGAAGCGGTCGATTTTCGCGTCGCGCACGCCGAGCGCGACGTTCTCGAAGTCGCAGAACACCGCCATGCTGACGTTTTCCTGTGGGGAAGCCATGTGATTGATTCGTTCCATCTACGTTGAATTCACATGATAGCCGGTTGCACCGCGGCGGGCCGGGAATCGCGATAGCGGTGCCGCTCCCTTCGAACGAGTGCGTTGCGTGCGCCAAGCATGGTTCTTGGCAACTATTTTCGAGCGTCCGGTCGTAAAACCCCTCTTTTTCACGTAAGCGTCACAGCGCATTCGTAGCCTTACGCCGCCCTGGCTTTCCGGATCGGCAGGGTACCCAAAGCCGCAAGCGCTCCCAAGCCCCATAGCGGCAAAAAAACAAAAAGCGACTCGACGACGGTGGACGCTAAGCGCTGCGCGCCACATAGCCGAGCAGGGCGCTCACGGCTTGGGCCTCGCGGCGCACGGCGCGAGCGTTCGGCCCCTCGGGTGTCGCGTCGAAGCCGCCCGTGGCGCCCAGCACCGTGAGCGCGCCGCACAGCTTGCCGGTGTGATCGAAGAGCGGCGCCGAAACGGCGCTGATGCCCTTGAGATTCGTATCGCGCACGCTTGCGCAGCGCGCCGCCTGCACGTCGCGGCGCAGCGTGCCGATCGGGTCGCTCGCGCTCAGTTGCGCGCGCAACGAAGCGTCGGCGTGCGCGAGTTCTTCCTCGGCTTGCGCGAGCACGCGCGTGTCGTCGAGCAGGCCGAGGAAGACGCGGCCCGTGGACGACCATAGCAGCGACATCACCGACCCCACCCGCACGTTGACCGTCACGGGCAGCCCCGGCTCCTCGAAACGGATGATCGTGGGCCCCTTGTTGCCCATCACCGCGACGAACGACGTCACTTCGAGCGTCTCGCGCAGGCGCACGAGCGCAGGCTCCGCAATGCGCACCGGATCGGCCTGACGCATGGCGGCCACGCCGATCATCATCGCCTCGACGCCGAGCCGATACTGCTGGGTGGCGGTGTCCTGCGCGACGAGACCTTCCTCGATCAGGCTCACGAGATAGCGATGCACCTTCGCGGGACTCTCTTCCACGCAGGCCGCGAGACCCGAGAGGCTCGCACGGCCGCCCAGGCGCGCGAGCCCCTTCAGCACGGCCATGCCGGTTTGCGCGGACTGCACGCGCTGGCGGCGTTCGCGCGGTGCGGCGGCTTTCGTTTCTCGCGCGACTTTTGGGGCCGCCACTGTGGTGGCTGCTGCGGCCTCGGCGGCTTTGGCCGCGGGGCGGCGGGGAGTGGTTTTCCTGCTTTCCATGCTGGGCGGGGACGGACGTTCGGTTGGGTTCACGCGGGATTTTAGGGCGCATAGGCGCAGTACAGTGCCTGCCATGCTTGCACGTTAACCCCTATCTCACGATTACGCAATGCGTACTAGAGTTACGCAAAACGTAATTCATGCAGGATGCAGGAGAGGCATATGAGCGAGACATCTTCCCAGTCAGCGGGCCGCTGCCCGTTCCCCCACGCAACGGGCGAGGCGCGAGACACCGCGCCGCGCTGCCCGGTTAGCGCCAATGCCGCGGCATTCGACCCGTTCAGCGACGGCTACCAGCAGGACCCGCCCGAGTACGTGCGCTGGGCGCGCGAGCAGGAGCCCGTGTTCTACAGCCCGCAGCTTGGCTACTGGGTGGTCACGCGCTACGCCGACATCAAGGCGATCTTCCGCGACAACCTCACGTTTTCGCCCTCTATCGCGCTCGAAAAGATCACGCCCACGGGCCCCGAGGCGAACGCGGTACTGGCGTCGTACGGCTACGCCATGAACCGCACGCTCGTGAACGAAGACGAGCCTGCGCACATGCCGCGCCGCCGCGTGCTGATGGAGCCGTTCACGCCCGAACATCTGAAGCACCACGAACCGATGGTGCGGCGCCTCACGCGCGAGTACGTGGATCGTTTCATCGACGCAGGCCGCGCCGATCTCGTCGACGAGATGCTCTGGGAAGTGCCGCTCACCGTCGCGCTGCACTTTCTCGGCGTGCCTGAAGAGGACATGGACCTGCTGCGCAAGTACTCGATCGCGCACACGGTCAATACGTGGGGCCGCCCTCGCCCAGAAGAGCAGGTCGAAGTCGCGCACGCGGTGGGCAACTTCTGGCAGTTCGCGGGCAAGGTGCTCGACAAGATGCGCCAGCACCCGGACGGCCCGGGCTGGATGCAGTACGGCATTCGCAAGCAGAAGGACCATCCGGAAGTCGTCACGGACTCCTATCTGCATTCGATGATGATGGCGGGCATCGTGGCCGCGCACGAAACCACGGCCAATGCCACGGCCAACGCGATGAAGCTGCTGCTGCAGCACCCGAATGCGTGGCGCGAGATCTGTGAGGACCCGAGCCTCATTCCGAACGCCGTGGAAGAGTGCCTGCGTCACAACGGGTCGGTTGCGGCCTGGCGGCGCCTCGCGACGAAGGACGTGCAGATTGGCGGCATCGACATTCCGGCGGGCTCGAAGCTGCTCATCGTGACGTCCTCCGCGAATCACGACGAACGCCATTTTGCGGACGCCGACCTGTTCGACATTCGTCGCGACAACGCAAGCGATCACGTCACGTTCGGCTATGGCTCGCACCAGTGCATGGGCAAGAACCTCGCGCGCATGGAGATGCAGATCTTCCTCGAAGAGTTCACGCGCCGCTTGCCGCACATGCGTCTGGCCGAGCAAAGCTTCACCTACGTACCCAACACGTCGTTCCGGGGTCCTGAGCATTTGTATGTGGAATGGGACCCCGCGCAGAACCCGGAACGCACGAATGCGGCGCTGCTCCGCGCGCACGTTCCGGTACGCATTGGCGAGCCTTCTGCGCATGCGCTTTCGCGGCCCGTGGTGGTCGAGCGTGTGGACGCCGTGGCCGAAGGCATCGTCCGCTTGCGTCTCGTCGCGCCCGACGGCGGCGCGCTGCCGCGCTGGGCGCCGGGAGCGCATATCGACGTGGAATGCGGCGACACCGGCATCTCACGCCAGTACTCCCTGTGCTCGGACCCCGCCGAAACGCGTGCATTCGAGATCGCCGTGCTGCGCGAAACGCAAAGCCGCGGCGGTTCGGCCTGGGTGCACGACACGCTGCGCACGGGTATGCGCCTGAAGATCCGCGGCCCGCGTAATCACTTCCGGCTCGACGAGGAAGGGCGTCGCGCGATCTTCATTGCCGGCGGTATCGGCATCACGCCGGTGAGCGCCATGGCGCGCCGCGCGCGCGAACTGGGCATCGACTATGAATTGCACTACAGCGGACGCTCGCGCAAGACGATGGCGCTTGCCGACGAACTCGCGCAACTGCATGGCGAACGTCTGCATATGCACGTATCGGAAGAGGGCACACGCAACGATTTCGCCGCGCTGCGCGTCGACGAACAGACGCGCGTGTACGCCTGTGGCCCCGCACGCATGCTCGAAGCGCTCGAAGCCTGCAGCGAGGCGTGGCCCGAAGACGCGCTGCGCGTGGAGCACTTCGCCGCGACCGGCGGCAAGCTCGACCCCGCGCAGGAACAGGCGTTCGAAGTCGAGTTGAAAGACTCGGGGCTCGTGCTGAACGTGGGCGCGGACCAGACCGTGCTCGACTCGCTGCGCCGCGCGAACATCGACGTGCAAAGCGACTGCGAAGAAGGCTTGTGCGGCTCGTGCGAGGTCCGCGTGCTGGCGGGCGAGATCGATCACCGCGACGTGGTACTCACGCGCGCCGAACGCGACACGCAATCGCGCATGATGACCTGCTGCTCGCGCGCGAAAAGCGGGCGGCTGGTACTCGAACTCTAGTCGCCGCAGCGCGATCGAGACCATAAAACAAGCATTGGAGACACAACATGAACAAGGCGGTGGAGGTCACCGGCATCATCGACGAAAGCCGGTTCGGGCCGTATCAGTTGCTCGTGGTCACGCTGTGCGCGCTATGCCTCGTCATGGACGGGTTCGACGTCCAGGCGATGGGATATGTGGCGCCGGTCGTGATCCGCGAGTGGGGCATTGCGAAGGAAACGCTCTCGCCGGTGTTCGGCGCGGGCCTCTTCGGCATGCTGGTGGGCTCGCTCACCTTCAGCACGCTCGCCGACAAGATCGGCCGCCGCCCGGTGCTGATCGGCGCGACGCTGTTCTTTTCCGCGTGCATGGTCGCCACGGGCTTCGCGCATTCCATTGCGGAACTGGTGGCCTGGCGCTTCGTCGCGGGTCTGGGCCTTGGCTGCATCATGCCGAACGCGATGGCGCTCGCGGGCGAGTACAGCCCGCGCCGCATGCGCGTCACGCTCATGATGATCGTTTCGTGCGGCTTTACGCTCGGTGGCGTGCTGGGCGGCCTCATCACCGCTGCGCTGATTCCAGCGTTCGGCTGGCGCGCCGTGTTCTTCGTGGGCGGGGCGATTCCGCTCGTGCTCGGCGTGCTGATGTGGCTCGCGCTGCCCGAGTCGATCCAGTTCCTGCTGTTTCGCAATCGCGGCGCGCAAACCGAGGCGCGTGTGCGCCGCAATCTGTTGCGTGTGGCGCCCGCCCTGCATCTGCCCACGGGCGCGCAGTTCACGACCACGGAAACGCGCTCGCGCGGCGTGCCGTTCGTCGAGCTGTTCAAGGAAGGGCGCGCAAGAGTGACCATGCTTTTGTGGGTGGTGAACTTCGCGAATCTGCTCGCCATGTATTTCCTCTCGAACTGGTTGCCGACCGTGATCCGCGACGCCGGCTATTCGACGCAGACCGCCGTATTCGCAGGCACGGCGCTGTGGGGCGGCGGCGTGATCGGCACGCTGCTGCTCGGGCGCATCATCGACCTGGCGGGCTTTACGCGCGTGCTCGGCACGACGTTCCTGATCGCCATCGTCTCGACGGCGGCAATCGGCAATCCGGCCGTGATGGTCTCGGTGGCCGCGATGTTCGTCGCGATCTTTATCACCGGCTTTACGATCATCGGCGGGCAGCCGGCGCTCAACGCGCTCGCCGCGACCTACTATCCGACCTCGCTGCGCTCGACCGGCATCGGCTGGAGCCTCGGCGTGGGCCGTATCGGCTCGGTCGTCGGCCCGGTGCTCGGCGGCGCGCTTCTGCACCTGCAATGGTCGTCCTCGTCGCTCTTTATCGCGGCTGCCGTGCCGGCCTGCGTCTCGCTCGCGGGCATCGTGGCGATTCATCGGGCGAATAGCGCTTCCAGGGGCACGATGGGAGGCGAGCGTGCGGCGGCGCAGATGGAGTGACTGGCGGCAGCGCCTGCGTCTGGCGGCGCTCGCAGCCGCTAGGCGCCCGCACGGACATGGCGGCGACGGCGCGTGGACTGCGCCCGCAAGGCTGTGCACGGAGCGCGCCGGCGCGAGCGCCCGCAGGCGCTTCGCCCGCATCACCAGCGAGGGGTGAACGCCCGGCCATCGGGGTCAACTCCGACTTCTCGGCAGACGAATGCCGGCTTTCTCGAAAACGAATTGTTGGCAGGCCGCGCCTGAACCACACTGATACCTGTCGCGATGCGGCGTGCCACGGCGCGCCGTACGCAGTCAAAGAGCAACGACGGGAGGTGACAGTGGTGAGGCGAGCGGCGCGCAAGATCAGCGATATCGCGCGGCACTGGGCGGAGGTGTCGCCCGAGGCGATGGCGATACGCGAAGAAGCAAAGGTGACGAGCTTCGGGCAGCTCTGGAGCGACGTTGAGCAGGCGCAGCGGTTTTTGCGCGAGCAGGGCGTGGACGTGGGCGACCGCGTGCTGATCGTGGCCGAAAATTGTTCGGCCGTGGTGACGCTGCTGTTCGCGCTTTCGGAAATCGGCGCGTGGCCGGCTGTCGTCAACGCGCGGCTTTCGGAGCGCGAGATCGAGACGATCCGCGCGCATTGCGGGCCGCGTCTCATGTTGTTTACGCACGGCGCGTCGCCCGACGCGCTGCGTCATGGCGTGCGTTATCGCGCGCGCGAAATCGCTCCGGCCGGACTCGGGCCGCTGATGATGGCCGCACAGGACACTACCGCCGCGCGCGAGCCGGAAGCGCTCGCGCACGAAGTGGCGGTGCTCATCTATACGTCGGGCACGACGGGCCAGCCCAAGGGGGTGATGGCCACGCATCGCGGCTTGCTGCATTTCGCGCATGTCTCGGCCACCTCGCGCGACATGACGCAGGCCGATTGCGCCTACGCGGTCATGCCGATGTCGCATATCTTCGGCCTCGCCACGTTGCTGCTCGCCACGTTCGAAGCGGGCGCGAGCCTGCATCTCGCGGCGCGCTTTTCGGCGGAAGAGGTCGTGAAGGCGCTTGGCGCCTCCGAAATTTCCATTCTTCAGGGCGTGCCAACGCTCTTCACGCGCATCGTCGCTTATGTGCGCGAGCACGGCGGCGCGGTGCATGCGCCGCGTCTGCGCTACCTCTATACGGGCGGCGGTCCGCTCGACCCCACGCTCAAGCAGCAGGTCGAAACGCTCTTCGGCATGCCGCTGCATCACGGCTATGGCATGACCGAGTACGCGGGCTCGCTCTTCATCACGCGCATGGACCGTCCGCGCAAGGATGTGTCCTCGGGTGAGATCGTCGAGGGTGCGGAGCTGCGCGTGGTCGGACCCGACGGCCACGATGTGCCGCGCGGCGAGCCGGGCGAGCTGTGGGTGCGCGGCCCCGGCGTCATGCGTGGCTACTATCGCGAGCCGGGCCTGACCGCCGAAGTGCTCGACGCGCAAGGCTGGCTCAAGACCGGCGACCTCGGGCGGCTCGATGCCGACGGCGCGCTCTTCATCGTGGGCCGCTCGAAGGATCTGATCATCCGCTCGGGCTTCAACGTCTATCCGATCGAGGTCGAGTCGGTCATCAATACCTACGAGGCGGTGCGCCAGAGCGCTGTGGTGGGGCGGCGCGACGCCGAAGGCAACGAGGAAGTCGTGGCCTTCGTGGAAGCGAAGGAGGGCGCGACGATCGACGCCGCCGATCTCGCCCACTACCTGAGCGAGCGGCTTTCGGCTTACAAGCGTCCCTCGGAGATCGTGACCATCGACATGATTCCGACCACGGCGAGCGGCAAGCTGCAAAAGCAGCCGCTGCGCGAAATGGCCAAACGCGCCGTGCGCACTCGCTGAGCATTCCCGATTATTTCTCTCTCACCGGGCGGCGCCGTGCCGCCCGATCAACGATTGCAGGGCATACACCATGATTCGCGACCAGGAAACGATGAACGTTCTGCTCGACAACGTCGCGCGCTTCGTGCGCGAGCGTCTCGTGCCGAACGAGGAGCGCGTAGCGGAAACGGATGAGATTCCGGCCGATATCGTCGACGATATGAAGGCCATGGGCCTCTTTGGCCTGACCATTCCGGAGCAGTACGGCGGGCTCGATCTCACGATGGAAGAAGAAGTGCTCGTGATGCTCGAGCTGGGCAAGACCTCGCCCGCATTTCGCTCGATCATCGGCACGACGGTGGGCATCGGCTCGCAGGGCATCGTGATCGACGGCACCGAGGAGCAAAAGGCCCGCTGGCTGCCGAAGCTTGCGAGCGGCGAGATCATTGCGAGCTTCGCGCTCACAGAGCCGGGCGCGGGCTCGGACGCCGCATCCATCAAGACGCGTGCCGAGCGGCGCGGCGATCACTACGTGGTGAACGGCACCAAGCGTTTCATCACGAACGCGCCGCAGGCCGGCATGTTCACGCTGATGGCGCGCACCAATCCCGACGAGCCGCGCGCGGGCGGCATCACCTCGTTCATCGTTGACGCGAAAACGCCCGGCATCAGCTTCGGCAAACGCGACAAGAAGATGGGGCAGCGCGGCGCGCATACCTGCGACGTGATCTTCGAAGACGTGAAGGTGCCGGCGGAAAACATCATCGGCGGCAAGGAAGGCCTGGGCTTCAAGACGGCGATGAAGGTGCTCGACAAGGGGCGCATCCATATCGCGGCGATTTGCGTGGGCGTGGCGCAGCGCATGCTCGACGACGCGCTGCGCTACGCAATGGAGCGCGAGCAGTTCGGCGAGAAGATCGCCGAATTCCAGCTCGTGCAGGCCATGCTTGCGGATAGCCAGACCGAACTCTATGCGGCGCGCTGCATGGTGCTCGACGCCGCGCGCCGTCGCGACGCAGGCCAGAACGTGAGTACGGAAGCGGCGTGTGCGAAGCTGTTCGCATCGGAAATGTGCGGGCGTGTGGCAGACCGCGCGGTGCAGATCTTCGGTGGCGCGGGCTATATGTCCGACTATGGCATCGAGCGCTTTTACCGCGATGTGCGCATTTTCCGCATCTACGAAGGCACGAGCCAGATCCAGCAGATCGTCATCGCGCGCAACATGATTCGCGCGGCTGGCGGGCGGTAAGCAAGAGGCAGCGGCGCGCAGCACGCGCGCCGCTTGATGGGTTTATTCGGGCTTATTCGAGCCGGCCGATGCCGTCGGCCACGAGCAGATCGACGAGCTTGCGCGCGAACAGCGGCAGCGCGTCGCGATCGGCCATGCAGATCTGCAGCTTGCGCACGGCCCATTCGTCGGTGAGCGGCACGATCTTCAGCGACATGGTTTGCGCGTGGCGGCGCGCCGTGCCCTCGGGCAGCACGCCAATGCCGATGTTCGCCTCGATCATGCGGCACGCGGCTTCGAAATTGCCGATCTGGATACGCCAGCGTATCGTGCGCTGCAAATCCGACGACGCACGTTTGAGGAACGAGAAAATCGCGCTTTCCTCGGGCGGCCCGATGAAGTCGTAGTCGAGCGTATCGGCAAATGCCATTTCGCTCGCTTGCGAAAGCGGGTGGCTCAGCGCCGTGACGAGCACGAGGCGGTCGCGCCGGTACGGCAGCACCTGCAAGCCCTCGGTGCGCACATTGCCGGCCACGATGCCGATATCGATCGTGCCGTCCTGCACGGCGCGTACGATGTCGGGCGAAAGACGCTCGTGAATATCCACGTACACGTCGGGATGGTTGATGAGGTAGGTGCGCAGCACGGCGGGCAGGAACTCGCTCATTGCCGTGGTGTTCGCGAACACGCGCACATGGCCCTTCACGCCCTGCGAGTACTCCTGCAGGTCTCCGGTGAGTTGCTCGAGCTGCTTGAGCACGCGGCGCGCGTGCGCGAGCAACGTCTCGCCGGGCCCGGTTAGCGTGACCCCCTGGCTCGTGCGGCTCAAGAGCTTCACGCCCACCTGTTCTTCGAGATTCTTGATACGCGTGCTGGCCGCGGGCAGCGAGAGGTGCGCGCGTTCCGCGCCGCGGGTGAGGCTGCTCGCCTCAGCTACGTGGGTGAAGAGCTTCAGGTCGACGAGATCGAAATGCATGGGTTGACTTGCCGTGACTCCAGTTCCTGCGGGTTTTCCTGCCTGCGTCTGCCTGCCCGTTCGTTCGAGAAGACACGGGGCACGAGCGGACTCTGAGCATTATTGCGCCGCAGCGCAATGCACGCCATTAGCGATAGTACGGGTTAATCCTGGCCGAAACGGGCGTTCGGCATATCCAAATTGTGCACCCGTACCCGATGCGTCAAGCTGCAACACGAACGGCACAGCTTGCCGCATAACGATTCAAATCGAATGAATGCCCGGCGCAAAGCGGGCTGGAGGAGCGAAAACGATGACGACGCAACGAATGCTGGACGGTAAGGTCGTGGTGGTGACGGGCTCGGGCGGAGGCATTGGCCGCGATATCGCGCTCATGATGGCGCGCCATGGCGCAAAAGTCGTGGTGAACGACGTGGGCGCTTCGCTTACCGGCGAGGGCCATAACGACGGTCCCGCGCAGGCCGTGGTGAACGAGATCAAGTCTTTCGACGGCCAGGCCACCGCGAACACCGACAGCGTGGCCGACGCCGCCGGCGCCGCACGCATCGTGCAGAACGCGCTGGACGTGTTTGGCCGTATCGACTGCGTGGTCAACAACGCGGGTATTTTGCGCGACCGCTTCTTCCACAAGATGAGCGAAGAAGAGTGGGACGCCGTGCTGAAGGTTCACCTCTACGGCTCGTACTATGTCTCGCGCGCAGCCGCCGACCACTTCAAGGAACAGCGTAGCGGGGCGTTCGTGCATATGACGTCCACGTCCGGCCTGATCGGCAACCTTGCGCAGGCCAACTACAGCGCGGCGAAGCTCGGCATTGCGGGCCTTTCGAAATCCATCGCGCTCGATCTGGAAAAGTTCGGTGTGCGCTCGAACTGCATTGCGCCGTTCGCGTGGAGCCGCATGATCAACTCGATCAAGATCGATTCGCCGGAGCAGGAAGCGCGCGTTGCAAAGATCAAGCAGATGACGCCCGCGAAGATCGCGCCGCTTGCCGTCTACCTCGCGAGCGAGCAGGCCGCCGATGTGACGGGCCAGATTTTCGCGGTCCGCAACAACGAAATCTTCCTGATGAGCCAGCCGCGGCCCGTGCGTTCAGTGCATCGCGGCGAGGGCTGGACGCCGGAGACGATTGCCGAGCATGCCATGCCGGCGCTGCGCAAGTCGTTCCACACGCTCGACGTGTCGGCCGACGTCTTTAGCTGGGACCCCGTCTGATGATGCGCGGCCCGCGCGCGGCGCGCCAGGTCGATGCCGCACAGCTCGATTTCGCGCAGTACGTGCGTCCGGGCGACACGGTTGCGTGGGGCCAGTGCGGCGCGGAGCCGTGCACGCTCACCGCGCTGCTGATGTCGCAGCGCATGGCAATCGGCGGCCGGTTTCGCGTGTTCGTGGGCGCTTCGTGGTCCGAAACGCTCGATCCCGCGTTTGCCGACTGTATCGACTTCATGGCCTATGGCGCATCGGGTACGAACCGTCGGCTCGAACGCGAGGGCGTGCTCGACATCCTGCCGTGTCACTACTCGCAGTTTCGGAGTGTGCTGACTAGCGGGCCGAATCGCATTGACGTGTTGCTGCTGCAAGTCGCTCCAGCGGACGAAGCGGGCTGCTATAGCCTCTCGATTGCGCATGAGTATCTCGTGCCATTGATCGACAGTGCGCGCGTGGTGATTGCGGAGGTGAATGCGGCGGCGCCCTGGACTTACGGCGAGCGCAGGTTGCGAGCCGAAGACTTCGACGCGCTGATCCACACCGACCGCGCGCCGCTGGAAGCGCCGGCTACACAGGCTGGCGACACCGAGCGGCACATCGCACAGCATGCGGCCTCGCTGATCGAAGACGGCGCCACGATCCAGTTCGGGCTAGGCGCGCTGCCCGAGGCTATCGTCGCGCAGTTGCACGATCGTCGCGACCTGGGCGTGCATAGCGGGACCATCGGCGACGCTGTGGTCGACCTGATCGAAGCGGGGGTGGTGACGAATGCCCGCAAGTCGCGCGACCGAGGCGTGAGCGTGGCCGGCACGATGATGGGCACGCGCAAGGTCTACGCGCATGCGCACCGCAATGCGCAGATTCAGTTCCGCTCCACGGCCTATACACACGACATCGACGTGCTCGGCAGCCTCGATCGGTTCGTGGCGATCAACTCCGCGCTCGAAGTCGATTTGACGGGGCAGGTCAATGCGGAGGCGGCCGGCGGCCGCTATGTGGGCGCCGTGGGCGGGGCGCTCGATTTCATGCGCGGCGCGGCGCGCTCGGCCGGTGGCGTCGCGATCGTTGCGCTCGCCGCGAGCACGCGGCATGGGAGCCGCATCGTCGCGCGTCTTTCCGGGCCGGTCAGCACGCCGCGCAGCGATGCGGCGGTGATCGTCACCGAGCACGGCGTGGCGGACCTGCGCGGGCTTACGCTCGCGCAGCGCGCCCAGCGCATGCTCGCCATCGCACCACCCGAGTGGCGGGAACAATTGGCCGCAGAGCACCACGCGCGACGGGACACGCTCGCGGCGTGATGCTGCGAAGGTGCCCGGCGAAGCAGCAGACGATCAGACAACATGAAAAGGAATCCGAAATGAGAAGAGCAGCGATAGTCGCGCCGGTGCGCACGCCCGTGGGCACGTTCGGCGGCAGCCTGCGCCCCGTTTCAGTAGAAACGCTCGCGGCCACCGTGTTGCGCGAAACCATCGCGCGCAGTGGCGTGGACCCGGCGCGCATCGAAGACGTGGTCTTCGCGCAATCGTACGCGAACAGCGAAACGCCCTGCATCGGCCGCTGGGCCGCGCTCGAAGCGGGGTTGCCGGTGCAGGTGCCCGGCATGCAGCTCGACCGCCGTTGCGGCGGCGGGCTGCAGGCGGTCGTGACCGCCGCGATGATGGTGCAGAGCGGCGCGGCCGACGTGGTCGTGGCCGGTGGCGTGGAGAGCATGAGCAATATCGAGTACTACACGACCGATATGCGTTGGGGCGCGCGCGCCGGTTCGGTGAAGATGCACGACCGTCTCGAGCGCGGCCGCGAACGCTCGCAACCCGAGGCGCGCTTCGGCTACATCTCGGGAATGATCGAAACGGCCGAGAACCTCGCTAAAGAATATGGCATCACGCGCGAGGAAGCGGACGCGTACGCGGTGCGCAGCCATCAGCGCGCGGCGGCGGCATGGGAAGCGGGCCGCTTCGACGAGGAAGTGGTGGCGGTAACGGTGCCGCAACGCAAGGGCGACCCGGTACGGTTCGCGCGCGACGAAGGCGTGCGCGCCGACGCGACCGAGGCATCGCTCGCCAAGCTCAAGCCGCTCATGAAAGGCGGCACGGTGACGGCGGGCAACGCGAGCCAGCAAAACGACGCTGCGGCCGCGTGCCTGATCGTCGCCGAAGATCAGCTCGACAAACTGGGCCTCACGCCGCTGGGCTATCTGACCGGATGGGCGGCCACGGGATGCGAGCCTGCGACGATGGGCATCGGCCCGGTGCCCGCGGTGCAAAAGCTGCTGCAAAAGACCGGGATCACATTCGATCAACTCGATCTCGTCGAACTGAACGAGGCCTTCGCGTGCCAGGTGCTCGCGGTACTCAAGGGCTGGGGCTGGCACGACGAATCGCGGTTGAACGTGAACGGCTCGGGCATTTCGCTCGGTCACCCGATCGGCGCGACCGGCGTGCGCATGTTGACTACGTTGCTCCATGAACTGCAGCGCCGCAAGGGCCGCTACGGCCTCGAAACGATGTGCGTGGGCGGCGGGCAGGGGATTGCGGCGATCTTTGATCGCGCGGCTTGAGTACGAAAGATTCGCATCCCTACTGAACATAAAAAGGAGGAGACGATGCTCGATGCACTGAACGCGCAGCTAGCGCGACTGCAAGCGCATCCGTTCTACGAGGGACGTTTGCCGCGCAGCGTCGCGAGCGCGGCGGAGTTCGCCGAGCGCGTGCCGCTCATGACGCGCGCCGAACTCGTGGCCGAGATGAATCGGCCGGGCTACGGCAAGTTTGCGCCTGCGGTGCCGCCGGTGCGCGTGCACCTCACGCCAATGGGCGCTGCGCTCGTGCCGATCCTGCAGAGCGCGGCCGATCTGCGCGCAATCGAAGCCGCGTGTGGCCAGCATCTCGACGCATGCGGCATCGGTCCCGGCGACGTCTGCATGGTGACCTTTGGCTATCACCTCTTCGTTGCGGGGCTTTTCTATCAGACCCAGATGGAAGCGCGCGGCGTCGCATGCATTCCGCACGGCCCCGGCGAAACCGAGCGTGCCGCTCGCGTTGCACAGCAATGCGGCGTGACGGTGCTCGCCGGTAATCCGTCTCACGCGCTCAAACTCATCGAAGCGGGCTGTCCGGTTCCGCGCGTGTTCTTCGCGGGCGGCGAAGCGTTCACGGGTAATGCGGCGCTTTACGCGCGAGTGCGCGAAGCGATGCCGGGCACGTTGCTGATCGACAGTTACTCGCTTTCCGAGTGCCTGCCCGTTGCACGTACGTTCCCCGGCGGTACGGGCGTGCATGTGTTCGATGAACTGCTGTATGCCGAAGTCATCGACCCCGACACCGGCATGCCCGTTGCCGAAGGCGAGCGTGGCGAGCTTGTGCTCACGCATCTGAAGAAGGAACTGCAGCCGCTCATGCGCTACCGCACCGGCGACCTTACCGTGCTCGAACATACCGCGCCCGTGCATGGGCGCACGGTGTCGTTGCCGAGCGTGGTGTTCGGCCGCGCCGATTCGATGGTGAAGATCAAGGGCGTGAAGGTTTATCCGTCCGAGTTGAAGACGGTGCTGCTGGGCGTGGAAGGCGCGTCGGGTGCGTACCGCCTCGTGGTCGGCACGAAGGAACATGGTGGCGACCATCTCACGCTGCAGGTGGAAGGCGCGGTGGAGCGCTCCGCCATCGAGACCATCGCGGAGCGCTTCAAGCGCCAGACGCTAATACACGCGGACGCGATCGAGATTGTGGCGAAGATCGAAGGCGCAACGCTGGTAGAAGATCAACGGAGACAAACAACATGAATGCAAGCGCAACGAACACCCAGGCCCCGTGGCGCCTCGTCGTAGGCGGCCACAGCTATGCGGACTTCTCGATTTCGGTATCGCCGGCTGTCGAGCGTGCCGTCGCCGAAAATCTCGCGCCGCCCACGGTCTATCTGAACGTCTTCAACGAAGACAGCATTACCGTAGGCGTGAACGAAGATCCGAACCAGGTGCTCGATCTGCCGTTCTGCCGCAGCAATGATGTGGTCGCGCGGCGGCGCGTGAGCGGCGGCGGTGCGATCTATGCGGGGCGCGGTTCGGCATTTCTCGCGTTCTATCTGCCGATTGGTCTGCCCGGTGTGCCCCAAACGGCGACGCAGGCGTTCCCCACGATACTCGGCCATGTTGCCGAAGCGCTGCGCGATGTGTTCGGCCTGCAGGCCGCTTACCGTCCGCTCAACGACGTCGAGATCGACGGACGCAAGCTGGTGGCCACGTCGCTGAAGATCGAAGGCGGCGTGCTGACGTTCCGCATTCTGCTGAACGTGAAGGCGATCGACACGGCGATTGCGGCGCGCGCGATGCCGATGGCGCCCGAAAAGGTCAAGGACAAGAAGCACAAGGATCTTGGCTCGCGCTATACGTATCTGGAGCAGGAACTGGGCCGCGAAGTGAGCGCCGATGAACTGAGCGCCTGGGTTGCGGCCTGCGTTCGCCGCACGTTCGGTGAAATGGCGCTCGAGTCAGGTGCGCTAGGCAGCGAAGAACTCGTTTTCGCGCAGCAATACGAGCGCGAACTGCATGAGGAAAGCTGGTTCCATGAGAAGAGCGAAGCGACGCGTTACAGCCCGGTCACTCGCGCGGGCGATCGTATCGTGCGCGGACGCGAAAAGGCCCCGGCCGGGCTGATCTGGCTGAGCCTGCTCGTGCGTGACGGCACCGTGGTCAAAGCAATCGTGAATGGCGACTGGCATCCGCGTCCGCTCGCTTCGGTCGCCTGGCTCGAAGACGGGTTCACCGGTCTCGCCGCCACGCGCGAGGCGTGCTCGGCGCATATTGAGGCGTTCCTCGCGCGTCCCGACGTGGAGTTCGCGGGCGTCGAACCCGTGCATCTCATCACGGCGCTCGACAAGGCGCTCGCTGAACTGGCAAACGCCGGAGTGAGCGCATGAGCGAAAAGACGCTACTGGTAGCACAGGAGGCGGGTGTCGCGACGCTCACGTTCAATCGCCCGGAGGCGAAGAACGCGCTCAACGGCGAGATGCGCGAGGAGTTGCTCGAAGCCGTGCAGCGTATTCGTGCCGATCGCAGCGTGCGTGCGGTCATTTTGCGCGGCGCGGGCAATGACTTTTGTTCGGGCGGCGATGTACGCGCCATGAATGTGACCAGCGCCGAGGCGGGACGCGATCGTATCGACGACCTGCATGGCTGGCTGAGCATGCTGATCGACCTCGACCGCCCGGTGATCGCGGCCGTGGATGGCGTGTGCTACGGCGCGGGCTTCAGCTTTGCACTCGCCGCCGACTTTGTGATCGCCAGCACGCGCGCACGCTTTTGCATGCCTTTCATGAAAGTCGGCCTCGTGCCCGATTGCGGGGCGTTTTATACGCTGCCGCGCGTGGTGGGGCTTGCGTGCGCGAAAGACCTCGTGTTTACGGCGCGCGAGATACGCGCTGCCGAAGCGAGGGAGATCGGCGCGGTGCTCGAAGTGGTCGAGCCGGAAAAGCTTCATGCGCGCGCCGCGCAGGTCGCGGGCAGCCTCGCGGCTGCGTCTCCCATTGCTTTCGGCCTCGCCAAGCGCGCGCTGAACCAGTCGCTTGGCAGCGATCTGCGCGCGATGCTCGAAATCGAGTCGGCGGCGCAGGGCATTGCGTTCACGACCGAATTCCATCGCGAAGCCGTGAAGCGCTTTCGCGAAAAGGCCGATCCGCTCTTCAAGTGGCCCGCCGCCGAGGCCTGATCTCTCACCGAGCACACAGCCATGACGATCGACTATCACACGCTGCGCAACTGGCCGTTCAAGGACGTCGAGCAGACCTATACCGCGCGCGACGCCATGCTCTACAGCCTGGCCGTGGGCTACGGCGCCAATCCCGTTGATTCGGACGACCTGGCATTCGTCTACGAAAAGGAATTGCGCGTGCCGCCGACACTTGCCGTCGTGCTCGGCTTTCCCGGCTTCTGGGCGCGCGACCCGCGCTCGGGCATCGACTGGGTTCGGCTGTTGCATGGCGAGCAGAGCCTCGTGATGCACAAGCCATTGCCGCCGGCCGCAACCGTGGTCGGCCGCTCGCGCATCACGCGCGTGGTCGATAAAGGCGCGGGCAAGGGCGCGCTGCTCGAAATCCAGCGTAGCATTACAGACAAGGCAAGCGGCGAACTGTACGCCACCGTCACGCAGCTCACGTTCTGCCGGGGTGATGGCGGCTTCAGCGCGGACAACGGCTTGAGCGACGAAGCGCCCGCGCCGCCGCCGCCGATGCCCGAGCGCGACCCTGATCATCATTGCGATCTGCCTACGCGCCCGGAAACGGCGTTGCTCTACCGCCTGTGCGGCGACGACAACGTGTTGCATGCCGACCCCCAGGTTGCGCGCGCGGCGGGGTTCGAGCGGCCTATCCTGCATGGACTCGCCACGTGGGGCGTGGCCGCGCATGCCGTGCTCAAGACGCTGTGCGCAAGCGACCCGCAACGCCTTGCGGCATTTCACGCGCGTTTTACCGCGCCGGTTTATCCGGGCGAGACGATCCGTACCGAGATGTGGCGCGACGGCAACGAGGTGAGCTTTCGCGCGCGTGTGCTGGAACGCGACGTGCTCGTGCTCAACCATGGCCGCGCCCAATTGCGCTGAACGCTATTCTGTATAACGAAGGAATCAGGATTATGGCCCGTCAACCAAAACCGCTCGTGCGCTCCGATATTGCGTACAGCACACCCGATCGTATTGTCGTGCGCGGCAAGAGCCTGCCCGACGAAGTGCTCGGACACATGAATCTCGGCGACTTCGCATTTCTGCAACTCACGGGCAAGACGGCCACGCGGCAGCAGTCCGCGATGTTCAACGCTATCGTCATTACGCTCGTCGAGCACGGCATGACGCCTAGCGCCATCGCCGCGCGCATGACGTATGCGGGCGCGCCCGAGTCGCTGCAGGCTGCCGTCGCGGCAGGGCTATGCGGGCTTGGGTCGGTGTTCGTCGGCAGCATGGAAGGGGCGTGCCGCATGCTCTCCGAAGCGCTGCCCTATGACGCCCAGTGCGACAACCTGGAAAAGCTCGCCGTCGATACCGTCGCCGCATGGCGCGCGCGCGGCACGCCGATTCCGGGGCTCGGTCATCCACTGCACAAGCCCATCGATCCGCGCACACCGCGCCTTTTCGAACTGGCCGCGCAAAACGGCATGTCGGGGCGCTATGTGAAGCTCATGCAGCTGATTGGCGCGGAGGCCGAGCGGGCGTCGGGCAAAGCCCTGCCGATCAACGCAACGGGCGCAATCGGTGCGATTTGCTGCGAATTCGGCTTTCCCTGGCGCATCGTGCGCGGCTTCGGCGTGATGGCGCGCGCAATCGGCCTCGTTGGCCATCTGCTCGAAGAGGGCGAGCGCCCCATGTCGTTCGAGCTGTGGCAGCGTGTGGAAGACGAAGCCTCCGCTCATCTGCGCGGCGAGGCGTGAGGGCGGCGCGCGGCGATGGTTGAAAGCCGCGCGCAAGTATCGCGCAGCAATGGTCGGGGGATTAACGAAAGCGAAAGGGCTGATTCGGCAATGGCAACTTCGCGAAACGGCGTGAGCCGTTCATAGTATGGCAACTAGTCTCGCAACGGAGAAACGCCATGCCGGAATCGCAAACGCCATCGCTCAGTGCGTGGCTCGACAAGACCGAAACGCTCACCGACGATATCACCGCGTTCCCGCTGCGCGCGCTCGCCGCCACACTCGACCGCGAAGCGCCCGGTAGCGCCGTGCCGCCGCTGTGGCACTGGCTCTATTTTCTGCCTGTCTCGCCGCTCGCCGAAGCAGGTCCCGATGGACACCCGAAACGCGGCGGTTTCCTGCCGCCAGTCGAACTGCCGCGCCGCATGTGGGCAGGCGGGCGCTTGACGTTTCATGCACCGCTCCATGCGGGCAACGTGGCCGCACGCACTTCCACCATCGCGAACATCGAGGACAAGACCGGTCGCAGCGGCCGCCTCGTGTTCGTGACGGTGCAGCATCGCTACGAGAGCGGCGGGGTGCTGTGCATCGAGGAAGAGCACGACATCGTCTATCGCGACGCGCCGCAGCCCGGTGCGAGCGCGCCCAAGCCCGTCGTGGCGCCGCAAGGCGAGACCTGGTCGCGCACGCTCAACGCCAGCGCGCTCATGCTGTTCCGCTATTCCGCGCTGACCTTCAACGGTCACCGCATTCACTACGACTTCCCGTATGTCACGCAGGAAGAGGGCTATCCGGGCCTGGTCGTGCACGGCCCGCTCATCGCTACGCTGCTGCTCGACCTCGTGCATCGTGAGCGGCCCGACGCCACGATCGCAACGTACGCATTTCGCGCGGTACGGCCCACGTTCGCGGGCAACGCATTCACGCTGTGCGGCAAGCTCTCCGACGACGCGCGCTCGGTCGAACTCTGGGCGAAAGACCACGACGGTTATCTGACGATGCAGGCCACCGCAACGCTCGCCTGAACGGCACCACGAACATTCATAGCGACTTCATATCGATCATGCAAACCACGCAACAAGATTCGTTTCAGGACATCCGCGAAGCCGTACGTGACCTGTGCCAGCAGTTTTCTGGCGAATATTTCCGCAAGATCGACGAGGCGCGCGGCTATCCCGAGGAATTTGTCGACGCGCTCACGAAAGCAGGCTGGCTCGCTGCGCTGATTCCTCAGGAGTACGGCGGATCGGGGCTGGGCCTGACCGAGGCATCGGTCATCATGGAGGAGATCAACCGGGCGGGCGGCAACTCGGGCGTGTGCCACGGTCAGATGTACAACATGGGCACGCTGCTGCGCCACGGCTCGGCCGAGCAAAAGCGCAAGTATCTGCCGAAGATCGCGAGCGGCGAACTGCGCCTGCAGTCGATGGGCGTGACCGAGCCCACCACGGGCACCGACACCACGAAGATCAAGACCACCGCGGTGCGCAAGGGCGACCGCTACGTGATCAACGGGCAAAAGGTGTGGATTTCGCGCGTGCAGCATTCGGACCTCATGATCCTGCTTGCGCGCACCACGCCGCTCGCCGATGTGAAGAAGAAGTCCGAGGGCATGTCGATCTTCGTGGTCGACCTGCGCGAAGCGATCGGCAACGGCCTCACCGTGCAGCCCATTCTCAACATGGTCAATCACGAGACCAATGAGCTCTTCTTCGACAACCTCGAAATCCCGGCGGAAAACCTGATCGGCGAAGAGGGCATGGGCTTCAAGTACATCCTCGACGGCCTGAACGCCGAGCGCACGCTTATCGCGGCGGAATGTATCGGCGACGGCTACTGGTTCATCGACAAGGTGAGCGCTTACGCGAAAGAGCGCATCGTGTTCGGACGGCCTATCGGCCAGAACCAGGGCGTGCAGTTTCCGATCGCACGCGCGTTCGTCAACGTCGAAGCTGCGAGCCTGATGCGCTTCGAGGCCGCGCGCCGGTTCGACGCGCACGAAGCCTGCGGCGCGCAGGCCAACATGGCGAAACTGCTCGCAGCCGACGCTTCGTGGGAAGCCGCGAATGCCTGCCTGCAATTCCACGGCGGTTTCGGCTTCGCCTGCGAATACGACGTGGAGCGCAAGTTCCGCGAAACGCGCCTCTACCAGGTCGCGCCGATCTCCACCAATCTGATCCTCTCGTACGTGGCGGAGCATGTGCTCGGCCTGCCGCGTTCGTTCTGAGCTGAGGCGCGCGCCATGAGACCACTCGACGGTATCAAGGTCGTCACGCTCGAACATGCGATTGCCGCGCCGTTCTGCACGCGCCAGCTTGCCGATCTCGGCGCGCGCGTGATCAAGATCGAGCGGCCTGGCGTGGGCGACTTCGCGCGCGGCTACGACGAACGCGTGCACGGACTCGCTTCGCACTTCGTGTGGACGAACCGCTCGAAGGAAAGCCTCTCGCTCGACGTGAAGCACAAGGAGGCCGCGCCCATTCTCGACGCGTTGCTCGCCGACGCCGACGTGCTCGTGCAGAATCTCGCACCGGGCGCAGCGGCGCGGCTCGGGCTCAGCTACGAGGCGCTCAGCGAGCGCTACCCGAAGCTGATCGTGTGCGATATCTCCGGTTACGGCGACGACGGCCCCTACCGCGAGCGCAAGGCGTACGACCTGCTGATCCAGAGCGAATCGGGCTTTCTCTCGATCACGGGGTCGCCCGGCGAACCGGCGAAAGCGGGTTGCTCGATTGCCGACATCGCCGCGGGCATGTATGCGTATTCGAACATTTTGAGCGCGCTGCTGATGCGTGGGCGCACCGGACGTGGGTGCCGCATCGACGTTTCGATGCTGGAGAGCATGGTGGAGTGGATGGGCTATCCGCTCTATTACGCGATCGACGGTCAATCGCCGCCGCCGCTCGCAGGTGCCTCGCACGCGACGATCTACCCGTATGGCCCGTTTCCGGCGGGCGACGGCAAGTCGGTGATGCTCGGCCTGCAGAACGACCGCGAATGGAAGCTCTTTTGCGAACACGTGCTGTCGCAGCCGGAGCTAGCCGCCGATGAACGCTTTGCCGCGAATTCACAGCGCTCCGCGCGCCGCGACGAATTGCGTGAGTTGATCGTCGAGGCGTTTTCGAAGCTCAGTGCGGCGCAGGTCATCGAACGGCTCGACCGCGCCGGCATCGCCAACGCGCAGATGAACACGATGGCCGATGTGTGGGCGCATCCGCAGTTGCAGGCGCGCGAGCGCTGGCGCGAGGTGCAGACACCGGCGGGAACGGTGCCGGCGCTGTTGCCGCCGGGCGCGCCTTGCGCGTTCGATGCGCGCATGGATGCCGTTCCCGCACTCGGTCAGCATACCGAATCTATTTTGCGTGAGCTTGGCTTTGACGCGGCGCGTATCGGTGCGCTGCGCGAAGCCGGAGCAATCTGAGCGCGCCTCGCGCGTCGCAAACCGACATTACTGAACTACGCTGCCATGACAGATCATCCCAGCCGCGCGCTCGCGGCCTTCGCCTCGCAACTGCGTTTCGATTCGATTCCGCCTCACGTGGTCGAGCGCACCGTCAATCTCTATGTGGACTGGCTCGGCTCCGCGCTGGGCGGCAAGGGTGCGCGTCCGGTCGAGACGATTGCGCGTTTCGCGCGCGCCGCGCGCGGTGCGCCCGAAGCACAAGATCCGTGCGACGTCATCGTCGACGGCACTCGCACCACGGCGTATTTCGCCGCCATGACCAACGGCGCCGCTTCGCATTTCGTCGAGCAGGACGACGTGCACAACGGCTCGGTGCTGCATCCGGCTACCGTCGTGTTCCCGGTGACACTCGCGCTCGCGCAGGCGCTGGGCGCTTCAGGGCAGGAGTTCATCGCAGCCTCGGTGGCCGGCTATGAAGTGGGTATACGGGTAGGCGAATTCATGGGTCGTTCGCACTACAAGATATTTCACACGACCGGCACGGTGGGCACGATTGCGGCGGCTGCCGCGGCGGGCCGGCTGCTCAAGCTCACGCCCGAGCAGATGCTCGACGCGTTCGGTTCGGCGGGTACCCAGGCGAGTGGCTTGTGGGAATTCCTGCGCGACGCGGCCGATTCGAAGCAACTGCACACAGCCATGGCGGCGGCAAACGGCCTGATGGCCGCACAACTCGCGGCCGATGGCTTTCGCGGCGCGCAGCGTATTTTCGAAGGCGCGCAGGGCATGGCGGCGGGCATGTCGAGCGACGCCGACCCCGCAAAGCTGGTCGATCGCCTCGGCGAGCGTTGGGCGACGGTTGAAACGTCGTTCAAGTATCACGCGGCGTGCCGCCACACGCATCCGGCCGCCGACGCGTTGCTGTCTGTGATCGAAGCGCACCGTCTGAATCCCGACGATATTGCGAGCGTGACGGCGCGTGTGCATCAGGGGGCGATCGACGTGCTCGGCAGCGTGGTCGTGCCGAGCACCGTTCACCAGGCGAAGTTCAACATGGGGACCGTGCTGGGCCTCGTTGCTTATCGCGGCTACGCGGGCGTGAACGAGTTCGAGCGCGACTATTCGGCGGGCGATATCGCCGCGTTCCGTGAGCGTGTGACGATGGCGCTCGACGAGGAAGTGGACCGCGCATATCCCGCTCGCTGGATCGGCAAGGTGAGCGTCACGACGCGCGATGGCCGCACGTTGCAAGGGCGCGTGGATGAGCCGAAGGGCGACCCGGGCAATACGCTCTCGCGAGACGAGATCGCAGCGAAGTTCGTGCGCCTCGCCGCATTTTCGGGCGCAGCGAGCGATAGCGACGCACAGCGCCTGCTCGACGCCGCGTGGGGGATAGCCGAGGCGCAGCGCGTAAGCTCGCTGTTCGGCGCAGGGGCGAGCGCATGAGCGCGGCGCTTTCCCGCTCCTATCTGTTCGTGCCGGGCAACCGGCCCGAGCGTTTCGAAAAGGCGCGCAGCGCAGGCGCCGATGCCGTGATCGTCGATCTGGAGGATGCGGTTCCGGCCGCGGAAAAGGGTGCGGCGCGCGACGCCGTGCTCGCGGCGCTGGACGCTGCGCGCCCCGTGTGGGTGCGCGTGAACGGCACCGACACGCCCTGGTTCGCCGACGATGCCGCTGCGCTTGGCGCACACGCGGGCGTGGCGGGCATCATGCTGCCGAAAGCGGAAAGCGCGGAGCAGATCGCAGCGGTACGTTCGGGCGCGCACGGCGCGCTGCATGTGCTGCCGATCGTGGAAACCGCGCGCGGCATCGTGGGCCTGAACGCGCTGTGTGGCGCGCAAGGCGTGCTGCGCGTGGCGTTCGGCACGCTCGACTTTCAGGTGGACATGGGTATCGACGGAGACGGCGAAGAACTCGACACGTTCCGTTCGCAGATCGTGCTGGCCTCGCGGCTTGCGGGCATTGCAGCGCCCGTCGACGGCGTGTCGACCGTATTCGACGACGCAGAGGCGCTGGAGCGCGAGGCGCGGCGCGCTCGGCGATTCGGCTACGGCGGCAAGCTTTGCATTCATCCGAAGCAGATCGAGCCCGTGCATCGCGCGTACGCGTGGAGCGAGGCGGAGCGCGCATGGGCGCAGCGCGTGCTCGACGCAGTGCAGGCGAGCGGCGGGGCGGCCGTGGCGCTCGACGGCAAGATGGTGGACATGCCGGTGATCCTCAAGGCACGCCGGATTCTGGGTGTTTGATCACGAAAGCAGCTGAGCTTGCTGCGGTAGCGTCGATAAAGAAGGCGCCTTTGTTTTCGCAAAGGCGCCTTGGTTTTTGCTAGCGAGCTTGCGGCTGGTTTTAGCCGATTGCGCCAGCCAGTTCGGGCACGGCCGTAAACAGGTCGCCCACAAGGCCATAGTCGGCCACGCTGAAGATCGGGGCTTCTTCGTCCTTGTTGATCGCGACGATGACTTTCGAGTCCTTCATGCCCGCGAGATGCTGGATTGCACCGGAGATGCCCACCGCCACGTACAGTTGCGGCGCGACGATCTTGCCGGTCTGGCCCACCTGATAATCGTTCGGCACGTAGCCTGCGTCAACTGCCGCGCGCGAAGCGCCGAGCGCTGCGTTGAGCTTGTCGGCGAGCGGCTCCAGCACCTTCGTGTAGTTCTCGCCGCTGCCAAGACCCCGGCCGCCGGAGACGATGATCTTCGCGCTCGTGAGTTCCGGGCGGTCGAGCTTCGTGACTTCACGACTCACGAACTGCGAAAGGCCGCTGTCCGCCGCGGCTTCGATTTTTTCTACCGCTGCGTTGCCGCCTGCGGCTGCCACTGCGTCGAACGCCGTCGTACGAACCGTGATGACCTTGATCGCATCCTTAGATTGAACCGTCGCGATCGCATTGCCTGCGTAGATCGGGCGCTCGAACGTTTCGGCGCTATGCACGGCGGTGATGTCGCTGATCTGTGCGACGTCGAGCTTCGCGGCGATACGCGGTGTGACGTTCTTGCCCGCTGCCGTTGCCGGCGCAAGGATATGCGAGTAGTGCTTCGCCGCATTTTGCACAAGGGCAAGGACCGTCGCTTCGGCGTTCTCGGCGAGACCCTGTTCGAGTTGCGGCGCGTCGGCGAGCAGCACCTTCGCAACGCCTGCGATCTTCGCGGCTGCGTCGGCTGCGGCCTGCGCGTTGTGGCCCGCGACCAGCACGTGCACATCACCGCCAATTTTCTGTGCTGCTGCGACAGTGTTCAGCGTCGCGGCCTTGATGCACTGATTGTCGTGTTCGGCAATAACCAGATTCATCATTTCTCTCAACTCCTTTACAGCACCTTGGCTTCGTTCTTCAGCTTCGCGATGAGCGCCGCAACGTCCGACACTTTCACGCCTGCGCTACGCTTGAGCGGCTCGGCAACCTTCAGCGTCTTCAGACGCGGCGTGACATCGACGCCCAGGTCTTCCGGCTTGACCGTTTCCAAAGGCTTCTTCTTCGCCTTCATGATGTTCGGCAGCGTGACGTAGCGCGGCTCGTTCAGGCGCAGGTCGGTGGTGACCACTGCGGGCAGCTTCAAAGACAGCGTTTCCGCGCCACCATCCACTTCGCGCGACACGGTCGCCTTGCCGTCGGCGACGACCACCTTCGATGCAAACGTCGCTTGCGGGAGGTTCGCCAGTGCGGCGAGCATCTGGCCGGTCTGGTTCGAATCGTCGTCGATAGCCTGCTTGCCGAGGATGACCAGTTGCGGCTGTTCCTTGTCGACCAGCGCCTTCAGCAGCTTGGCGACGGCCAGCGGCTGCAGGTCTTCGTTCGACTCGATGAGGATCGCGCGATCTGCGCCGATGGCCAGCGCCGTGCGCAGCGTTTCCTGCGCCTGCGAAACACCGCACGAGACGGCAATGACCTCGGTCGCCACGCCCGCTTCCTTCAGACGTACCGCTTCTTCAACCGCAATTTCGTCGAACGGGTTCATCGAGAACTTCACGTTGGCGATATCCACGCCCGTGCCGTCCGACTTCACACGAACCTTCACGTTGTAATCGACCACGCGCTTGACGGGCACCAGAATTTTCAAGCTCTTTCTCCTCGATAGGGACAATGCTTTCGTCGTTGACGAACACCTTCGTCACTGTGACAGACGCGTGGGCGGCGTGGAATTCAGCTTTGTGGAAGGCGTGCTTCGAGTGCGCTGAAGCGGAGCAAACAGCGCGCGCCGCAATCGTCCTTTCGAACGAGGCGGCGCGCGTACTGGGGTGAGGGGAGTGTCAGCTCTTTTTGTCGCGCACGAAGCGCAGTGCGAAGCGCACGAGCCGCGGCATGGTTTCAGGCCGCAGCAAACGCGTGTCGTAGCCCGAAAAGCGCCGCTCGTTTTCGGCGAGGCAAAGGCGCATGAGATCCGGCACGCTGATATCCACGTCGGTCACCTGCTGTGCGCCGTTCATGGTGAAGTTGTTGTCGTGCTTGTGCTCGTTGCCGTCGGCATCCATGGCGCGCGCGAGGCCGATGCGTTCCCACACCAGAAAGGCCCATACGCCAGCCACTTTCAGCTCGAAGCGAATGCGTTGCCACCAGGCGAGCCGGGCGCGGTGCCAGGCAACCCAGTTCGCGAACAGCAGGATATGGCGGCATTCTTCCTGCATGACGGGCTCGAACGTGTCGATGAGCTCGGGCGGAAAGAGGCCCGAGCGATGCGCGACTTCGAAGAGGCCGAACGCGAAGAAACTGTCCACGCATTCGCTATAGCCCGTCACGAGATAAGCCCATTCGGCGTCCTTAGGGTAGACGTAGGGCGGCTCGCTCGCCAGCTTGATGCCATACGCCGCCACCATGCGCGAAAGCACTTCCTTGTGGCGGTTCTCCTCCCACGCGTTGAGCGCGAGCGCGTCGCGCATCACCGCGTCGTCGAGCGAGGCGGCGTAGGCGGCCATGCGCAGGCGCGCGCGGCCTTCCGTTTGCACCGCGATGTCCCAGATGGGCAGATCGGTGATGCGCTTGAGCGCGGCGGGTTCGAGTTTCGGCCAATCGAGCACCGAGGGCCGGTAAGGATTGAAGGTCTCGCGGAACATGCGGCACATTTCGTCACGGTGAACGTCGGTGCCGCGCGTAAGCGCACCACTTACACGGCTCGTCCAGTGGCGCGTGTTGTGCTCGGCGGCGTCGAGCGTCTCGCGATCCGGGCGCTCGACGGGCAACGCCGGCGCATGGAAACCGGGAATGAGTTGCGACGCATCGAAGGCGTCGAGTATCAGGTCGTCCATCTCGCTGTTCTTTTGCTGGTGGCCAGGACACGCGGTTTGCGGGCGAATTTTCACGGCCGCGTGCCGCCGCGGCCGGGGCCTGGCAGGAGCCTTTGGCGGGTGTCGCCGTGCGTGCACGCGTTGATGCAGAAGAGATCGCTATCGTCGCACGAGCTTACTTCGAACCCGCGCAAAAAGCGACGAGCGTGCCGTCTCGTTGAGTCGTTAGCTATCGTTCATGCCCGCGCATGGACGAATGCGGCTTGAATATCGAATACGTCTCGCCCGAAGCAATAATCGTTCGGGTCATATCGAATCATTGAACAATCGCGGCGCGACCGGATGAACTGAGCTTTGCGTCGCGGCACGCCCGAACGCAATGGTCTAATTAAGCATGTAGAGTACGGCTGACCGGCCCCTTAGCCGCCTTGAATGAGGCGGCAGCAAGCAGATGGCCGGCGCAATGGCATGAAGACAGTCGGTAAAAGGGGGGCGTCGGGCAACGCCGCGGCGCCTGGACACTCCAGCTAACCGGAAACCTGCCTGTGCGCATCCTGTCGATATTCGGTACGCGGCCCGAAGCCATCAAGATGGCGCCGCTCGTCAAACGTCTTGAGGCTGAGCCAGGCGTGAAGTCCATCGTCTGCGTGACGGGGCAGCATCAGACCATGCTGCAGCAGGTGCTCGATCTCTTCGGCATCGTGCCCGACCACAACCTTGGCGCGATGACCGCGAACCAGACGCTCAACGGTCTCGCCGGGCGCCTGTTCGGCGGGCTCGACGATGTACTCGCCGCCGAGCAACCCGAGCGCGTGCTCGTGCACGGCGACACTTTGACGAGCATGGCCGGCGCCATTGCCGCCTTTCATCGGCGCATACCGGTTGGGCACGTGGAGGCCGGGCTGCGCACCGGCAATCTGTTCGAGCCTTGGCCCGAGGAAATGAACCGGCGTGTGGTGGACGTGGTGAGCGATCTGCTCTTCGCGCCCACGGCAAGCTCGCGCGCGAATCTCGAAGCGGAGGCGTTGGGTGGTCGCGTGGTCGTGACGGGCAATACCGTGATCGATGCGCTGCATCTCATGTGCGAGCGGCTCGACAACGACGCGGCGCTGCGCGAGCGCCTCGATGCGCAATTTCCATTTCTCGAACCCATGGACAGCGGCCGCCCGTTGCTTCTCGTGACCGGCCATCGGCGCGAGAGCTTCGGCGAGGGCTTTGAGCATATCTGCGCGGCGCTCGCCACGCTCGCGCATTCCGGCAAGATGCAGATCGTCTATCCCGTGCATCTGAATCCCAACGTGCGCGGCCCCGTGCTCGCCACGCTCGGCAACGCACCCAACGTTCACCTTACCGACCCGCTCGATTATCCCGAGTTCGTGCGCCTCATGCAGCGCGCGGCGATCGTGCTGACCGATTCGGGCGGCGTACAGGAAGAGGCGCCCGCGCTCGGCAAGCCCGTGCTCGTGATGCGCGACGTGACCGAGCGCCCCGAAGCGCTCGCTGCGGGCACGGTGAAACTCATCGGCACCGACCGTGTGGCGATCGTGCGCGCGGTGCTCGAACTCGTCGAGAACGAAGACGAGCGGCGCGCCTATGCGAGGCGCGTCAATCCCTACGGCGACGGGCACGCTTCGGAGCGCATCGTCGCATCGCTCACCGGCCGGCCCTTCGAGCCATTTCCGAGCCGCGAGTTGCCTGGCTACCGGCATCCGGTGGTCGCCATGCGGCCGGAGCCCGGCGAGACGGATGAGGCCGACGCGGCGTCCTGACGCCGATTCGACTCCCACTTGGCAGTTGTATCGCAGTACCAGGCAATCAGTGCATTCCATAGGCGGGATGGCAAGGACCGCCACGCGGCGGGTGCGCCGCCGCGCCCACAAAATGAGGCATGACACGTGAGATTCCATTCGATCCGGCAGGTGAGTGCAGCGGGGCGCAAGGGCGTGGGTGCGCGGCATTGCGCGTATGTGGGCGCAGCGCTTCTCGCCGCGCTGGGGCACTGCGCGTACGCAGCGCCTGGCGACCTGGCCGGCGCGTTCGCGCAATTGGGGGCCGGGCGCGTGGAATCGCGAACTGTGTCGCTGGCCGATCTCGGCGTGCGCGATCCGGTCGTGCTGCGCGCGCCCGACGCGATTCAGGAACTCTATCTGCCGGTGCCCGCGGGCTTGCCGATCAGCAACGCAACGCTGCAGCTCGACGCGAATTATCTGCGCGGCAACGGCGGACGCACGACCTTCCTGCTCTCGCTCGACGGCTCGCCCGTACAGGTGCGCAACGTCACCGACGCGCAGGGCGACGGGTCGCTCAGCATCGGCGTGGATGGCGCACCGCGCCCCTCGGGTTTCGTGCGCGTGGGGCTGCAATGGTCGTCGGTTCTCAATGACAACGTTTGCACGGACCAGACGGCCATCGGCAATGTCTGGAAGGTCGCGCCCACCACGCGCCTCACGTATCAGTTCGACACCTCGGCCGTGAACGACGTGCGCACCGCGTGGAGCGCGCTGCCTGCGAAACCGGTGGTGCTCGTGAGCGGCGGCAAGCTCGACGCCGCGGCTTATGACGTCGCGTGGCGGCTCGAAGCGCTGTTGATGCGCGGCGGTGCGACACCCGTCACGACGCGCATGCCTGCGGTGGGCGACACCGTGAATCTCGGCACCGTGCAAGTACCGGCTGCGCTGCAGGCGGTGCCCGCTTTCGCCGCGCTCGCAGCGGGCGGCTCGCACAAGATCGCGAATCCCGCCGAACTGGGCGCGCTCATCGCGCTTGCGCCGGCGGGCGCTTTCGCGCCCAACGTCGTGGTCGCCGACGACGCACTGCGCGCGCAGGCGGGTGCAGCGCTCGACGCGTTGCGCGGCGAAGTGCTGGCCGTTTCCGCCGATGCCGCGAGCGCCTTCGATGCATGGCGCACGCATTCCGGCGGTGCGCTTGCCACGCCATTAGAGAAGGGCGAGCTGCGCCTCGCGCATCTGGGCGGCCTGCCCACCGTGGTGGTCGGCGACGACACCGGCGTGAGCGCGCTTTCGCGCACGTGGAGCGGGATCGACGTGTCGCGCAGGCTCGTCGTGCACGAGCTGGCTGCGTCGCCGAACCTGAGCGCAGGAGGCACGAGCGACCGGATCGCACTGTCGCTGATCGGGGGCACGCCGAGAACGGTAGATGTGCTAACGAGCGCGGCATGGGACGCCAACTTCGATCTTGCAGCCGTCTCGGGCGATGGACGCATTCCGCGCCGCGTCGTCCTCGACCTGGCTGCCGCGCCTGCAGCGGACCGCAATGGCCAGACGGCGTCGATTTTCTTCAACGGCGTGCTGATCGGCTCGCATCTGCTCGACACCGACGGTCATGCGCAACGTGTGAGCGCGGACATTCCCGTCTATGCGCTCGGCACCACGAATACGCTGCGCGTGTTGTTCCAGCGCCAGCCGGCGGGCGGCTGCCGCCCGCGCGAGCAGGGCTATCCCGCGGCCGTGCTGCCGGGTAGCCATCTGGTCGTCGGCCAGGGGCCGCTCGGCGAAAACTTCACGGGCATGGTGGCGCGCTTCTCGCGCACGGCGGACGTGCTCGTGCCCGACGCCTATCTGGCCGACCCGGTAACGACGCTGCCGCGCGTGGCACGGCTTGCGAACGCGGCGGGCGTCGCGCCCACGCGCGCGACGCTTCAGGTGGTGCCGAACGGTCAGAGCGCGCAACCAAAAGACGCCTTTCTCGCCGCCGATGTCGCGCTCGACAGCGAAGCGGCACATGCGAGCTTCGCAGATGGCCGCCTCACGCTCAAGGCGCGCGGCGGCTCGATGCTCGCCGACATGTCGGGTCTCGCGAATCTCGGGCTGATTCAGGTGGTGCGCGCCGGCACGACGCCCGGCGTCGTGTACCGAAGCGTGGGCAATGCCCCCGTTCTGCCGCCGGGCATGCAGTTGCAGCAGGGCGACGTGGCCATCGTCGACGCGAGCGGCGTGCTCAAGACCTTCGACACGCAGTATCCAGGCGGCGTGCCGCCGAACGACGATCAACGCGGTTGGCTCACGCGGCACTGGGCGGGGTGGGGCGTGCCGAGCATCGCCACCGCGGTGCTGGTGTTGCTGCTGCTCGCCGCGGGCTTCGCGCGCAAGCGGGCGCGGGCGAGGACGGCGGCGGCCGCCGCGGCGCGCGCGGCGCAGGAAAGCGTCGAAAACCCGGACAACACGCAGAGCGGATCGTGAGCACGCACGCCATCGACTGGTGGCTCAACTACTACGCCGGCCGCTATTACGAGGGCATGGAGTATCTCGCGGCGGTGGTGGCGGTGGTGATCCTGCTATCGAGCATCGACGATCTTTTCATCGACGCTTGGTACTGGGTTCGCCGGGTTATCCGCCATTTCACGATCGAGCGCCGCTATGAGCCGTTGCGCGCCGAGCAGCTCTACACGCGCGAGCAGCAGCCGCTGGCGATCATGGTGCCCGCCTGGCGCGAGGAGGATGTGATCGCCTCGATGGTGACCGACCTCGTGCGTGTGCTCGACTACAAGAACTATGTCGTGTTCGCCGGCACCTACCAGAACGATGCGGCGACCATTGCTGAAGTCGAGCGCATGCGGCGGCGCTACAAGCAGCTGCACCGCGTGGAGGTGCCGCACGACGGTCCCACCTGCAAGGCCGATTGCCTGAACTGGATCGTGCAGGCGATCTTTCGCATGGAGAAGGAAACCGGCATCGAATTCGCGGGCGTGATCCTGCACGACAGCGAAGACGTGCTGCATCCGCTCGAGTTGCGCTTCTTCAACTATCTGTTGCCGCGCAAGGACATGATCCAGTTGCCAGTGGCTTCGCTCGAGCGCGAATGGTACGAACTCGTTGCGGGCACGTATATGGATGAGTTCGCCGAGTGGCATGCAAAGGATCTCGTGGTGCGCGAGAGCCTGGCCGGCACGGTGCCGTCGGCGGGTGTGGGCACGTGCTTTTCGCGCCGCGCGCTGGCCGGGCTCGCGGAGCAGACGCAGAATCAGCCCTTCAATACAGAAACGCTGACCGAAGACTACGACGTGGGCGAGCGCCTGGGCCGCATGGGCATGCATTCGATCTTTGCGCGCTTTCCCGTGGAGTTCGCCACGCGGCGCAAGTCGTGGTTCGGCTTCGGGCCCGAGCGCGACGTCACGCTGACCATGCCGCTGTGCGTGCGCGAGTTCTTTCCCGATACGTTTCGGACCGCTTACCGTCAACGCGCGCGCTGGACGCTCGGCATCGGCCTGCAGGGCTGGGAGCAAACAGGCTGGGTCGGCACGCTCGCCAACCGCTATCTGCTTGCGCGGGACCGCAAGGGCATCGTCACGGCGTTCGTCGGCATCATTGCTTATGTGCTGCTCGCGCAGTTCCTGCTCTTTGCGTACGCCGAGTTCCTTGGCATCCGGCCTGATCTCATCGCGTCGCCGTTCGCGAATTCGCGCTTTCTGACCATCGTGCTGTGGGCCAACGGTGTCGCATTGCTGCTGCGCGTGATCCAGCGCGTGTACTTCGTTTCGCGGCTGTACGGCTGGGAGCATGGCGTGCTTTCGGTGCCGCGCATGGTGATCGGCAACTTCGTGAACTTCATGGCGGTCTCGCGCGCGTGGAAGATGTATCTCGCGTATCTCGTCACCGGCAAGCGGCTCGTGTGGGACAAGACCATGCACGACTTCCCCTCGTCGGACGGCTTTACGGATCGCAAGCAGCGTCTTGGCGAGCTGTTGCTTTCCTGGCAGGCGATCGGGCCGAAGGAACTGGAGCAGGCGCTAGCGGAAGAGCACGCGCATGAAGCGCCGCTCGGGCGCGTGCTGATGGCGCACGGCTGGCTCGATGAAGAAACGCTCGCAGAGGCCATCGCGTTCCAGGCAGACCTGCCGCGCGGCCGGCTCGATCACGAGCGGCTCACGCGCTACGCGGGCGATGTGCCGCTCGAACTCGCGGTGCGCTACCGCGTGCTGCCGCAAGGCGACGACGGCAAGGGGCACGAGGTGCTGCTAAGCGCGAGTCCGCTCGTGCAAGCGTCGCTCGCGGAACTGCAGGCCCAATGCGCGTTGCCGATCGTGCAGCGCATCGTGCGCGAGGGCGAGGTGGCGGACGGCTTGCGCCTGTTGCGCGGCGTGCCGCCGGTGCAGGTGCGCGAAGCGCATGAAGCGAAGGCGAGCGCCGAGGCACGCGGCGCCGCCGCGCCGGGCGTTCCGCTGCTAGGCGATCTGCTGATCGAACGCGGTGCGGTAAAGCGCGCCGCGTTCGAAGGCGCGCTGCAACGCTACCGGCCGGCCGAGCACGGGCGCATCGGCGATTTCATGGTCGAGCAGGGCGTGATCACTCGGGATGCGCTGGCTGCGGCGATCGCGGAGCAGCAACGTTTGCGCACCGAAGGCGCCGCTACGCCATGAGACGGACTCCGAAGCATGTCGCGGCAAGGCGATTTTCGCGCGGTAATACGAACGTGCCGCGAGCGTTGCTGCTCGTCGCGTTGTGGGGTGCGCTCGCAGGCGCGGGCCGCGCCCATGCCCAGGCGCTGCCGCAAGGCACGCAGCCTTTGCCGCTGAGCGGCGCGGCTTATCGCGTCGCCCAGCAAGGCTACGAAGCCTTCGCACGCCACGACTACGCGGGGGCCGAGCGCTACGCGCGCGAGGCGATCCGTCAACGGCCCGATCTCGCTTCGCTGCGTTTGTTGCTTGCCAATTCGCAGGCGGCGCGCGGACAGTGGCGCGAGGCGGGCCGCACGCTGTCCGACGCGATCGCGCAGATCGGTCCCGACGCGACGCTCACGGCACGGCGCCGCGAGGTCGATGTGCAGGTGGCGGCACTGGCGCGGCCAGGCGCAGCAACAGGTGGCGCTCGCCCGGCGCGCCCGGCGCCGCCGCCGGGCTCCGGTCCGCCCGACTATCTGACCGGCCGGGCATGGCAGCTTGCTCAGGATGCCTACAAATCATACGGCGCGAAGCAATACGACGCCGCCTGGCGCGAGGCGAACGCCGTGATCGCGTTGCGGCCGGACATATTACGTCTGCACCTGCTCGCCATCGACGCCGCCTCGGCGGGCGGCCACGACCGCGAAGCCTGGCAGGCGGCGCAGGAAGTGCAGCGGCGTTTCGGCGACAGCCAGGCGTTGCGCGAGCGCCGCACGCAGATCGGCGCGCGACTCGCGCCCACGGCGGTGCAAGCGGCGCAGGCCGCGCGCAGGCGCGGCGACAACGCGCAGGCGATCGCGCTCATGCGCGAGGCGATCGGCTACGCGCCAATGCAGCTTGGCAACTGGCTGTTGCTCTGCCAGATGCTGCTCGAACAGAACGACATGGCCGGCCTCGAGACCGCGGCGGGCGATGCGATTGCATCGGGCGCCACGCCGACTCTCATGCCGTACGTGTTGCGCGGCTATGCGCGTGCGGCACAGGGCAGGGCGGCACAGGCCGATGAGGATTTCGCGCAGGCGCTGCTGAGCGAAGGCGCGTCGGTGCGTGACGAGCGGGTGGCGCACGCGATCATCGCCGATGTGTGGACGGCCGAAGGCCAGCCTCAGCGCGCGCTCGATCTGCTCGCCACGCTGCCGCCCGTTGGCGACGACACCGACGCGCTGATCGCCATGCGCCGCTACTACGCGCGCGCGGCGCTCGCACAGACTGCCGGTCCATCCACGCCCGGCGAGCGTGTTGCCACGGCGGCGCGCCCGGTGCTCGATTGCACGATCGACCAGTACGGCAGCGCCTGCGATGTGTACGCAGCCGATCCCGGCTTCGCTGACCGGCGCGCCGCGATCGTCGCAGCGCAAAGCGGCGATCAGGCGGCCGCGCTCGCAGCGCAGCGCCGGGCCGTCGCCGCAGACCCGCGCAATCCGCAGCATCGGCTCGAACTGATCGATGCGCTCACCGCCGCAGGCGACACGGAGGGTGCAAAGCGCGAAGCACGTGCGATGGCCGACGCGGGCCTGCTCGACGCGCTGCCGCCGCTTTCCGCGGCGTACCTGGCGCAACGCGCAGGAGAGGACCGCCGCGCCGCCACGTATTTCGCGCGCGCCGACGAAGCCGGGCAGTTGCCGCCGCAGGCTGCCGGCGATGCTGGCTACAGCGCGTATCGCGCGAATTTCGACGCGCTGGCCTCAAGCTATTTCAAACGCGCGATCGACTACGGCACCTCGCCGCCGCCCGGTGTTGCGCCCGCCACGTTGGTGCAGCTGCAGGACCTGCGCAACGCGCACGCGGACGTCACGCGCGACTGGGGCGCCATCGCCGCGGTCAACTATCGCGGCTCGGGCCTGCAGCCCGGCGTGTCGACGGGTGAAGTGCCAGGCTCGTACAACAACTGGCAGATGGGCCTCGAAGGATACTGGCGTCCGTTCGGCGCGCTCGGCGACCGCAACTTCGAGGTCTACGCGCGCGTGTATCAGGACGTCGGCGCGAAGGGCGACGCGCCTAGCGGCATCTCCACGGCGCTCGGGGCGATCGGTGCGCGTGCGAAGCCGTTCGAATCGATCAACGCGGTTATCGCGTTCGAGCGGCTCATTCCCATTGGCTCGCGCGCGCCTTCCGACTGGCTGCTGCGCCTGGCTTACTCGGGTGGCATCGGCACCGAGCGGCGGCTCGACGTGCCGTCGTGGTGGACGGTGCAAGACTACGGCGAAGTGGGCCATTACGTGAGCAACGGCTGGAACTATGGCACTGGCTATATCGAGGCGGGCCGCACTTGGCGGCTCGATACCATCAGCCCGAAGCTCACGGTCTTTCCATACGCGGTGGCCGGCGTGGATTACGATTCGAGCATCAACCACAGCGTGCCGGTGGGGATGGGGGTGGGCGTTTCCACACGCTACTGGTTCCGCGACAGCTTCTACGATATGCCGCGCTCGTATGTCGACGTGACAGTGCAATACCGTTGGCGTCTATCGGGCGACGACCGGGCGGGCGGCGTGTTCTTCGGCGCCGTGCTTTCTTATTGAGGAAACCTGATGATCGTGCGAAGAACGGCCCATGGCAATGCGGGCCACGCGGCACAAGCCGCACGAAAGCGTTCGTGCGTCGTGCGGCGCTGCGTGCGTCTGGCAGGCGCGGCACTGTGCGCGCTGGCTGCTGCAGGTTGCACGCTGCAGGTTCCCGCACACGCCGATGCGCTCGCGCAAGGCATCGTCTGGCAGCCCGATAACGACCATCTCGACCTGCGCGGCGACTGGGACCGGTTAGGCGTGAACGAGCTGCTGGTGCAATGGATCGCCGTGGACGACGTCGCGTTCATGGCGGGCGCGGGCATTCCCGCGCCGCGCGTGCCCGACTGGGTGCGCATTGCCAATGAACCATGGGCGCGCGGCGTGATCGTCGGGCTTGCGGGCTATTCGGACGAGAAGAAAGCGCGCGAGAACCTCGAAACGCTGGTCGACCGATCGCTGAAGCTCGCGGCCGTGCGGCCGCCGGTGCACATCACGGGCTGGTATTTCCCCGTCGAAGTCGATCCCACCTGGGCCGACGCGCCACGTATGGCGCCGCTGCTGGAAAAGCTGCCGCATCCGTTGTGGATCAGCGTGTACGACACCAGCAACATGGGCGGCGAGGCGCTGGCGAAATGGCTCGACACCTGGCTGCCGAAAGATGTCGGCGTGCTGCTGCAGGACGGCTGCGGTGTTTATGCGCGCGGCCCGGCGGCGGCGCGCGAATACGCGGACGCCTTATCGGCGCATCTGGGCCACAAGCGCGTGCGCATCATTGCGGAGGCGTTCCGCCCCAAGCAGGGTGGGGGCTTTCGTGCAGCCACGGCCGCGGAACTCGCGCCGCAGCTCGAGGCTTATCACGGTTATCGCGTGTATCTCTTCGACGGGCCGCACTATATGTCGCCGGAACTCGTCGAGGGCCTGCTGCAGCAGAAGGCGAAGGGCGCCGCGCAGTAGCGGCGCATGCGCCGATCGCCAACCGTGTGCTTAGTGGGCGCGCGTGTTAGCGCAATTGCGCAAAGGCGATCAACAGCACCATGCCGCCGATGGCGCCGTCGAGCACGCGCCACGCACTCGCACGCCGGAACAGCGGCGCGAGCGCACGCGCGCCGTAGCCTAGCGCGACGAACCATACCGCGCTCACGCACATGGCGCCGATCGCAAAGGCGAGACGGCTGCCCTGCGGTTCGCGCGCGCCGGCCGTGCCGATCAGCAGGAAGGTGTCGAGATACACGTGCGGATTGAGCCAGGTGAACGCGAGCGTCATGAGGATGATCGGCCACGCGCGCTGCTCGGGCGCATCCGTCGCGGCATGGCTTTCCAGCACCGCGTGCGAAGGGCGCACCGCGCGCCGCAGTGCGCCAATGCCGAACCACACGAGCCAGGCAAGCCCCACATACAGCACGACGTGCACGAAAGTCGGATAGCGCTCGACGAGCGCCGAGGCGCCGCCCACCCCCGCGCCGATCAGCACGAAGTCGGACAGCGTGCAAAGCAGGACGATCTTGCCGACGTGCGAGCGCAGGATGCCCTGACGCAGTACGAACGCATTCTGTGCGCCGATCGTGACGATGAGCGAGGCGCAAAGCGCCGCGCCGTGAGTGAAAGCGAGCCAGTTCATGACGGTTGCGGGCAAAGTGGGAGCGCGGGCGGCGCGGTGCGCGGCGCCTGCGATCGTTGGACATCGACAGGGAATGGCGCTAGTCTGCCGCCATGAGTTGCATAAGAACAGCTCATTTTCATTAACCGGATTAAGGAACGCTAATGCTCGACTATGCCTTGCTCGATGCGCTCGCCGCCGTCGTGCGGCATGGTTCGTTCGATCGTGCCGCGGGCGCGCTCAACGTCACGCCGTCGGCGGTCTCGCAGCGCGTGAAGCTGCTGGAGGAGCGCGTGGGCACCGTGCTCGTGAAACGCGGCCAGCCTTGCGTCGCGACGGCTTCGGGTGCGCTGCTGTGCCGTCACACGGAGCGCGTGCAGTTGCTCGAGGCGGAGTTGGGCGGGGCGATGCCGACCTTCACGAGCGCGCTGGGGGCAGCGCGGCCGACGCTGCGGGTGGCGGTGAACGACGACAGCGTGGGCACCTGGTTCATCGACGCCGTGGCCGCCTTCTGCGTTGAGCGCGGCATTCTGCTCGATCTCGTGATCGACGACCAGGATCACACCGCGCAACGCATGCGCGACGGCAGCGTGCAAGGCGCCGTCACGACGCAGGCCGAGCCCGTGCAGGGCTGCCGCTCCACACGCCTTGGCCGCATGCGCTATCTCGCGGTGTGCTCGCCGGCGTTCTTCGAGCAGTATTTCGCGCAGGGCGTGACGCGCGACACGCTGCGCCGCGCGCCGTGCGTCGAGTTCAATCCCAAGGATCAGTTGCAAAAGCGCTTCATTCGCCGCATCACGCGTGCGCAGATCGATGCGCCGCTGCACTGGATTCCGCATGTGGCCGGTTTTCTGCGCTGCTGCCTGAATGGTCTGGGCTGGGGCATGTGCCCCGAGCGCATGATCGCGCCGCATCTCGCGCGCGGCGAACTCGTTGAGCTCACGCCGGGCCGGGCGCTCGACGTCGAACTCTACTGGCAGAGCTGGCGGCTTTCCATTGGCTGGCTCGATGACTTCGGCGCGATGCTCAGGGTACGCGCGGGCGAATTTCTCGATCAGGGCCGCGTCACCTGAGGCGAAACCAGGACGCACCTAAGACGCACCTAAGACGCACCGCGCGATATCTTCATTCGTTTGTCTTTAACCGCGGATTCAATGGTGGTTTAGTGTGCATTCTTTCGGTGCAGATGACGGTGCTTGTAACATCACCGCTTTGTTGCTATTCGTATGGTGCGCATCGCACAATGACAGGATTGACAGGTAGCAAAGCCGCTAAAGGAATATTCAAAATCCATTAATTGCTATTCCGAATAGTGGAATGTCTCGATATTCGATGCACAGGATGATGCAAGCTTCGTGCGAGAATATTACGGTCAATAGACTGACGTTTAGTATGTGATATGTCTGATGCACCTATGTCGAATAGGGCATTGCGTTTCATTGATCGGTCACGTGTCGTGTGTAAGAGTGGAGCCGGTGTGTTCCGCGTATCGGCCGTCAGACGGGCACTGGGCGGGCGTTTCGGGCGGCATGCGTCCATGGGGCGCAGCGGGCGCTGTAACAATTCAGTTATGTTCGAAAGTCACGCCGCTAGTGACATCAAGCCAGAAACCGGTTATTTTTTCCGCAGTGGGATTGTTAAGTATCATCAAATCGGCAAAAAAGTTCACGGATGTAAAGAAACCAACATTGGAGGCTTACAGTCGGAACTGAAAGCTCCGCCATCTCGTTTTTTGCGTTTGGCATTATCGTGTGAAAATTGCGTTTTTCCTGTGGATTGCGAGTTGGACACGCTATAATCCGGACGTGGCAGAGTGCTTATTCGACCGGCATATTTGAATCGTTTCCACGTGCACGAGGTGCATTATGACGAAATTAGATACCGGCAGCGTTTGGCAACAAACCATTGACCTTCTGTCCGCGGCTTCCGAGCCGCTAAGCCTGGACAGCGAATTCGAAGGCGGCAGAAGCTGCAAACCGGTACCCATCACACGCGGCGCTTCGGAGGCGGCCAACCGGCGGCGCGCCACCGTGCGTTCGTGGGACGCGCAGGGCATTACCTTGATCCGGCGGCATGATCCGGACAGCATCACCGTTTGCTGGAGCGACGCCACCTATGGCCGGTACTCCGACCAGTTGTGGCGGGTTTGCACAGCGCGCCGCAGCGCCGTTTGCGCACTGACCGGCGAGAAGATCCGCCGCGGCGACGCGGTGTTCCGGCCGAGCCCGAATCGCCGTCATCGTCCGGCCAACGCCGACGCGATGATCCTCGCGAGCAAGCTCGACAACCTTCCCAACGCCGTCGTCGCGGCGCGTCTGGACGAGGCACTGGCCGCCTGAGCGGCTGCACGGGCGTACCGGTCGCCCGCGCGGGTTTGCGAGGTTTGCCTCTTTCTTGCCACCGTCATGAATTTGCACGAACCGGCGCCCTGAGGGCGCCGGTTTTCGTGCGTCCCGACAAAAGCGGGTTGCCACCGTCCGCCGGGGCAGGCGCAACCGGCGCCCGCTGCGGCGGCGCACCGCTCAAACCGTGGCGTCGCGGGCGTTTTCTTCTTCGAGCGCGTCGCGCGTCTCGGGCATCGCAAGCCAGACCATCAGCACCGCAGCGGCGCCCGCGCTCGCGAGCGCGAGGAAACTCACCGTATTGCCCAGGTGGTCGGCGATAAAGCCGGCAAGCGCCGTCGAGAGCGTGGCCCCAATCCCCGCCGAAAGTCCGAAGAGCCCGATACAAAGGTTGTAGCGGCCCTTGCCGCCCGCCACGTCGGCGGCGATGAGCGGCAGCATCACGCCGAACACGGCGGCCGAAAGGCCGTCGAGCATCTGCACCGGCACGAGGAAGTACGGGTTGCCGACGGCCGCGAACAGGAGCGCCCGCAGCGGGAGCGCACAAAAGCCGAGAATCAGCACGGGGCGGCGCCCCCAGGCCTGGGCGGTGCGGCCCACCCACGGCGACATCAGCGCGACGATGGCCTGAGGCACGATGATGCACGCCGCGATCACGAGCTGAACGTTGTCGCCCATGCCGGCTGTCACCTCGCCGGCGGCGAGGTTGAGCATCGCGGCGTTCGAGAGGTGGAACAGCACCACACAGGCCGCGAAGGTCAGCATGCGCCGGTCGCGCAGCAGGTCGAAAATCGTCTCGCGAGCTTCGCCCGAGCCCGCCGCGGCGCCAGCCTTGCCGGGCTTGGCCGCGGGTTTGGCGTAAGCGGCATTCTGGTCGTATTTGATCATCGCAAGTGCGACGAGCGCGGGCAGCGCGAGCGCGGCCGTCAGCCAGAACACGGAGCGCGGCGAGAAGTACTCGCCGCACAAGCCCATCAGCCCGGCGGCCACCGCGCTGCCGATCGAGGCCCAGCGCGCATTGCGGCCGAGCCGGTCGCCCAGGTTCTGCCGGCCCACCAGCGCGAGCGCGAGCGCCGCCATGGCTGGCACGAGCATGCAGCTGGCGAAGCCGTGGAACACCTCGGCGGCCATGACCGCCACGACGGTCGGGCTCGCGGCGAGCAGCACGGCAGAGACGATGATCGCGATGATCGCCCACGCGGCGGCTGCCTTCTTGTTGCGCAGGGCATCCACCGCTGCGCCGCCCGGCACCTGGCTCACCATCGCGCTGATCGTGCCCACCGAAAGGGCGAGGCCGATCTCGCCCTGCGTCCACTTGTGCGATGCCAGATACGACGCGATGAACGGTCCGAAGCCCGTCTGCACGTTCGCTACGAAGAAGTTCAGCCAGTCGAGCGCGCGCACGCTGCGCGGGTCTGGATTGGGTTGTTGCATGGTGCCGTCCGTCATTTGGCACCGTGGGCATTGGCTGCGGAGGCGACAGGCGATGCAGCGGGCGCGGCTTGGGCCGGCGGGGCGGCTTGTGCAGCCGGGGCGGCCGGGGGCGGAGGAGCCGCGGGCGTCACGGCGTGCACCGGCTGGTCGGGAGCGTAGGGCGGCGAGGCATCCACCTGCTGATCGCTCATTTCGAGCTGCGCCTCGAGCGCATTGTTCTTCGTGACGAAGCGCAGCGCGGACCAGTCGGCCGCGATCGTATGACGCTTCTCGAGCGTGCCGCTCACGTCGAGTACCACGGCCTGCGGGGCGGCGCTGCCGTCGAGCAGCACGTCCACCACGCGGCCCACCTTGGCGCCGTTGGCGCGCTCCACGTCCGCGTCGAGCATGGGCAGGCGCGTCGCGCTTGCCTCGGGGTTGCCGGGCTGCGGCGCACCGGCTTTGGGCCGGTCGGGCACCTGCAGCTGGCTCGCGGGCAGGGCGAGCGTGATGGCGGGCGTTTTTGCCTGGGTGTTCACGCGCACGCCGCTCCACGGGAAGTTGGCCTTGCGGTCACCAATGCCCATGAAGCCTTGCAGGTTCACCACGACGTCGACCGGCTTGCCGCCGGGGCCCGTGACCATGTCGACGGCACGGCCCACGACCTTGCCGTCGGTTTTTTGGACTTCGCTGTCGAGCAGCGTGCGGAAGGTGCCGCGCTCGAGTGTGCGTACCTGCACGAGCGGCGGCCGGGGCGGTGCCGGCGGGGCACTCGCGGGCGCGGGCGGCGGCGGCGCCGGACGGGGGCGGCGCACCAGCGCGGGCCGCGGCTTCTTCGGCGCAGGCCTCACTGTGCTCTCCGTTTCCGGCTCGCTCGCGGCCTCCGGCGCGGACGCGGCCTCGGGCTCGCTTGCGGCCGGCTCGGGCTCCGTGGCCACGGGCGCTTCCGGCTCGGGCGGCGGGGCCGGCCGGAACAGGCTGCAGCCCGAAAGCGTGAGCAGCATCAGCAGCGTCAGGGCGTACGGAAAGTGAAAAACAGGACGTGCGGAACGCAAGATGCCGCGTCTCATCTACTGAAACTCCTTGGAGCAGCCGGCGCGACGCGCGCGGCGGGGGGAAACCAGGTCGGGATGCGTGAGTGTAACCCGCGCGCCAGGCCGATCCGCTTAATGACGACGCGGTTGACGTGCCGCAAACGCCGCGCCGGGTGGCAGGAGGCCCGCTCGAGCCGTAGCGATGGCGATTCGTCGCGCCTTCGTCAGACGAAACAGGTCAGGCCGCCCTGAAAAGCGCCCGCGCCGCGTTCAGGGGCTTCCGGGTACGTCCAGGTGTAAACGCGGGGCCAGCCTGCGCGGCGCGCCCAGTACACGGGCATATAAGCATCGCGGCATGAACTCAATGCGACTCATGCGATGGGAGCGCATAACGTGTTCGCCTAACCTTCGCTCCATCCATAAAGAGATGTCAAAACGATGAGCGCCGGACGTTGAGCCAGGCGCCGGCAACGCGTCGACACAACTACATCATTCGAGACAAACCTGATGACGGATCGGCTGGTGAGCCGTGAACCGTTTCAGCATGCTGATAAAGGAGGCACTCACCATGATCGAACCCCACGCGCAGCCGCTTGCCGGCACGACCGCCGCCGAAGCCGAGCCCATCGAGTTGGGCGAGGCCTCGGGCTTCATCGACCGTTATTTCGACATTGCCGCGCGCGGCAGCTCGCTGCGCCAGGAGGCGATTGCGGGCGTCACGACCTTCCTCGCGATGGTCTATTCCGTATTCGTCGTGCCGGGCATGCTCGGCAAGGCGGGCTTCGACACCAGCGCCGTGTTCGTGGCCGTGTGCCTGACCACGGCGTTCGGCTCGCTGCTCATGGGCCTGTGGGCGCGCCTGCCGATCGCCATCGGCTGCGCCATCTCGCTCACGGCGTTCACGGCCTTCGGCCTCGTGCTCGGCAAGGGCTTGAAGCCGGAAGTGGCGCTCGGCGCGGTGTTCCTCATGGGCCTCGTGTTCACGGGCATTTCGGTGACGGGCGTGCGCTCGTGGATCCTGCGCAACCTCCCGCACGGCATTGCACATGGCACGGGCATCGGCATCGGCCTGTTCCTGCTGCTGATCGCCGCCAATGACGTGGGCCTCGTCGTCAAGAATCCGGGCGCGGGCCTGCCGGTCTCGCTCGGCCACATTACCTCGCTGCCCGTGATCCTTTCCGTGGTCGGCCTCGCCGCGATCTTCGGCCTCGTGCGCCGCCGCGTGCCGGGCTCGATCCTGATCGTGATCGTCGCGATCTCGGCGCTCGGTCTCGCCATCGACCCGGCCGTGAGCTTTCACGGCGTGTTCGCGTGGCCGTCGCTTTCGGCGCCGGGTCATGCCTCGCTGATTGGTGCGATGGATATCAAGGGCGCGCTCTCACTCGCCGTGCTGCCGAGCGTGCTGGCACTCGTGATGACGGCCGTGTTCGACGCGACCGGCACGATCCGCGCCGTGGCGGGGCAGGCCGGTCAACTCGACGCGAACGGACGTATCGTCAACGGCGGGCGGGCCCTGACGGCCGACTCGGTCAGCTCGATCTTCTCGGGCTTCCTGGGCGGCGCGCCGGCGGCGGCCTATATCGAATCGACGGTGGGTGTGGCCGCAGGCGCGAAGACGGGCCTCGCCGCCGCGACGGTGGGCGTGCTGTTCCTCGCGGTGATGTTCTTCGCGCCGCTCGCGGGCCTCGTGCCCTCGTACGCCACGGCGCCTGCGCTGATGTACGTGGGCCTCATGATGCTGTCGAGCGTGAGCCGCCTCGACATGGCCGATATGGTCGATGCGATGTCGGGCCTCGTGTGCGCTGTGTTCATCGTGCTCACGGCGAACATCGTCACGGGCATCATGCTGGGCTTCTGCACGCTCGTGATCGGCCGCGTGGTGAGCGGCGAGATCCGCAAGCTGAATGTGGGCACGGTGGTGATCGCCGGCGTGCTGGCCGCGTTCTACCTGGGCGGCTGGGCCATCTGATCACTGGATGACCCGGTCATTCGCCCGGCGGCCACGGCGGCCCGCCCGGGCGGCTGCACGGCCCGCGTCGCTTCACGGCGGCGCGGGCCGTGTGGCTTTCGGCGCGTGATGTTTTGGCGCGTTACTTCGGCAGCACGCTGTTACGCCCCTTGCCCGCGTTGCGTGGCTTGCGCGGTTTAGGCTCCACGCCGATGCGCGAGTCGCGCGCGAGGACAAGCGCGCTCAACGTCGCGGCGGTATCTTCGAAGGCCGCATCGGCTTGCGGCACATAAAGCCATTTGCCGAGCACGGGATGCGCTCGCAACGCCGGGATCGTTTCGATGAGCGACGCATGGTGCTCCCGCGACGTGCAGACGAGTACGCCGTTGAACGGCGCGTCGCGGTCGGCGGCCACGAGGCACAGCAGGCCGTCCAGATACGCGGCGTCGCAGCCGAACATGGGCTTGCAGAGGTAGCTGGGCTCGCGCTCGAAGGCGTCGAAGATCCAGAGCAGCGAGTTGCGGATTTTGGACGGCATGGCGTGACGTGGCAGAGATGGGGAAATGCGCGGCGCGGTGAAACGGCCATTCTAGTGGCGGCTGTGCAGTCGTGCGCACCGCCGCAGGTCCATGCCGACGCTTTCCTTGACATCGCGCGCTCGCCGTCTATGCTTAACCGCATGGTTAAGTATGAAGACGACACCCTCGACCGCACCTTCGCGGCGCTCGCCGATCCCACGCGGCGCGCGCTGCTCGCGCGCCTCGCGCAGCACGACGATCTTTCTGTGAGCGCGCTCGCGCAGCCGTTCGCGATGTCGCTGCCCGCGGTCATGAAGCATCTGGACGTACTCGCCCAGGCGGGCCTCGTCACGCGCGCGAAAACCGGCCGCACTGTGGCGTGCCGGCTCGCCGCGGGGCCGATGGAGGACGCGATGCAGTGGCTCGCGCACTATCAACGCTTCTGGAGCGAAACGCTCGATCGACTCGCCGCTTTCGTGGAGGAAGATGCATGTCTACCCAGCCCGCAGCCGGACCCGGCACCTGGCAAGCTCCAAGTCTCACCATCCGGCGGCGGCTCAACGCCACTGCCGCGAAGGTCTACGCCGCGTGGACGCAGCCGGCGCAACTGATGCGCTGGATGCAACCGCTCGACAACACTTGCATCCACGCTGAAGCGGATGTGCGCGTGGGCGGGCGATTTCGCGTGATCATGCGCGGCGCGAACGGCGAGGAGCACGACGTGAGCGGCACGTATCTCGAAGTCGTGCCGGACGAAAAGCTCGTATTTACGTGGGCGTGGCGCAGCACGCCGGAGCGCGAGTCGCTCGTCACGGTGACGCTGCGCGCCGATGGGGCCGCCACCGACCTCACGCTCAAACACGAACGTTTCTTCGACGAAGCGGCGCGCGATTCGCATAACGAGGGTTGGACAAGCGCGATCGATCACCTGGTGGCGCTGTTCGCCTGAACGGCGCGCATGTAACCGAAAGGAGGATTGGACGATGGAGACGCACAAGATCGTTTCGGAGGCCGAATGGCTCGAGGCCCGCAAGGCGTTGCTGGCAGAGGAGCGCGCATTCACGCATGCACGCGACGCGCTGGTGGCGAAGCGTCAGGCGCTGCCGTGGGTGAAAGTCGAGAAAACCTATACGTTCGACACGCCGCAAGGCTCGCGCACGCTTGCGGAGCTATTCGGGCCGCGCAGCCAGCTGGTCATTTACCACTTCATGCTCGGACCGGATTGGGAAGAGGGGTGCCCAGGCTGCTCGTTCCTCTCCGACCACGTGGACGGCATGCTGCCGCATCTGGAGCATCACGACGTGACCTACGTGGCCGTGTCGCGCGCGCCGCTCGCGAAGATCGAGGCGTTCAAGCGGCGCATGGGCTGGCGTTTTCCGTGGGTATCGTCGAATGCGAGCGACTTCAACTTCGACTATCACGTGTCGTTCAGCGAAGCCGACAAGGCGCGCGGCAAGGCAATCTACAACTACACCGAGCAGGAATACATGAGCGACGAACTGCCCGGCGTCAGCGCGTTCTATCGCGACGAAGCGGGCAACGTGTACCACACGTATTCGACATACGCGCGCGGCGGGGACATGCTGATCGGGACGTATGCGATGCTGGAACTCACCGCGAAGGGGCGCAACGAAGAGAAGGACATGCGCGAGTGGATGCGTCACCACGATCGCTATGAAGATGCGCCCGCGCAGTCATCGTGCTGTGCGCACGAGAGGCAGTAGTTGCCGCGCAATGAAGACAGACGGTTGTTAGTACAGCGAAAGGCTGCTGCGATGTCAGCGTAAGAAATGGGCTAGAGCGACATCTCGAACGCGGGGCGCAGCAGCACTTCGATCGCCATCACGATCAGTCCCATCGCGCCGGCGGCGAGCGTCAGCGTGCCATATTCGTCGTAGCGCGTGTCGTAGAGGCACGCGACGATGAACAGCACGGCCAGCAGATTGGTCAGCCAGTAGAAGTTCAGCGCGAGTAGCATCGGCGTATCCGGTGCCGGCGCGCAACGCGCCAGCGGCTAGTGCAAGACGCTCGGATTCTAGCGAATCGACCTTACGGATACGCAACAATAACGTGCTCTACAGCACTTATCTTTGCGGTTTTGGCATCTCTTTACGAATCCAGTCGGTGACCGAGGTGCGCTGCGGCTGCCAGCCGAGCAGCTTGCGGGCGCGCTCGCCGCGCACGCGGCTGTTCGAGCCGAGGCCGTACGACGCCATTTCGTAACCCCATTCCTCGATCGCCGCTTCGAGCGGCCAGTCCTGCGGTGCGCCGAGACCCATCACTTCGGCGAGCGCCGTGGTCATGTCGCGGAAATTCGCTTCGCCGCTTTCGACAAAGTAGAACGTGCCCGCCGGCGTGTTTTCGAGTGCGAGCCGATAGAGTTCGGCCACGTCGTCGACATGCACGTTCGACCAGATATTCAGGCCGCGCCCGACGTGGCGCATCACGCCACTCTTCTCCGCCTGACGGATGAGCCGCGGCAGTTGCACGCTTGCGGCGCCCGGCACGGCGCCCACGCCATAGATCAGCGTGTTGCACAGCACGGCGCTCTTCACGCCGCGCGCCGCCGCCGCGAGCACGAGATCGTCGATGGCCACGCGCGGCGCCTTGTCGGCGGTCGGCTCGGGCAGGGCGTCTTCGTAATAGATGCGATCGGTCGCTTCGCCGCCCGATGCGTCGCCCACGATGCTCGAGCCGCTCGTGTGCAGAAGCGTCTTGCCGGAGCCTGCGAGCGCGTCGATGAGCGCCTCGACCGCGCCGCGATGGTCGCTGCTGGCCGCGTTGATCACGGCGTCGGCGGCGCGTGCTTGCTCCATCAGCGTCGCACGGTCGTCGAGATCGCCCTGCACGGGTGTGATGCCGAGTTTTTCGAGGTCGGCGAACTGCTCGGGGCGGCGTACGAGGCCGCGCACCGTGTGGCCCGCGCGCACGAGATGCGCCGCGATCGTGCCGCCGATAAAACCGCCTGCGCCTGTCACGAATACTTTCATGGGTTGCTCCTGGTCCTGTGCTCGATTGCGATGGAAGTCAGTATCGGGGCATCCGGCGTTTGCAAAAACCGTGTTAGTCTCAAATGAATCTTGACTGCAAATCAACAATAGCAACGATGAAGACGTCGACCGACGAACTGCTCGTATTCGTCACCGTGATCGATGCGGGGTCGATCACCGCCGCCGCCGAAAAGCTCGAGCAAACCGTATCCGGCGTGAGCCGCGCGCTGACGCGGCTCGAAAAGCAACTGGGCGTCGCGTTGATTCTGCGCACCACGCGGCGCTTGCAGCTCACGGAAGAGGGCGAGCTGTTCCTCGATCGCGCCCGCGCCATTCTCGCGGCGATGGCCGATGCCGAAGAGGCCGTCACGCGCCACCGCGAGCGTCCTTCGGGGCGCTTGCGCGTGGATGCGGCCACGCCGTTCATGCTTCACTGCATCGTGCCGCACGTCGCGGCGTTTGCCGAGGCGTATCCCGAGATCGAACTCGAGCTCACGAATAACGAGCGCATCGTCGATTTGCTGGAGCAGCGCGTGGATATCGCCATTCGCATCGGCACGCTGCAGGACTCCACGCTGCACGCGCGCTCGCTCGGCACGAGCCGTTTGCGCATCGTCGCGAGTCCCGCCTATCTCGCGGCGCACGGCACGCCGCGCAGCGTGGCCGCGTTGCGCGAACATCGGCTGATCGGTTTTACGGCGCCCGCGCATCTGAACGGATGGCCGCTGCGTGCGGCCGGCGGCGACGAGGCGGGCGCGGCCGCAAGGACGCAAGAAGCCGAACCCGGCTACACCATCGCGCCCGCGCTTTCGGCGTCGAGCGGCGAGACCATACGCCAGCTCGCGCTCGCCGGAAGCGGCATCGCGTGCCTTTCCGACTTCCTCACCACGGCCGACCGTGGGGCGGGACGCCTCGTCACGGTGCTGGACGACGCGCTGATCGAATCGCGCCAGCCGATCCACGCCGTGTACTACCGCAGCGCGGCGCTTGCGGCGCGCGTGCAGTGCTTCCTCGCGTTTATTGGGGGCAGGCTGCAACTCGATGCGTGACGGTCGCTCGCGGTCTTCTCGTGGATAGTCCCAGGCCACAAGGGCCGCAAAGAGGAGTTGTATAGACAGGCGCGCCAGGCTAGACTTCGGCCACTTTCGCGACTTGTATAGACAGGATTCGACCATGCTCCCGACCCTTCGCCTTACGCCCGGCCATCTGACCCTGCCCCAACTGCGCCAGATCGCGCGCGAGGCAGTGCGGCTCGAGCTCGATCCGGCCAGCTTCGCGGCCATCGACGCCGGCGCGCGCGCCGTTGCCGAGATCACGGCGAAAGGTGAGCCCGCCTATGGCATCAATACGGGCTTCGGGCGTCTGGCGAGCACGCACATCCCGAGCGACCAGCTCGAACTGCTGCAGCGCAACCTGGTGCTTTCGCACGCCGTGGGCGTGGGCGAGCCGATGTCGCGTCCGGTCGTGCGCCTCCTGATGGCGCTGAAGCTCTCGAGCCTGGGCCGCGGCTACTCGGGCATCCGCCGCGAAGTGATGGACGCGCTCATCACGCTGTTCAACGCCGACGTGCTGCCGCTCATTCCCGTGAAGGGCTCGGTGGGCGCCTCGGGCGACCTCGCGCCGCTCGCGCATATGTCGGCGGTGCTGCTCGGCATTGGTGAAGTGTTCATCCGCGGCGAACGCGCGAGCGCCGAAGCGGGTCTGGCCGCCGCGGGCCTCAAGCCGCTCGCCCTGCAGGCAAAGGAAGGTCTTGCGCTGCTCAACGGCACGCAGGCATCCGCCGCGCTCGCCATCTACAACATGTTTGCGATCGAAGACCTGTACCGCACGGCGCTCGTGTCGGGCGCGCTCTGCGTGGATGCAGCGGCCGGCTCGGTCAAGCCGTTCGACGCGCGCATTCACGAACTGCGCGGCCATCGCGGCCAGATCGATGCAGCCGCGGCCTATCGCACGCTGCTCGAAGGCTCGGCGATCAATCTCTCGCACCGCGATTGCGGCAAGGTCCAGGACCCGTACTCGCTGCGCTGCCAGCCGCAGGTGATGGGCGCGTGTCTCGACCAGATGCGCCACGCGGCGCAGGTGCTGCTCATCGAGGCGAACGCGGTGTCGGACAATCCGCTGATCTTCCCGGAAACGAACGAAGTGCTCTCGGGCGGCAACTTCCACGCCGAGCCGGTGGCCTTCGCCGCCGACAATCTCGCGCTGGCCGCAGCCGAAATCGGTGCGCTCGCCGAGCGTCGCATCGCACTGCTGATCGACGCCACGCTGTCGGGCCTGCCGCCTTTCCTCGTGAAGGACGGCGGCGTGAACTCGGGCTTCATGATCGCGCACGTCACGGCCGCCGCACTCGCCTCGGAAAACAAGACGCTCGCGCATCCGGCCTCGGTCGATTCGCTGCCGACCTCGGCGAATCAGGAAGACCACGTTTCGATGGCGACGTTCGCCGCGCGCAAGCTCGCCGATATCGCCGACAACACGGCCAACATTCTCGCGATCGAGTTGCTCGCGGCAGCCCAGGGCGTGGACCTGCGCGCGCCGCACCACACGAGCCCGGCGCTCGCGCACGTGATGCAGTCGGTGCGCGCCGAAGTGCCGCATTACGATCTGGATCGTTACTTCGCGCCGGACATCGAAGCGATCACGCGTCTCGTGCAGAACGGCGCGATCGCTTCGCACAGCCCGCTCTCGTTCGAATCCGAGGCGCGCTAAGCCGCGTTGCTGCGGCACGGGCCAATGCGATGAACGCTCCCGCATACCAGGGCATCAAGGACTTCATCCTCGCGCGCATTCACGCCGGTGAGTGGAGCGAGGGTGACCAGGTGCCATCGGAGAACGAACTGGCGCGCGAGTTCAAGGTCGCGCGCATGACCGTGAACCGGGCGCTACGCGAACTCACCGCGGAACAGGTGCTCACGCGTGTGCAGGGCGCGGGCACGTTCGTCGCGCGGCCCAAGTACGAGTCGACGCTCGTCTCCATCCGCAGCATCTCCGACGAAATCCTCGCGCGCGGCCACCGCTACCGCGCCGAGGTGCTCGAGATTGGCGTGCATCACGCCGACGAGGCGCTCGCCGTAGAAATGGGGCTTGCCGCGAACGACCAGGTGTTCAACTCGCGCGTGCTCCACTTCGAGAACGACGAGCCCGTACAGCTCGAAGAGCGCTGGGTCAATCCCGCGATCGCGCCCGACTACGCGGCGCAGGACTTCACGCATATCACGCCGAACCAGTACCTCGTGCATGTCGCGCCGCTGCAGGGCGTGGAGTACCGCATCGAGGCGCTCGCCCCCGAGGCCGATACGCGCGCGCACCTCGCCATGGGCGAGTCCGAGCCGTGCCTCGTGCTGCACCGGCGCACACGCTCGCGCGGGCTCGTCGCTTCGGTCGCCAATCTGTGGCATCCGGGCAGCCGCTACCGCTTCACCGGGCACTTCTAGCGGGGCCGCCTAGGTGGGGCCGCCCAGGCGCGCGCCCCCCCGCGCTGCGCCGCACACCGCCGTTTCCTCAGCCTATTTCGCGTACCCGGCCGATTTGCGCCGGCATGCGTCTTGCTGCCGTTGCAGATCGCCGACAACATCGCGCCAATCGGGCCGGACGGCGCGGGAAATCGCGCGTGCAGCGCCGCAGCCCGTATTATTGAGACGTGACGCGAACGAAGGAGGAGCTCCGTAATGGACGATGCCAACGCCACGCTCATGCCGATGTGGCGGGCCAATCTGGCGCTGCTCACGCGCGAGGTTGGGTCTGCGACGCGGCTCGCGCGCATGATGACGTTTTCCGCGAGCTACATGAAGCTGATCGTGTCGGGCGAGCGCGACTTCAGCGCGGAGTTCGTGCGCGGCGTGGAAGCCGTCACGGGCCTGCCCGAAGGCTGGATGGACGTGAAGCACGAGAGCACCGACGTGCCCGACGAGACGCGCGAAGCGATCGCGAGCGAGACGCCGCGCGCGCGTTTTCGCGGCACGGCGCATCCGGTGCGCAAGGCGCCCGTGCTGCGCGTGGAGCCGATTTTCGGCCAGGGCGCGAAGCGCGAGGAGGCGCCGGCTACGACAGACGCGCACCGGCGTCTTGCGGGCATGCGCAAGATCCGCGATCTCGCGGCGCAGGACGTGCGCAAGCTCGAGCGCTACCTGAGCGTGCCGCCGGTCGAGCCTGCGGTGCTGCGCTCGCGCATTGAAGACGTCATTAACTACGCCGACCCTGACGAGCGCGTGCGCGCCGATCTCGAAGGGCGGCTCGAACAGATCGAGAAACATCGCGAGATGCTGCTGCGGCATGTCTCGCGCCTCTACGCGCTGCTTTCGCGGCTGGGCGACGAATGATTCGTTGCCCGAATCATCGTTTGACGCAGCGTCGTCTGATGAATCAGCGCTCCTGTACGCGCAGTTCCGTGAGTATCTGATCGGCGAGAAAGTCGCACGGCGGGCGGTTCGAGCGCGCGCTGCGTGCGAGCACCACTTCCAGCTCGGGCAGCGCCGGCAGGCCATGCTGGCGGCCGAGCGTGACGAACGTCTCGGGCACCGCGCAGCGCGCAAGCGGCGCGATGGCGAGACCCGCGGCCACCATGCTGCACAGGCCCATCAGGCTTGGGCTTTCATATGAAGTGCGATAAGCGATCTTCGCGCGCTCCAGCGCCTGGATCGCGTTCGTGTGCGCGACGCTGCCGCCGCCGAAGAGGGCGACCGGCAGCGGGCGCTCGCGCCAGATCTCGCGCCCGCTCGCCGCGCTGACCGCCGCGGGCGGTGCGGCCCACACCATCGGCTCGAAGCGGATGAACTCGCCCGCCAGTCCGTGCGTGCGCGTGATGCAGGCGAGGTCGATCTTGTTGTCTTTCAGGAGCGGCATGAGCGCGCTGCTCGGCAGCCCGATCACCTGAATTTCCACCTTCGGCCAGTTCGCCGAGAACTTGCGCAGCACCGGCGGCATGAGGGAAGACGCATAGTCGTCGGGCACGCCGATCGACACGCGGCCTGTCACCTCCGGGTGCGCGAGCGAGGCCCACGCTTCGTCGCGCAGCGCGAGCATGCGCCGCGCGTAGGCGATGAGCGTCTGGCCGTCGGGCGTGGGCGTGACGCTGCGCGGCGCGCGGATGAAGAGAGGCTTGCCGATGGATTCCTCGAGCGCGCGGATCTGCATGCTGAGCGCCGCCTGCGAGCGGTGCACGAGCGCGGCGCCGCGCACGAAGCTGCCGGCGTCGGCGACGGCCACCACCATGGCGAGCACGTCGAGGTCGAGGGTCTTCATTGGTATAAGAAAAATTGATAGAAGGCTTCAATATAACGCGTTTGTCTGAACGCGGGGGCAGGCCGATACTGGGGACGTACCGACCTTTCGCGCCGTTCCCCGCGCAGCCCTTCGCCGCAGTTCTTAGCCGCAGTTCTTCGCTTCTGGGAGAAGCCCATGTTGATGTCGCCGCCCGTCGATTTAACCTACGAACGATTCCAGCAACTGAACATGCGGCTCGACATGTCGCGCGGCAAGCCTTCGCCCGAGCAGCTCGATCTTTCGCAGGCCCTCATCGACGAAGCGGGGCAGGCGGGGTACCTCGCGCGCGACGGCTTCGATTGCCGCAACTATGGCCTCGCTAGCGGCTTGCCCGAGGCGCGCGAGCTGGGCGCGGAACTGCTCGGCGTGCCGGCCGCGCAGGTGATCGCGGCGGGCAATTCGAGCCTCGAACTGATGCACGACGCGCTGACGTTCGCGCTGTTGCATGGCGTGCCGGTGGGCGAGGGCGCGGACATCGGCGCGCCGTGGCGCGCGCAGGGCGAGATCGCCTTCCTGTGCCCGGTGCCCGGCTATGACCGCCACTTCGCGATCTGCGAGGCGCTCGGCGTGCGCATGATCGCCGTGCCGATGCGCGAGGACGGCCCCGACATGGACCGCGTGGAAGCGCTGGTGCGCGACGATCCGTCGATCAAGGGCATGTGGTGCGTGCCGCTCTACAGCAACCCGACGGGCGCGATCTGGTCCGACGAGGTCATACGGCGTCTCGCCGCCATGCCAGCCGCGCCCGACTTCCGTCTCTTCTGGGACGATGCCTACCGCTTCCACCCTCTCACCGACGAAGCGCTTGCGACGCTCGACGTGTTCGAGGCCTGCGCGGCGGCGGGTCATGCGCAGCGCGCGCAGATGTTCGCATCGCTTTCGAAAGTGACGTTCGGCGGCGGGGCGTTCGCGTGGCTCGCCGCGGCGCCGCGCAACGTGGCCTGGTGGCAGAGGCATTCGGCCGTGCGCACCATCGGGCCGGACAAGCTCAACCAGTTGCGCCACGTGCGCTTTCTGCGCGACCGCGCAACGCTCACCGAACTGATGGCGCGCCATCGAGCGCTTCTCAAGCCGAAGTTCGACGCTGTCGACGAGGTGTTCCGCGCGCGCCTCGCCGCCGTGCCCGGTGTGAGCTGGAACGCGCCGCGCGGCGGCTATTTCATCAGCCTTTACGCGCCCGAGGGCTGCGCGCGGCGCACCGTCGAACTCGCGGCGGCGGCGGGCCTCGTCCTCACGCCCGCGGGCGCGGCGTTTCCGTATGGCGTCGATACGCACGACAGCCATCTGCGGATTGCGCCGTCGTATCCGTCGCTCGACGAGGTGCGCCTCGCCGCCGAGGGCATCGCGCTTTCGCTGCTGCGCGCCGTCGACGAACGCACGGCGTAGCGCTCAGGGCCGGCTCGGCGGCTCTCGCGTCGATGTGCTACAACGGCAGACGTAGCCCACGAATGTAGCCAAACTCACGCGAGGTTGCCGTGCAAGGTCTCGCCGCTTCCCTGCAACGCGCGCTTGCCCAGCGCGAGCGCGAAGGCCGCGCCGATAGTGGCCGTGCGCCGACGGCGCGTGCGCTCGCGGCGGGCGCGGGCTGGTCGGTCGACGACGTCGTCTGTACGCTCGGGCCCGGCGACCGGCCTTACGAGGAGCGCCACTCGAGCGCGTGCCTCGCCATCGTGGCGGCAGGCGTGTTCGGCTACCGCAGCGGCAACGCACGCGCGCTCATGACGCCCGGCGCGCTCATGCTGGGCGAAACCGGTGCCTGCTTCGAATGTGGGCATCGTCATGCGGCGGGCGACCGCTGCCTTTCGTTCCATTACGACCCGGCCTGGCTCGACGAGCAGGCCGCGGCCGCGGGGCTCGCGCCAGGCGCGAGGCGCTGGCGGGCCGCGCGGGTGCCGCCGGTGCGCGCGCTCGCGCCGCTCGTGGCGCACGCTTGCACCGACGCGCTCGCGCAGGAACGGAGTCACGCGAGCGAGTTCGGCGGCGCAGCGTGGGATGAAATCGCACTGGAACTGGCGCTCGCGACCTTGCGTGTGGTGGCGAGCGGCAAGGACGCGCTTGCGCCAGCCACGCCGGGCGCCGCCGCGGCGGCACGCGTGGTCGCGACGCTGCGCCTGATCGACGAGACGCCCGACGACGCGCATACGCTTGCCAGCCTTGCGAGCGCGGCGGGTGTGAGCGAGTTCTATTTTCTGCGCACGTTCTCGGCGGTTGCCGGCGTGACCCCGCATCAGTATTTGCTGCGTGCGCGGTTGCGCGCCGCCGCGCTGCGTCTCGCCGCCGACGACGAAGCGAGAATCGTCGACGTTGCGCTCGCGAGTGGCTTCAATGACCTGTCGAACTTCAACGCCGCGTTTCGCGCGGAGTTCGGCGCGAGTCCGCGTGCGTGGCGTGCCGCGCAGCGCGGGCGCCACCTCGCGCAGACCTCATGGCCGAACGCCGCGCAAGCGGCAGTGCGCACCTGAGGCGACCATGACGCGAGGCGAGTGGTTCAGGCGCGCCGCGGTCGCGTCGTGCCTTGCGTTGACCCTTGCGTTGACCCTTGCGTTCGCGAGCGGGCAAGCCCGCGCACAAGCGAGCGACGGAAGCCCCGGCATCACCGGGGCCCCCGGCAGTGCCGCACAAATCGACCTCCCTCCGTTCACGCTCGAGCGCGACGTGCATCTTTTCGTCGTGCAGCAGGACGGCTCGGTCGTCGAGGACGACGACACCGTGCTGCGCGCGAACACGACTGCCGGCGTGGACGAGATTGCCCAGCGCTACGTCTGGTTCAATAAGGATATCGAAACGATCACGAAACTCGCGGCCGAAACCATCGACCCGGACGGCACCACGCACGCCGTTGGCGCGAGCGGCATACGCGACGTGCAGGAGCCGCGCTCGGCGGGCGCGCCCACGTTCGAGGACGGCGTGCTGCGCACGGTGATCTTTCCTGGCGTCCAGGTCGGCTCGCGCGTGCATCTGCATTTTGCGAAGCGCCGTGCGAAAGCGCTGGAAGCGGGCACGTTCTCGTACTTCGTCGAGCCGACCGGCGAACCCGTCGAATTTCAACGCCTCATCTTCGATCTGCCCGCCAACGTGCCGCTTCATGCCGATGCGCGCGGCTATACGGCGCTCGCCCCCGAGACGGCGAACGGCCGCACCCGCTACGCTTTCGACTACCGGCACGGCCCCTATGCGCCGCTCGAAGCGGGCGCGGTGGCCTACGTGAACTGGGGCGACCGGCTGATGGTTTCCACCGTGCCCGACTTCGCCGCGTTCGCCGCGCGCTACCGCGCAGCCGCCGCCGACACCACCTCGGCCGATCCGGCCATTGCGTCGCTGGCGCTTGCGCTCACGTCGGACGTGAGCGACCCGCGCGAGAAGGCGCGCCGCATCTACGACTGGATGCGTTTCAACATTCGCTACGTCGCGCTCTTTCTTGGCGAGACCGCAGCGGTGCCGCATCGCGCGACCGATATCCTGCGCAACCGCTACGGCGACTGCAAGGACCACGTGGCGCTTTTCAGCGCGCTGCTGGCGGCGGTGGGCATCCGCGCCGAGCCCGTGCTGCTCAATCTCGGCCCCGTCTACACACTGCCCGACGTGCCGGGCTATGGCGCGCACGCGATCAATCACGCGATCGCGTGGCTACCCGACCTGGGCGTGTACGCCGACACGTCGTCGGGCGGCTACGCGTTCGGCTACTTGCCGCCGGGCGCGATGGACCGGCCCGTACTGCTCGTCGACCAGGGCGTGCTCTCGCGCACGCCCGCGACCGAGCGGCGCGAGCGCACGGCGCGCCTCTCGCTTGACATCGCCCCATCCGGCGACGCCGCCTACAGCTATTACGTGCAAGACGAGGGCGCGGGTGCCGAGCCCGAGCGCAATTCGTTTCGCCGTGCGACGCACGCGGGGGCGCAGCAACTCGCGACGCAACGCCTGCGGCTCACGGGCCTCGCAGGCAGCGCGCGCGTGAGCACGAGCGCGACGGACGCGACCGACGGCCCGTTTTCGGTGACGATGCAAGGCACGCTCGATCATATGGTCTGGCGCGACGGCACGACCGCGATTCCCGCGACGAGCAGTTTCACGGGCGGCATCGCCACGCAGATCGACAGCTGGCTTGCCCAGCCGCGCCGGACGCAACCGTGGGCGTGCATCGGGGGTGAGTTTGCGGAGAGCGCGCAAATCGAACTGCCCGCGTTCGCGCGCGTGACCGACGTGCCGCACGATACGCAAGTGAGCGACGCGTTTGTCGACTACACATCGCACTACGTGTTCGACGCGCGCTCGCGCACGGTGCAGATCGAGCGGCGGCTATCGGCGCGCTTTGGCCACCAGATGTGCACAGCCGACGAATTCGCGCAGATGCGCGACACGCTCCTGCGGATCGAGCGCGACACGCATGCCCAGATCGTCGTGCGGGCGGCGCCTGCGGCGCAGGCGCGATGAGCGGCGCTCAGCCGCCGCGCGTCGTCACCGGCACCCACACGCCTTTTTTCACCTGCCAGAGCGTGGAGGCGCCGTTCTTGAGCGAGCCATCCGGCTCGAAGGCGATGCGGCCCGTCACGCCGTCGAAGGCGAGCGCCTTGAGCGCGCTGCGGTACACCTCGGGCTTTGCCGACTTCGCGTTGACCATCGCATGGATCGCGGCCCACGCCGCGTCGTAGCCGAACGGCGCGTAGGCGAGCACGTCGGTGCCGAAGCGGCTTTTATAGGCCTGCTCGAAGCGCGGGCCCTCGGGCAGTTGCGCGAGCGGGCGGCCGTATTCCCAGGCCATTGCGCCTTCGGCGGCCGCGCCCGCGTCGCGGGTGAAGTCGGCGTTCGCGACGCCCCCGCCGCCCACGAACTGCGCGTTCATGCTGCGCGCCTTCATCTGCTTCACGAGCGCCGCGCCCTGGTGGGCGAGGCCGCCGAAGTAGAGCAGGTCGACATCGGCGGCCTTGATCTTCGATAGCTGCGGACCGAAGTCGCTCGCGATGCTTTCCGCGAACTCGCGCGCGACCACGTTGCCGCCATGCTCGCGCACCGCGTGCTCGAACACGTCGGCTTCGCCCTGGCCGAACGCGGTGCGGTCGTCGATGATGGCGACGCGTTTGGCTTTCATCACGTCCACGGCCCAAGCGCCGGCTACGCCTGCGTTTTGCGCGTCGTTTGCAATCACCATGAAGGTGTTGGCGAAGCCTTGCGAGGTGATGACCGGATTGGTGGCGGCGGGGCTGATCATCGGTATGCCGGCGCTTTCGTAGATGCGCGAGGCCGGAATGGCCGAGCCCGAGTTGAAGTGGCCGACCACGGCGTTCACGCCCTCGTTCGCGAGCGTTGCGGCGGCCTGCACGCCGAGGCGCGGGTCGCTGCGGTCGTCGATGGGCACGAGTTCGAAGTGCGCCGTCTGCTCGCCTATTTTGAGGTTTTGCGCGTTCGCTTCGTCAAGGGCGAGCTGGACGCCGTTTTCCAGGTCGCGGCCGTAGTTCGCGTAGTCGCCGGAGAGCGGCGAGACGAAACCGATGCGTACGTCGAGTGGCCCGGCGGCCAGCGCGCTGCTGCCGGTGCCAATTGCGCACAGCGTGCCGATCAGGAGTCCGGCTGCAAGCTTGCCCAATCTGCGGCGCTTACCGCTCGCACGGCACGCCGTGGCAAATGCGTAGGCGGTGGCGGATCTGGGCGCGGTGGCGAGACTCATCGTGACTCCTTGCGCGGCAGCGGCGCGGTGCTCTTGTGTGCGTTTTTTCCGGGTACGCCGCGCCGCGCGCCGGCCGTGGCGCGTAGGCGGGGCGTCTCGTCTTCGGGTCTTGCCAGGCTTTGCTGGGTCTTGCGGTTAGCGGCTGCGGCTTGCCAGAACGTGTTTTACGAACGGCTGCTTGCTCGTGCGGATAGAACTAGTTGTCCCGTTGCAGTTCGAAGAGCGCGTCGCGCAGGCCCACGAGCGGCGCCATGGTGTCGGCGCTCGCCCAGCCTTCGAGGTCGTCGAGCGCGCGATTGCAGCCGTCGAGCACCACATCGAGATCCACGGGAATGCTGTTGGCGAGCGCGAAGCGAATCGTCGCTTCGAAGCGTTCGCATTCGTCGTCGCCGTACGAGATGTCGAGCGTGTCGGCAATGGTTTGGGCAATGTCGCTGCGCTGGCGGTCGCTTTCGTCGACGAAGTCGATGATGCCGCGCGCGACGTCGGGCGCATGGTAAAGCGCGATGTCGAGCCACACGGCGGCGTCGAAATCGCTTTCGTGACTATGTTCCTCGAAGTATTCGATCGCTTCCTGCTCGTGCGTCTCGCCGGCGTCGACGGCAAGGCAAAGCTGCTCGAAATACTCTTCCTGTTCGCTACGGATTGAATCGGACATCGGTCATTCTCTAAAGACGGTGGGCGCCGCGGCCGCTTCCGCCGCCGCCGCATATCATGCGGACCGCATTATAGGCCGCGCGCGCACCTCCTTAGTCTAGGCGGCATCCACCGACCAGGCATCGAACCATTCTCGCGGGCGCGCGATCTGGTCTTGCGCCGCGACGATCTCCAGTTCGTAACGGCCCGCGTCGTAGGTCGCCTTCACCACGGCGTTCACTGCCGCGAGCGTGTGCTCGAACGCGCGGCGCATCGAGTCGCCGAGCATCAGGCGAGCGACGAACACCGCGCTCGTCACGTCGCCCACGCCCACCGGCTGGCGCGCGAATGGGTAGAGCGGGCGCTGGCCGAGCCAGGCTTCGTGCTCGGTCACGACGAGCATGTTGAAGCGGTCGGCGGGGCTGTTGCGGTCGAGCAGATGCTTCACGAGGATCAGCTTCGGGCCGCGCCTGAGCACTTCGCGGCACGCGAGCACGGCTTCTTCGGCGGTTTCGATCTCGCGGCCCACGAGCCGTTGTAGTTCGCTGTGATTGGGCATCATCGCGTCGGCGACCTCGGGCATGTTGCGCACGAGGAACGCCTGGATGCCGGGCTCGACGCGGCAGCCTTTTTCGCTGTCGAGCGTGCCCATCACCGGGTCGCAGAAGTAGCGCGCCTGCGGGTTGGCGGCCTTCACGGCGCGCACCACCTCGATCACGGCCTGGGCCTGCTCGGGCGCTCCCAGATACCCCGATAGCACGGCGTCGCAGCGCGGCAGCACGCCGATCGCGCCAATGCCTTCGACGAGATCCACGACTTCGTCCGAGCCGATGGCGGCGCCGCTCCAGTGGCCGTATTGCGTGTGATTCGAGAACTGCACCGTGTTGAGCGGCCAGACGTTCACACCGAGGCGGCGCATGGGAAACACCGCGGCGCTGTTGCCCGCGTGACCGAACACGACGTGCGACTGGATGCTCAGAACATTTTTCATGGCCGGTCCAGATTTCGTTGTGGCTTGCGGCGCGCAACGCACGCCGCGCCTTGCGCAGGTGCAGCAACGATAACCGAATTCGCCGTACGCAGTCGATGGATGCGTGGGCGCGGTGTTGCATGCGCGCCCGCAACGGTGCTTGCCAATCGACTGGAATTCGCGTGGGAAAGCGCTAAGCCGCGCTGTTTTGACCGGTCAGTTCGCGATAGAGCGTCATGTAGCGTTGCGCCGATGCCGCCCAACCGAAGTCTTGCTGCATTGCACGCGAGCGCGTCTCGCGCCAGTCGCGGCTGCGCCCATACAACGCGAAGGCGCGGCGGATCGCGGCCGCGAGCGCGTCGGGCTCGAAGCGCTCGAACACGAAGCCGGTCGCGAGGCCATCGGCGAGATTTTCGAGCGACGCGTCGACCACCGTATCGGCGAGTCCGCCCACGCGGTGCACGAGCGGCAGGGCGCCGTAAGCGAGCGCGTAGAGCTGCGTGAGGCCGCACGGCTCGAAGCGAGAGGGGACCATCATCACGTCGGCGCCCGCAACGATCTCGTGCGCGAGCGTCTCGTCGAAACCAAGCTCCACGGCCACCGATTCGGGATGCTGCTGCGCGGCGCGCGTATAGCCCTGTTCGAGGCTGGCGTCGCCGGTGCCGAGCACGACGAGCTGGCCGCCGCGCGCGACGATCTCGGGCAACGCCGCAAGCAGCAGGTCGAGGCCCTTTTGCTCGGTGAGCCGGCTCACCACGCCGAACACCGGGGCGTCGTGCTTCTGGGCGAGCTTCAAGCGCGCCTGCAAAGCGGCCTTGCAGTGCATCTTGCCGCTCTGGCGCATGGCCGAATAGCGTGTGGCGATGGCCGCGTCGCTCGCGGGATTCCACACGGCGTAGTCCACGCCATTGAGGATGCCGACGAGATCGTGCGCGCGTCCGCGCAGCAGCGCCTCGAGGCCGCCGCCCTGGGCGACCGTCTGAATCTCGCGCGCATAGGTCGGGCTCACCGTTGTGATCTTGTCGGCGAAATAGAGACCGGCTTTCAGAAATGAAAGCTGCCCATAGAACTCCACGCCATGCATGTCGAAAAAGTCGCGTGGCAGGCCGAGGGAGTCGAACTGCTGAACGGGGAAGATGCCCTGGTACGCGAGGTTGTGAATCGTGAAGATCGAGCGCGCACCGCCGGGCGCCACGCTCTTGCCGCGCTCGCGCGCCGCCGCGCGCAGATAGGCCGGCGCGAGCCCCGCGTGCCAGTCGTGCGCCTGCACGATGGCGGGCGCCCAGTCGGGATCGAGATGCAGCGCGAGCTGCGCCGCGCTCCAGCCGAGCAGCGCGAAACGCTGCGCGTTGTCGCCATAGGGCACGTGTTCGGCGTCGAGGTAGGGGTTGCCGGGGCGTGCATAGAAGGCGTCGGCGCGGATCATGTAGACGGCAAGCTCGCTGCCGGGCAGGCGCCCGAGTTCCAGCGTGGCCTCGGGCGCGCCGAAGGTGTGCGCAAGACGTGCGACGGGCCGCAGGTCCTCGAGACCCGCCGCGACGGGTGCGAAGCCCGGCAGCAGCAGGCGCGCGTCGGCGCCCAGTTCGATCAGCGCGGCGGGCAGGGCGGCGGTGACGTCGGCGAGGCCGCCGGTCTTCAGCAGCGGATACAGCTCGCTGGCTACGTGCAGGACGCGAATGGTCATCGGGAGTCAGTCCTCTCGGTGCTCGGGTTGCTTGCGGGTTGGCGCGTCCTTGAGCGTATGAACCTCGCCAGGCACTCAGCTAGCCCGGCAACTTCGCCAGCGCCTCGCTCGTGACCAGCACGACACCGCTCTCGGTGCGATAAAAGCGTTCGGCGTCGCGCGCGGCGTCTTCGCCGATCACGGTGCCGTTGGGAATCGTGCAGCCGCGGTCCACCACGACCTTGCGCAGCCGGCAACTCGTGCCCACCGTCACCTGTGGCAACAAGACTGCCTCGGCAATGTTGCAAAACGACTGCACGACGACATTCGACGAGAGCACCGAACGCGAGATCTGCGAACCCGAGATCACGCTGCCGCCGCACACGATCAGGTTGGTGCCCGAGCCCTGCAGACCATTCAGGTCGCGCACAAACTTGGCGGGCGGCAACTGCTCCTGGTAGGTCCAGATTGGCCAGTTGCGGTCGTAGAGGTCGAGCGCGGGAATGGTCGAAGCGAGATCGAGATTGGCGGACCAGTAGGCGTCGACGGTGCCGACGTCGCGCCAGTAGGGTTCGGCGGCCGGGTCCGACGACACACAGGACATGCTGAACGGATGGGCGATCGCGTGACCGTCGCTCACGACGCGCGGAATGATGTCCTTGCCGAAGTCGTGATCGGTGGCCGAGCGCGAAATGTTCTCTTCGAGCAGCTGGACGAGGTAGGTCGTGTCGAACACATAGATGCCCATGCTCGCGAGCGCGATGTCGGGGCGTCCGGGCATGGCGGGCGGATCGTCGGGCTTCTCGACGAAGCCGGTCACGCGGCGCGTCTCGTCCACGGCCATCACGCCGAACGCGCGCGCTTCCATGCGCGGCACCTCGATGCAGCCCACCGTGCAGTCGGCGCCGCTCGCGGCGTGGTCGGCGATCATGCGCGTGTAGTCCATCTTGTAGATGTGGTCGCCCGCCAGCACCACCACGTACTTCGGGCGAATCGAGCGAATGATGTCGATGTTCTGGTACACGGCGTCGGCGGTGCCGCGGTACCAGTGCGCGCCTTCCACACGCTGCTGCGCGGGCCACAGGTCGAGGAACTCGTTGAATTCGCCGCGCAGGAAGCCCCAGCCGCGCTGCAGGTGGCGCAAGAGCGAGTGCGCCTTGTACTGCGTGACGACCGCGATGCGGCGGATGCCCGAATTCAGGCAGTTCGACAGTGCGAAATCGATGATGCGGTACTTGCCGCCGAAGTACACGGCCGGCTTCACGCGCTTGTTGGTGAGCGGCCCGAGGCGTGTGCCGCGGCCGCCAGCGAGCACGATGGCGAGGGTGGTGCGTTGCAGATCGTTGAGGCTTGCCGGAGTTTCCATGGTCGTCTCCTTGTTGTGCCCCCGGTGCGGCCGCCGCGGCCCGCCTCGTCCTGCCCGGGCCAGTGCGGTCCTTCTCTGGTGTGCCTGTCGCGTCCCTGATGCGGCGCGTTGCGCAATGCAGCACGCGTGCCGTGCGCCGCGGACGTCTCGTGCGTCCTGAATTGACTGTTCTAGCGTAGCGCGAATTGCCTGTCAGCGGGTCCGGACATGCGCGCCACATTCGTGCGAGGCGTTCGTGAGCAGCGAATGGAGCAGGCGGAATAAGCGGGACGAGTGGAACAAGCAGAGCAAGCGGCATGCCGCGCGCACAAGCGGGCAGGAGCAGGGCGGGGCCGCTAGAATCGCTGGCTGTACCGGCGCCATTTCGGCGTGCTGTTTTCTGTCCGACCTTTTGCCCGACTCCTGATCGATGAGAGCCATCCTGAACCACACGCTTGCCCGTTTTGCCCCTTTCGTTGCCGCATTGAGTGCGGCCGCGTTCTGTCATGGCGCTTTCGCCGCCGGGACAGAGGCGAGCGGCGCAGCGCCGATGACCGCGTCTTCACCTCAAGCCGCGACCCAGACGCCCGACGGTCTCGCGTACGGCCCCGAACTGCAGGGCTTCGAGTATCCGCACCCCGTGCATGACTTTGCGTTCGTTTCGCAGGGGCAAACGCTGCATATGGCGTACATGGATTTGCAGCCCGCGAAACCGAACGGACGCACCGCGGTCCTGCTGCACGGCAAGAACTTCTGCGCGGCGACGTGGGACGCCACCATCCGCGAGCTGCATGCCGCGGGCTACCGCGTGATCGCGCCGGACCAGATCGGTTTTTGCAAATCGAGCAAGCCCGCTTCGTACCAGTTCAGCTTCCAGCAGCTCGCGCGCAACACGCACGCGCTGCTCGCGGCGCTCGGCGTGCATGAGGCGACGATCATCGGCCATTCGACGGGCGGCATGCTGGCGGTGCGCTATGCGCTCATGTATCCGCAGGAAACCGAGCAGCTCGTGCTCGTGAACCCGATCGGGCTCGAAGACTGGAAGGCGAAAGGCGTGCCCTCGATTTCGGTGGACGACTGGTACGCGCGCGAGCTGAAGACGAGCGCCGACGGCATTCGCCGCTACGAGCAGGCCACCTATTACGCGGGGCAGTGGCGGCCAGCCTACGAGCCGTGGGTGCAGATGCTCGCGGGCATGTATCGCGGGTCCGGCAAGGCGCAGGTGGCGTGGGACTCCGCGCTGCTGTACGACATGATCTATACGCAGCCGGTGGTCTACGAACTCGGCCAGCTGCAGATGCCGACGCTGCTGCTCATCGGCGACAAGGACACGACCGCCATCGGCAAGGATCTCGCACCGCCCGAGGTGCGTGCGCAGCTCGGGCACTATCCGGTGCTGGCCAAAGCTGCGCAGCGCGCCATTCCCCACGCGACGCTCGTGGAGTTCGCCGACCTCGGGCACGCGCCGCAGATGCAGGACCCGCAGGCGTTTCATGCCGCGCTGCTCAAGGGGCTCGACGCGTTGAACCCATCGCACTAGGAGTGCGTGCGCCTTTGCCGAACGCGACGCAAGCGGCGCGTTCCGGTTACCGTCCCGCGGCGGCTTCCTTCAGTTCGTCGCGGGCCTGCGCCGCCATCTCGAACGAACGCAGCCGCGCCGCGTGGTCGTAGATCTGCGCGGTGACGATGAGTTCGTCCGCGCCGGTCTGCTCGATCACCGAAGCGAGGCCCGCGCGCACGGTTTCCTGGTCGCCCACCACGGAGCAGACGAGCGAGTGCGACACGCCGGCCAGCTCGAACTCGTTCGCCGCGATCTGCTCGACCGGCGGCGGCAGCTGCCCCGGCGTACCGCGCCGCAGATTCACGAACTGCTGCTGTAGCGAGGTGAAGAGAAAACGCGCTTCTTCGTTCGTGGGCGCGCCGAACACGTTCACACCGACCATCGCATGGGGCTTCGCGAGTGCGGCAGATGGACGGAACTGCGAACGGTAGAGGCGCAGCGCCGTGAGCAGATGGTCGGGCGCGAAGTGCGAGGCGAACGCGAACGGCAGGCCCATGGCCGCCGCAAGCTGCGCGCCATACAGGCTCGAGCCGAGGATATAGAGCGGCACGTTCAACCCCGCGCCGGGCACGGCGCGCACACGCTGGCCTTCCACGGGGGCGGCGAAATAGCGCTGCAGTTCGGCCACGTCGTCGGGGAAGCTGTCGGCGCTGCCCTGCAGGTCGCGGCGCAGCGCGCGCGCCGTGGTCTGGTCGGTGCCGGGCGCGCGCCCGAGGCCAAGGTCGATGCGACCGGGGTAGAGCGCTTCGAGCGTGCCGAACTGCTCGGCGATCACGAGCGGGGCGTGGTTCGGCAACATGATCCCGCCCGAGCCCACGCGGATGGTTTGGGTGCCGCCCGCCACGTAGCCGATCACGACCGAGGTCGCCGCGCTCGCAATGCCCGTCATGTTGTGATGCTCGGCCAGCCAGAAGCGGTGGTAGCCCAGGTGTTCGGCATGCCGGGCGAGATCGAGCGTGTTTTGCAGGGCGGCACCGGCATGGGAGCCCGCCGGGATGGGCGAGAGGTCGAGTACGGAGAATAGGGTCATGGGCTAGCCTGGGCCTGGTATGGAAAGCACGAACGCGCATGCGGTGCGCCGGTTTCTCGACACGCAGCCGCAAGGCAGTCGCAAGGTGCGGCCATTGTGCCAAAGCACTTTTGTTCGTGCTGGGGGCCACCAGGAACCCATGCCACCAGCGTGGATTCAGACAGGGCGGATTTTTTCTACGCCCATTCGATTTGAATATTAACGAGAACTACTCTTGTTTAAATACAAAGCGCGCGTTTTAATTCAAATTCATTAAAGAATCATTGCTATATGCTTACCGAATTTTTTCGGAGCGAAAAAGCTCTGGAAGGCGGTTGTGTAATAGCTGAAATAGTTACGTTTTTGCAGCTTTCGCAACGCATTTTCCCGCGTCTGTCGGAAGCAGGCGACAGTGCTTGCTGATACAATTTTCCGCGTCGAATCGGGGATCGACCATATTCAGTCGTTTCATGCGACGGTTTATCTCCATTTGTTTTGTTTGTTCAATTGCCTTGCATCATGCAAACCGGCATCAATTGTCGGGTTTCTAGCCTTCAATGCGTAATACGGCTACGATGCGCGGTTTATTTCTGGATTTTCAGGGCAGGGAAATGGTACGTGGTGGAACGCGAATTCCGGTCGGGGCACCGCAGGAGTATCACCCCTTGCGCGCAGCCGCCGGCGAGCGCGGGTTGCCCCACGTAAACCGGCTAGGCGGCGCGCCATGACGGTGTCGCAGGTTTTCGCCATGCCGGCGCCCTGGCCCGTGCTCGTCTGGGGCGTGGTCGTGCTGTGCAGCGTTGCCGCTTTCTACGGCCTCGTCGCCGCGCTCACCATGCCGCGCCTCGGTTCCGCCGCGCTCGTGCGCGAAGCCGCGCGCCGCGCGCGCCGTGCGCAACCGCAGCCCGTGAGCGTGCTCAAGCCCTTGTGCGGCGCCGAGCCGCGCCTTTACGAAAATCTCGCGACCTTCTGCGAGCAGCGGCATCCGCGCTTTCAATTGCTGTTCGGCGTGTCCTCGCCGGCGGATCCGGCCATCGCCGTCGTGCGCCGGCTGCAGTCGGCTTACCCGGGCCACGACATCGAACTCGTGATCGACCCGCGCGTGCATGGCAGCAATCTCAAGGTGAGCAACCTCATCAATCTGGCTGCGCGCGCGCGTTACGACGCGATCGTCGTGGCCGACAGCGATATCGCCGTCGAACCCGATTATCTGGAGATCGTCACCGCGCCGTTGGCCGACCCGGACGTAGGCGTCGTGACCTGTCTCTACAGCGCCCGCAGCATCGGCGGTTTCTGGCCGCGCGTGGGCGCGCTGTTCATCAACGAGTGGTTCGCGCCCTCGGTGCGCGTGGCGCATTCCACGGGCTCGCGCGCGTTCGGTTTTGGCGCGACGCTCGCGCTTTCCCGCGCGACGCTCGAACGCATCGGCGGATTCGCCGCGCTCAAGGACTGCCTCGCCGACGACTATCTGCTTGCCCGTTACGCGCGCGATCACGGCCTTGCCACGGTGCTCGCGCCAGTGGTGGTGGCCACCGACGTGATCGAGCCGACGTTCGGCTCGCTCTGGCTGCGCGAGACCCGCTGGCTGCGCACGATCCGCTCGGTGAATCCGGCGGGCTTCGCTTCACTGTTCATTACGTTTCCCACGCCGTGGCTCGTGCTGGGCGCGCTGTTATACGGCTTGCTCGCGGCGGGGGCGGGCATCGGCGCGTGCGCGACGACGCGTGCCGCGCTGGCCTCGCTCGCCACGGCCACGACGGCGGGTATCATTGCACGTTTGATACTGCACGCGCGAGCAAGCGGAAGCTGGCGAGCGTTCTGGCGCGATTTGCCGCTCGTGCCGCTGCGCGATGTGCTGCTGGCCCTGCAGTGGCTTTCCGCCGCGTTCGGCTCGCACGTGATCTGGCGCGGCGTACGCGTGAGCGTCGCCAATCCCGAGGCCGAAGCGCCTTCCGCCATGGCCGCACGCGCGCGCGGGCAGCGGCCTGCCGTAGAAGGATCGGACGCTCGTTGAACGCGTCGTTCCAATGCTGGCGCTTGATTTCCGCTTGATACCCGCTTGAATCCCGCTCGAATGCGACTGTCACCTCAATCATCACCCGACACACCCCGGGTACCCGGAGCACTCATCG